>JAHWJX010000012.1 GCA_019348195.1 Pseudomonadota bacterium | reverse complement strand
CGTTCGGGTGGTCTCCGCGGCCTTCACGGGCCTGGGCCGGGTGGCGCGGCAACGAGCGGTCAACGAGGTGCTGCGGGTGGAGCTCGCCGGCCCGGTGCACGCCCTGTCGATCAAGGCGGCCGCGCCCGGGGAATGAGGGTGCGGGGTGTGGCCCAAACCTAGACGTCCTCGTCCACCGGCTCCGGCGGCCACACCCTTAACTGGGTGATCTGGTTGCGTTCCTTGCCCAGGATCTGGAAGCGCTGGCGGTGGAAGTTGAAGACCTGACCCATGTCGGGGATGGTCTGGGCTTCGTGGATCACCAGGCCCGCCACGGTGACGGCCTCCTCGTCGGGCAGGGTCCAGTCCAGGGCGCGGTTGAGATCGCGGATGGTGGTGGCGCCGTCCACCACCACCGAGCCGTCGGGCGCGCGGTCGATGCCCCCTTCGAAGCCCGCGGGCGCGGGGGCGTCGTGCTCGTCGGTGATGTCGCCCACGATCTCTTCGAGGATGTCCTCCAGGGTCACCAGGCCCTGCAGGTCGCCGTACTCGTCCACCACCAGGGCGAAGTGGTTGCGCCGCTGCAGAAAGGCGGCGAGCTGGTCCTTGGCGTTGGTGGTGTCCGGGATGAACCAGGGCTCGCGCATCACGGAGGGAAGGTCGACCTCCTCCAGCCGGTCCACGGCGGCGATGGCGCGGGCCAGGTCCTTGCTGTGGAGAACGCCCACGATGTTCTCCGGCTCGTCGCGGTAGAGCGGCAGGCGGGTGTGGCGGCTGTCCAACGCCGCGCGGATCAGCTCGCGCGGGGGCAGGTCGGCGTCCAGGGTCTGCATGTTGCGTCGGTGAACCATGATCTCGGAGACGGCCAGGTCGGCCAGGTCCAGCACGCCGCCCAGCATCTGGCGGTCGGTCTCCTCCACCGTGCCCTCGGAATGGTGGTACTCCACCGCGCCGCGGATCTCCTCGTGCGCCGCCAGCACGTCCGTCTCCATGCCCAGTCGGATGCCGAAGGGGCGCAGGGTCTGGCGCACCACCCATTGAGCGCCGTTGGCCAGGGGGCCGAAGATGCGCACCAGCCACAGCGTCGGCAGGGACAGCAGCCGGGCCACGTCGTCCGCATGGGTCAGCGCCAAGGTCTTCGGCAGGATCTCGGCGAAGATCACGATCAGCACGGTCATGATCACTGTGGCGGCGGCCACGCCGATCGCGCCGGGGAACAGGGCGGAAAAGACGGTGGTGGTCAGCGCGGAGGCCAGGATGTTGACCACATTGTTGCTGAGCAGGATGGCCCCGATCATGGTCTCCTGATCACCCAGCAGGCGGTTGACCCTGCGGGCGGGGCGATCGCCGTCGCGCTCCAACTGGTGGAGCCGGCCGCGGCTGGCGCCCGTCATGGCGGTTTCGGCCGCGGAGATCAGCCCGCCCAGGGTGAGCAGCACCAGCAGGGCGGGGGCGAGGGCGACAAGCGCGCCGATCAAGGTTGAGCTCCTTCGGAGATGAGGAAGTCGCGCAGGGTCGCGCGGTCCACGTCGCGGCGGGTGAACGCCTCGCCGATGCGGCGGGGGAGGATGAGGGTGAGCGCGCCGCCTTCCGCCTTTTTGTCGTCCGCCATGCGGTCGAGCAGCCGGTCGGCGGCGAAGGTCTGCGACAGGTCGGAGAGGGAGGTCGGCAGGCCGCAGCGCGCGAGCAAGGTCTCCGCGCGGGCGGCGTCAGCGGGCGGGCAGAGACCCCCGCCGACGGCGAAGCGGTAGGCCAGGGCGCAACCCAGGGCGACGGCTTCGCCGTGCAGCAGGGCGGCCGAGTCATAGCCCGCCTCGGCCTCAAAGGCGTGGGCGAAGGTGTGCCCCAGGTTGAGCAGCGCGCGGCGGCCGGTGGTCTCGTGCTCGTCTTCGGCCACGATGGCGGCCTTGATCTCGACCGCCCGGACCACGGCGTGGGCCACCGCTGCGGGATCGAGCGCTAGAACGGCGCCGGCGCGCACCTCCAGCCAGTCGAAGAAGTCGGGGTCCTCGATCAACGCCGCCTTGACGACCTCGGCGAGGCCGGCGCGGAGCTCGCGCAGGGGCAGGGTGGCCAGCACATCGGTATCGGCCAGCACCAGGCGCGGCTGGTGAAAGGCTCCGATCAGGTTCTTGCCGCGGCGCGTGTCGATTGCGGTCTTGCCGCCCACCGCGCTGTCCACCTGGGCCAGCAGGGTGGTTGGAATCTGCACAAAGGGCGAGCCGCGCTTGTGCAGTGCGGCCGCCAGACCGGCCAGGTCGCCGATCACGCCGCCCCCGAAGGCCGCCACCGCGTCGCCGCGGTCGAGCCGAAGCTCCAGCAGCCGGTCCAGCACGCGCTCCAGTTCCGCAAAGCTCTTGCTGGCCTCGCCTGGCGGCACGGTGATCAGCAGGCCTTGCACGTCGGCGCGCTCCAAGCCCGTCAAAAGCCGCGGGCCGTGCAGGGCGGCCACCGTTGCGTCGGCCACAATCGGCAGGCGGGGGCGTTTCAGGAGCGGCGCGATGCGTTCGCCCGCCGTCTCAAGCAGGCCCGGGCCGACCGCCACCTCGTAGTCGCGGCCGGCGAGTCGCACGGGCACCGATTTCATGCCGTGCGCGCCTCAAAGCGTCGCAGCGCTTCCAGGATGGCGGCCACCGCGGCGTCGTGCGGCGTTTCGGAGGTCTCCACCGTCAGGTCCGCTTCGGCGTAGATGGGGTAGCGCTCCCGGGCCAGCCGCTCCAGGGTCTGGCGCGGATCACCTGTTTGCAGAAGGGGGCGGGTGTTGCGGCGGCCGCAACGGGCCGCCAGCACGTCCAGGTCGGCGCGGAGCCATATGCTGACCGCGCGCGCCCGGATCAGCCTGCGCGTGTCCGCATTCATGAACGCACCCCCGCCGGTGGCCAGCACCATGGGCGCACCGTCCAGCAGCCTCTGGATCACCCGGCGCTCGCCTGCGCGGAACTCGCCCTCGCCACGCTCGGCGAAGATCTCGGACACCGAGCGCCCGGCCGCGACTTCGATCTCGCCGTCCGCGTCCTTGAACGGCAGGCCGAGCGCACGCGCCAGCCTGCGTCCGACGGTGGTCTTGCCGGCGCCCATCAGGCCGACCAGCACCACGGAGCGGGTCTGGGGAGCGGGCGGCGGGCCGTCGCCGACCTCGGGCTCGGGTTCGGGCGAGGCGGGCGGGGTCGCCTCGGCGGAGGACCTTGACGGTTCCATAAGGGGCGGGACGCATACACCAAGGCTCCACGCAATGCGAACGGTGTTGAAGGTGTCGGGAGCCGGAGCGCAGATCGAAGCCTTTCTGGAGATGATGGCGGTCGAGCGTGCGGCTTCGCCCCACACGCTCTCGGCCTACGGACGTGACCTGGCGGACGCCGAAGCCTTCCTGGCCGGGCGTGGGCTGGACCTGAACCGGGCCGGCTGCACCGACCTCGAGGCCTGGTTCGAAGACCTGAGCGCACGGGGGCTGTCGCCCGCCACCGCGGCGCGACGACGGGCGGCCGTGCGGCAATTCTATGGTTTCGGGCTTGGCGAGGGCTGGCGCACGGACGATCCGGCGCGCCGGGTGGAGGCGCCCAAGCGCGGGCGGTCGCTGCCCAAGGTGCTGAGCCGGGCGGAGGTGGAGGCGATCCTAGCGGCGGCCGAAGCAGCCGACGGCGCGGGCGGGCTGCGCCTCGTGTGCATGATCGAACTTCTCTACGCCTCCGGCCTGCGGATCAGCGAACTCCTGGCCCTGCCGGTGGCGGCGCTGGAGCGCGACCCCGCCTTCCTGATCGTTCGCGGCAAGGGGGGAAAGGAAAGGCTGGCTCCGCTGAACACCACGGCCCGGGCGGCGGTGCAGGCCTACCTGGCGGCCCGCCCGGCCCACGTCCCGGCGGGAGATAAGGCCAATCCCTGGCTGTTCCCGTCGCGTGGCAAGGGCGGACGGCTGTCTTCCCGCAGGTTCGCCCAACTGCTGGATCAGGCGGCGCTGGACGCCGGGATCGATCCGGCGCGGGTCAGCCCGCACGTCCTGCGCCACGCCTTTGCGACTCATCTGCTGGAGGGCGGGGCGGACCTGCGCGTCGTGCAGAAGCTGTTGGGGCACGCCGACATCGCCACCACCCAGATCTACACTCATGTGGCCTCCGACCGGCTTCGGGAGCTTGTTCATCGCGCCCACCCCCTGGCCCGCGGAAGCTGAGCCGCGCGCACCTCGTTCAGCCACGCTTCAGCTCGGCTGTGCGACATCCGGCCGCATGGAGCGGAGAACGGACGTGAAGCGGTTCCTCATCGTCGGCGCGGCCCTGCTGACCTCGGCCTGTGCGACCACCTACGGCGAACTGGGCGGCCTCATGGACGACGGGGTCACGGCCCAGCGCCTGACGGGGGACAGCTACCGGATCGTGTCCCGCGGCAACGGGGCCACCGAACATGGCGCGGTGCACGACTTCGCTATGCTGCGGGCCGCGGAGACGGTGCGGCGCGCCTGCCTCACGCACTTCATCGTCGAGCGGGGCGAGGATCGGACGGAGGTGGAGGAGACCGCCACGCCGGAGTCGACCACCATCACGGTGGAGAAGGTCAAACAGAAGGACGGAACCTCCAAGGCGGTCGAGCGGGTGGAGCACACGCCCGGTTCGACCTCCCTCAGCGTGCGGCCCGGCGCGGACCTTTATATCCGGGCCCTGGCGGTTCGGCCCGGCGAGACGCCGCCGCCGGGCGCGGTCTCAGCGGATGAGGTGCTGACCTTCGTGGGGCCGCGCGTGAAACGGCGGAAGAACGCGCCCTCTTTCGTGCCGCCGGTGTGCGACGGGCAGGCGTTCGTGGCTGGGCGCTGAGCAGCGGAGCCCTGCCCTGTTCGGCGCTAGCGCCCTTGGGTCGCCTGCGCGTGTCGCTCGCTGACCTGAGTGCACATGACGTCGACGAGCTGCTCGGCCGTATAGCCGTTTGTTCGCCGCTGGAGCAGCGCCGACCCCAGCACGCGGCCTTCGTTCACCGCGGGCGTCACCAGGTCGAGCGCGCCGGACCGGTCCAATCCGCGATCGGCTTGCGCCTGACGTAGAGCCGAACCCATGAAGGCCAGAGCGCGCGCCTTGGCGGCCGAACCTTGGGCGGGGCGAGCCTGCGCCTCATACTGGTTCACCAGGGCGCCGTGCATGCCGGCGCAGGTGGCCAAGACCCGCCAGTAGGGCTGTTCCCCGTAGCGGGCCAGCGCTTGGACCTCGACCGGGCGGTGACGGTAGAGCAGATCCTGGGCGGCCACGCCGGTCGAGGCGGAGGCGGCCCCCAAGAGCAGGGTCAGGACGGAAAGGGCGGCTCGGGACGTCACCGCCCCCTCCTGGGACGACCCCGCAGGTACTGCCGGTCCTTGTCGCGTCGAGCTTGGGCGGCCCGCAACTCCCGCTCCGCCTCGGTCATGCATTCCCGAACCGGAAAGCGGCTTCCCGTCTGGCGAACCGAACGGCAGACGATCCGATCCTCCTTGTCGATCCACGGTAGGGGCGCGGTGGTGGATGCACCAGCTTGGGCTGAGGCGCCGGCAACAGGCGCGGGTGCTTGAACGGGGGAGATCACGGCGGCGGCGCTGAGCGCGGCAAGCATCTCGACGAACAATGTTTTCGCCCTCCTGCGCCAAGGTTGCACAACTTGGCCGTCGGTGGAAGACGCCCTCCATCTTGTGACGCGGGGTTCCCGGTCATAGGGAAGGCGCCCGATGACTCCCCCCGCACGCCATTACCTCGACTTCGAGCGGCCGATCGCCGAGCTGGAAGGCAAGATCGACGAACTGTCCAAGATCGCCGAGCGGTCCCGGTCCGTCGCGATCGGGGCGGAGCTGCATGCGCTGCGCGACCGAGCGGAGGTGCTGCGGACCGACCTCTACGCCCAGCTCGATCCCTGGCGGAAGACGCAGGTCGCCCGGCATCCGGGCCGGCCCCATTTCCAGGACTATGTGTCGGCCCTGATCGAAGACTGGGTGGAGCTGCGCGGCGACCGCAAGTTCGCCGACGATCAGGCGATCGTGGGCGGGCTGGGGCGGTTTCGCGGCACGCCCGTGCTGGTGATGGGGCATGAAAAGGGCGCCGACACGGCCAGCCGGCTCCGGCACAATTTCGGCATGGCCCGGCCGGAAGGCTACCGCAAAGCGGTGCGCTTGATGGAGATGGCCGAACGGTTCGGCCTGGCGGTGATCAGTCTGGTGGATACGGCCGGCGCCTATCCCGGCCTGGGCGCCGAAGAGCGGGGTCAGGCGGAAGCGATCGCGCGATCCACGGAGCGTGGGCTGACGCTGGGCGTTCCCTTCGTGACGGTGGTGACCGGCGAGGGCGGCTCGGGCGGGGCCATCGCCTTGGCCGCAGCCAACAGGGTGCTGATCCTGGAGCATTCCATCTATTCGGTCATCTCGCCGGAGGGCGCGGCCTCCATCCTGTTCCGCGACGGCGCCCGGGCGAAGGAGGCCGCGGCGGCGATGAAGATCACCGCGGAGGACCTGCTGGCGTTGCGCATCGTCGACCGAATCGTGCGGGAGCCCCTGGGCGGGGCGCACTCCGATCCGGCCGCCGCCATTGCGGCGGTGGGAGACGCGGTCGAGCTCGAGATGCGGGATCTCGCCCGCCTGTCTCCGGAAGCGCTTCGTCGGCAGCGGGCCGAACGGTTCTACGCGATCGGCCGGGCCTCTGACGCCTGAGCCGCTGACGGCGCCCTCAAGCGCCTGAGCCGTTCACGGCGAACTCAAGCGCCCTGAGCCGTTCACGGCGAACTCAAGCGATTGCGGCCACGGAGGCGGCGAACTCGTCCACGGCGTCGGGTGCGGTGGCCCAGGAGCACATCATCCGCACGCTGCCGTCCAGGAAGCGATACACGAACCAGCCCTGCTCCCGCAGCCGTCCCAGCGCCGGCTCCTCCATGCGCACGAACACGGCGTTGGCCTGGACGGGATGGGTGAGGGGGAAGTGCGGCGCAACCGCGGTCGCCAGCCGCCGCGCCATGGCGTTGGCGTGGCCGGCGCGGTCCCTCCAGGCGCCCGTCTCCAGCATGCCGATCCAGGGCGCGCTCAGGAAGCGACCTTTGGAGGTGAGCTGACCCGCCTGCTTCAGTCGCGCGTCGAAGCGGGGCGAGAGCGACTTGTCGAACAGCACGATGGCCTCCGTGGGCGTCATGCCGGCCTTGGTTCCGCCGATCACCAGCAGGTCCACCCCCATGCGGGGGAGCTCCTTGAGCTCGAAGCCGGCGGCGGCGGCGTTGGCCAGCCGGGCGCCGTCCAGATGCACGGGCAGGCCGCGGCCCTGGTGGCCGGCGTAGGCGTCGGCCAGTTCGATCAGTCGCCGGAGCTCGTCGTCGGTGTAGACCGTGCCGTATTCCGTGGCGTTGGTGAGCGACAGGGCCGCCGGGGACTGGCGGTGGGAGACGTCCGGCTGCTCCAGCGCGGTCTGGAGAGCGGCCGCGTCGATCTTGCCCGACGCGCCGGCCAGGGTGAGGAGGCCCACGCCTTGACCGAAGAAGCCGGGTGCGCCCGTCTCGTCCGTCCGGATGTGGGCGTGCTCGTGGCAAAGCACGGCTTCGAAGGGCCGCGCCAGGGCGGCCACGCCCAAGGCGTTGGCGGCCGTGCCGTTGGCCACGAAGCGGACGTCGGCGTCCGCGTCCAGCAACTCGCGCACGAGATCGGCGGCGCGGCGGGTGACAAGGTCCGTGCCGTAGCCGGAGGCCGAACCGGTGTTGTGGTCGATGAGGGCCTGAACCGCTTCCGGGGCGGCGCCGGCGACGTTGTCGGAAGCGAAGTCGTAACGCGGGGTCATGTCGCGGGCCTAAGACCGGAGGCGCGGCGGTTCAAGCTGGCGAGGCGCGCGGGGGCGGCTTAGATTACGGGCATGGCGCTCGACCACACTCACGTCCGTCCCTGGCGCGCGATCCAGCGCAGGCCGTCGCGGCAAATCCGTGTGGGCAAGGTGTTGGTGGGCGGCGACGCGCCGATCTCCGTCCAGTCCATGACCAATACGCCGACAACCGACGCTGCGGCCACCCTCGACCAGATCCGGCGATTGGAGGAGGCCGGGGCCGACATCGTGCGCGTGTCCTGCCCCGACGAAGAAAGCACGGCGGCTTTCCGCACCATCGCGCGCGAGGCCCGCGTGCCGCTGGTGGCGGACATCCACTTTCACTACCGGCGCGGGATCGAGGCTGCGGAGGCGGGCGCTGCCTGCCTGCGCATCAACCCCGGGAACATCGGCTCCCCTGCTCGCGTGCGCGAGGTGATCCAGGCGGCCAAGGACCACGGCTGCTCCATGCGGATCGGCGTCAACGCCGGGTCCCTGGAGCGCGACCTGCTCGAGAAGTATGGCGAGCCCTGCCCGGAGGCCATGGTGGAGAGCGCGCTCCGCCACGCGCGCATCCTCCAGGACCACGACTTCCACGAGTTCAAGATCTCGGTAAAGGCGTCCGATCCCTTCCTGACCGTGGCGGCCTATCAGCAGCTCAGCGAGGCGATCGATTGCCCGCTGCACCTGGGCGTCACCGAGGCGGGGCCGCTGCGGGCCGGAACCATCAAGAGCGCCATTGGCATGGGGTCGATGCTGTGGGCCGGGATCGGCGACACCATTCGCGTGTCCCTGGCCGCCGACCCGGTGGAGGAGATCAAGGTCGGGTTCGACATCCTGAAGTCGCTGGGCCTGCGGCACCGGGGCGTGAACATCATCGCCTGCCCGTCCTGCGCGCGCCAGGGCTTCAATGTGATCGAGACCACCGCGATCCTGGAGGAGCGGCTGGCGCACATCGCCACCCCGATGAGCCTGAGCATCATCGGCTGCGTGGTGAACGGCCCAGGCGAGGCGCTCTACACCGACGTGGGGTTCACCGGGGGCGGCAAGGGCGCGGGCATGGTTTATCTGGCCGGCAAGCCCGACCATAAGCAGGACAACCTCGGCATGGTCGACCACATCGTGGCGCTGGTCGAGGAGAAGGCGCGGGAGCTGGACGAAGCGCGCCCTCACGAGGCCGTGCGCGAGGACGCTGCGGCCGCCTTCCTGCCCGCGGCCGAATAGGCCGAAAGGCGGCCTTAACCCTGACTGCTCATGGGTTGAGAGCCACGCTCCGATTTGGGGCGCGCGTGGCGGGAAGCGCCATGGTCTCCGAAACCGACCACATCTCCTTGCGAACCCGGTGGGCGGCGCCGCCGTTGTCGGAAGCGCGGCTGGGCGCCGTTCTTCTGGTCGTGGCTCTCACGGCCGGGGCGGCGTGGCGGCTCTGGTTCGCCTCGGTCGACGACAGCGTCTATTGGCCCGACGAGATCTACCAGAGCCTCGAACCGGCCCACGGGCTCGCCTACGGCTACGGCATCCGTGCCTGGGAGTACATCGAGGGAGCCCGCAACTGGTTCTTTCCCGGCGTGCTGGCGGTGCTGTTCCGCGTGTTCGACGGGGTGGGACTGGACAGGCCGGCGGAGTACCTCCCGGCGTTCGAAGTCCTGTTCTGCCTCCTCGGCGTGCTGACCGCTTGGGGATGCCACAACCTGGCGCGCAGCTTGGGCGCGTCGGCGCCCGCGGCGGCAGCGGCGGCGGCCATTTTCGCGCTGGCGGCGCCCATGATCTACTTCGCTCCACGGGCCCTGGGCGAGACCGCCTCGGCCGCGCCCATCGTGTGGGCCTTCGCCCTGGCCCTGCGGCCCGCGGCTGGGCGCCGGAGCTTGGCCTGGGCCGCGTCGCTGCTGGGCGTCGCCGTGCTTCTGCGGCTCCAGAACGGAGTTTTCTGCCTGGGCCTGCTCGGCATTCTCGCCGGTCAGCGGCGCTGGGGCGACGTCCGTCATGTGTTCGCGGTCCTGACCCTGTGGGCCGCCTATCTGGGAGTTCTGGACTGGGTCACCTGGGGGCGGCCTTTTCATTCCGCGCTGGTCTACCTCGAGTTCAACCTGATCGACGGCAAGGCTTCGAGCTTCGGCACCGCGCCCTGGCACTACTATGTCGAGACCTTCTCCACCGCCATGCCGGCCCTGTCGGCGATTGTGGCCCTGTTCTTCATCGGGGGATACCGGCGGGCGCCGGGGCTGAGCTGGACCGTTCTCGTAGCTTTTGTCTCCCTCTGGCCCATTCCCCACAAGGAGTTCCGGTTCGTGGTGCCGGCCCTACCGCTGTTCTGTGCGGTGGCGGCTCTGGGCGTGGATCGGGCGGGGGCGAGGTTGCAGCGCTGGGGAGGGGCTCCAACTCTGGCGACGGCCGTGACGGCCGTGACCCTCGTCTCCGCCGCGGACGTGACCCGGCTGACCTTCGGCGACCTCGGCCAGATCACCTATTTCCGAACCGCCGACACCCCGGCCCTGGACAACCGCGGCGCGTTCAATCGGCTGCTGGTCGCCGCCTCCGAACGGCCGGACCTGTGTGGGGTCTTCGTAAGCGAAACGGAGAAGGTGTGGCTGGGGGGCTATGCTCACCTGCACCGAAATGTGCCGCTGTTCGCGCTGTTCGAGCCGACCAAGCCCTTCAACTATGCGGTCACGCGGCGCGATCCGGGGACGCGCCCGCCCGGGCTGGACGGACAGGTGGTCGTCGCCGACGGGGTCCTGGCGCTGGTGCGGCTGGAGCGCCCGCACTGCCGGGCCTGATCGCACGCCGTCTGGACAGCGGCGGCGAAAGGGACCAAGCGGCCGGCTCCCGCACGCCCGGACCCGCTCCATGAAGCTGTTCATCTCCCCCGCCTCGCCGTTCGCGCGCAAGTGTCGGATCGTGGTGCGTGAGAAAGGGCTGTTGCCGCACGTCCAGGAGATCACGGCCGACCCCTATGCCGACGATCCCGGCCTGCTGCAGGCCAACCCGATCGCCCAGGTTCCCGCGCTCCAGTTCGATGACGGCCACTGGATGAGCGACAGTTCGTTGATCTGCGCCTTCCTCGACAGCCTGAGCGGCGAGCCGCGACTCCTTCCCGAGCCTGCCGGACCCGTCGCCCACGGCCACTGGGGCGTGCGCTGGCGCGAGACCCTGGCGGACGCCGCCCTGGAAATGGCGGTCAAGCTGGTGCTCGAGAACCGCCGGCCGGAAACGGAGCGCTCGCCCTTGTGGCTCGCACGCTGGACGGCCGGACTGCATCGCACCCTCGACCGCATCGAAGCGCAAGCCAGCCTGGATTCGGACACCTTGGACCTGGGGACCATCGCCCTGGGCGTGGTCGGGCCGTATCTGGACTTGCGTCAACCGGCGCTGCGCTGGCGCGAAGCCCATCCGGGCCTTGCCGCCCTTTGCGACCGGTTGGAGCTGCGCCCCAGCTTCATCGACACGCGGCCGGGCTGATCGGGGATCAGAACAGCCCAACGATGACGGCCGCCTGATAGGCGGCAAGGCCCAGCACCAGGACGCCTACGATCCAAGTCATCTTGCGCATGGGCAAGCGCTTGGTGAGCCAAGCCGCCAAGGGCGCGGCCGTCATTCCGCCGACGATAAGGCCGGCCACGGCCCAGGCGTGGCGAAGCAACTCGTCGGCGTCCTCCCACCGCCCGGTCAGCAAGGCCCAGAGAAAGGCGGAGGAAACGGCCACCGCGACAAAGAACTCCGCCGTGTTGGAGGTGCCGATCGCGCATCGCGGCGGCGTGCCGGCGCCGATCAAGGTGCTGGTCACGGTGGGGCCCCAGCCCCCTCCGCCCAAGGCGTCGAGAAAGCCGCCCACCACCCCCAGCGGAATCGGCTGGCGAAAGGGACCGGGCACGTGGTCCGGATCGGCGCGGTAGGCGCGCCACAGGATCACCAGGCCCATGAGCGCCAGATAACCGACGACATAGGGTTTGACGGCGTCCGCCTCGAGCGAGGTCAGCAGGTGCGCGCCCAACACGCCCCCGACCACGCCCGCCAGCGCCAGCGGGAGCAGCAGCTTCGCCGACACATTCTTATGCATGACGTGCGAGGTGGCGGAGGCGGCGCCCGTGAACACCTTGGACGCGTGCACGCTGGCCGACACATTGGCGGGCGGCACGCCCAGGGCCAGCAGCATGCTGGCTGAGACCACGCCATAGGCCATGCCCAGGGCGCCGTCGATCAGCTGGGCGGTGAAGCCCACGGCGAGAAACAGCCAAAAGGCGTCCAGCCCTTCCACGTACGCTCCCGACCGCTGCCCACTTAAGACGCCATCTCCCTTGTCGGTTGCAAACCTCCGTCCCCAGAGGCCGAGGTGACGCGCGCGCGCGGGGTCGCTAGACCACCAGCCTCACAACCCGAAGACCTACGTGCACCTTCCCCAAGCTCGCCTCGACGCCGTGCTCGACCGCTTCCACCAGGTGGAGGCGCGGATGGGGGCCGCCGCGGACGGGGCGGAGATCGTGCGCTTGTCCAAGGAGCATGCGGAGCTCCGGCCGGTGGCCGACGCGGTGGGCGCCTTGGCGCGCGCGCGTGCGGAGCTCCCCGAGCTGGAAGCCATGATGCGCGAACCCGACATGGCCGCCCTGGCCCGCGAGGAGTTGGAAGGGCTCAACGCACGTTTGCCCCAGCTGGAGCGCGAGGTGGCGCTGCTCTTGGCGCCCAAGGACCGCGACGAGAATGCGTCGGCCATCCTGGAGCTACGCGCGGGCACGGGGGGCGACGAGGCGGCTCTGTTCGCGGGCGACCTGTTCCGCATGTACCAGCGCTACGCCCAGCTCCAGGGCTGGCGGGTGGAGATCGACAGCGTCTCCGAAGGCGAGATGGGCGGCTACAAGGAGATCATCGCCTCGATCAACGGTGACGGCGTGTTCGGCCGCCTGAAGTTCGAAAGCGGCGTGCACAGGGTCCAGCGCGTGCCCGACACCGAAACCCAGGGCCGCATCCACACCTCGGCCGCCACTGTGGCCGTTCTGCCTGAGGCCGAAGACGTGGAGATCGAGATCAACGACGGCGACCTTCGCATCGACACCTATCGGGCGTCCGGCTCCGGCGGCCAGCACGTGAACAAGACGGACTCGGCTGTTCGCATCACCCACCTGCCCAGCGGGATCGTGGTGACCTCGTCTGAGAAGAGCCAGCACCAGAACCGCGCCAAGGCGATGAAGGTGCTCAAGGCCCGCCTCTACGACCAGCAGCGCACCGCCTTGGACACGGCCCGCGCGGACGCCCGCAAGAGCCAGGTGGGCAGCGGCGACCGCAGCGAACGCATCCGCACCTACAACTTCCCCCAGGGCCGGGTGACCGACCACCGGATCAACCTGACGCTCTACAACCTGCCCAAGATCATGGAAGGCGACGGGTTGGACGAGTTGGTCAACGCTCTGATCGCCGAAGACCAGGCGGCGCGGCTGGCGGCCTTGGAGGAGGAGTTCGCCTGATCAATCCCGCGGGCGCCGCTGCGAGAGGCGCCTAGCTCCCCTGTTCCTCGCCGTCGGCCTCCGCCTTCTCCACCTCCGCGGCCCTGACGGTTTGCTTGCTTTTGCGCAGCATGGCGCGGCGGCTGAGCTCGCGGGCGGCGTTGACGGTGAACCGGGCGGCGTCCGGCGCGCCGGCCTTGGGACCGATGGTGTCGGCCACCAGGGCCCCGCGTTCGCCCAGCGGCTTTTCCGGCGCAACGGTGGTGTCCTGGGCGGTCTGGTGCTCCATTTCGGCGTTCAGCTGGGCGCCGAACAGCACCACGATGGTGGACAGATAGGTCCAGAACATGAAGCCCATGACGGTGCCCAGCGACCCGTAGGTGGCGGCGTAATCGGCCACGCTGGACAGGTACCAGCTGAACAGCCAGCCCACGCCCACCCACATCAGGGCGGCCACGACGCTGCCCCAGCGCACCCAGCGCCAGCGCGCGTTCCTCCGAGACGGCGCATAACGGTATAGCACCGCCAGGGCGCAGATCTGCATCAGCAGCAGCAGGGGCCAGCGGAGCGGGGTCAGCCAAGCCAGGGCGCTGTCCCAGCCCACCAGGTTGAGCACCAGGGGCGTGACCACGACCAGGGCCACCACCGTGAGCAGGAAGAGCAGCCCGCACAGGGTGAAGAACAAGGTGGTGGCGTTGAACACCACGATGTTGCGCTTTTCGGTCTCGTGATAGGCGATGTTGAGCGCCTCGAAGAGCGACTTCATGCTGGCGTTGGCGCTCCACAGGGACAGCAGCAGGCTGCCGCCAAAGGCCAGGGTGAGGTCCGAGGACCGGCCGGCGGCGATGCGCTCCACCTCGTCACCGATGAAGTCCAGGACGCCTTCCGGAACGAGGCCCTCCAGCAACACCAGCGGTTCGCGCGCGGTGCCCACGTCGTTGAACAGGCCGTACAAGGAGACAAAGGCGGTGATCGCGGGGAACAACGCCAGCAGGGTGAAAAAGGTGACGGCGGCGGCGGCGGCCGCCAGCCGGTTGGCGTTGAAGCTGACCAGCACCCGCCAAAGGATGTCGCGCCAGCCGCGGCCCGGAAACTGGCGCGGGTGAACCGCTTCACGGCCGCGGCCCGGCTCTTTGCGGGCGACCGCATTGGCTTGGCCTTCCGAGCGAGCCTCGTCGCCCGTCGCGTCAACCGGATTGGAGCTCATGGCGGCGTCGGTCATGGCGGAACTCTCGACGGAGGTAACGGCCGGGCTTGGGCGTTGTTGCACGGGTCGTTACTGTCTGCTCCATGAACGAGGACTTCGCCCCCACACTCGTCGGCGCCTGGAACGCCGCCCGTGCACAACTGGAAGCGGCGCGGGTCGACAGCCCCGTGATCGACGCCCGCCTCCTGCTTGAAGCGGCCACCGGCGCCTCGCGCACCGACATCATCACCGATCCTCGCCGGCCGATCACCCCTGAGATGGCGGCGACCTTGAACAGCTATGTGGAACGGCGCGCCCGGCGAGAGCCGGTCAGCAGGATCTTGGGGCGCAAGGGGTTCTGGAAGATCGCGCTCCAGGTGACCTCCGACGTCTTGACGCCCCGGCCGGACACGGAGGTCATTGTGGACCTGGCGCTGAAGGCCTTTCCAGAAGGGCGCGCCTTCACCATGGCGGACCTGGGCGTGGGCTCCGGCGCTATCCTGCTGTCGGTGCTCGCCGAGCGGCCGGCGGCCCGCGGCCTGGGCACGGACGTGTCGCTGGAGGCGCTGGCGGTGGCGCGCGAGAACGCGGCCAATCTGGACTTGAACAACCGGGCGGTGCTGCTGCGAACCTCCTGGGCCGACGGACTGGAGGACGGCGGCTATGACCTGGTCGTCTCCAACCCGCCCTACATCCCCAGCGCCGATATCGCCGGGTTGGAGCCGGAGGTGCGCGATCATGAGCCCCGACTGGCGCTGGACGGCGGACCGGACGGCCTGGACGCCTACCGCCTGCTGGCGCCGGAGGTGATGCGCCTGCTTAGGCCCGGCGGGCTGTTCGCGGTGGAGATCGGCCATGACCAGGCCCGCGCCGTCCGCCCCTTGTTCGAGCAGGCCGGCGCCCATGGCGTGCAGGTGGTCCGTGACCTGGGCGACCGAGATCGGGTGGTGACGGGCGAGAAGCCCCGCTGAAGCGGTCCGCCGGTCCGGCTATTGGAAAACTAGGTCGGACACGCTAGTACAAGTGTCGTCTCATGACGGCTGGCGCGAGGCGCCGGCCCGCTTGGCCCTATTCTGGGCGGCGGCGCGGATCGCGCGGTGAGCCGACAGCGGCTGATACGTCGGGGCAAGAACGCCCGGCCGCTTCGTGCGCCCAGTTCGTCGTCGAGACGGGGCCGTCGACGTTTCCTCACCAAGGCTCAAGACCGACCATGAGAGACTTCAAGGGAATGAAGCGCCAGCGTGGGCGCAACCGGCCAGGCGGCGGCGGGGGTGGCGGCGGGGGCAAGCCCGGCAACGCCAATCGTGCTTTCGACAGCCAAGGGCCGGAGAACCTCAAGGTCCGCGGCTCGGCCCAACACATCTTTGAGAAGTATCAGCAGCTGGCGCGCGATGCGACCGGCGCGGGGGACCGGGTGCTGCTGGAGAACTATCTCCAGCACGCGGAGCATTACTACCGGCTGATCCGCACGCTGCAGCCGCAGCGCACGCCGGCCGAGATCATGGGCCGCGACCAGGTGGCCAACGGCTACGACCTGGACTTCGAGGACGAAGCCATCGAAGCCATGCAGAACGCGGCCAACGAAGCCGGCGCCGTGCAGGCGGACAATGAAGCCGCTGCAGAGGAGCGGGGCGAGACCCTCCCGCCCCGTGACGGCCCCAATCGTGACGGCCAGCTCCGGGACGGCCAGAACCGCGAGGGCCAGCCCCGCGAATTTCGTGACCGGGGCGAGTTCCGTCGCGATCGGGAGGGCCGCGAGTTCCGCGAGGGGCCGCGCGACGGTCCTCGCGAGGGCCGGCCGGACGGCCCCCGAGAAGCGCGCGGCGACCGTGAGTTCCGCGACCGGGGCGAGTTCCGGCGCGATCGCGACCGCGATCGTCCCGACCGGGATCGGCCCCGCGACGGGCAGGGCGGCGGCGACGGGCGGACGGAGAGCCGCTACGGCGAGCGCCCGCGGTTCGGCGAGCGTCCGCGCGAAGAGGGCGGCGAGCAGCCGGGGCCGTCCGCCGCGGAGCCCGAACTGCCCGGCATCGAGAGGCCCGCTGCGCCGTCCGGCGACGGGGACATGCTGCGCGACGAAGAAGGCGGGATGAGCCCCGCGCCGGCCTTCCTCCAGGCCGCGGCTCCAGCCGCCGACGGTGAGCCTCGCGCTCCGCGCCCACGCCGACGGCGGACCCGCGCCGCCGCCGAAGCCGCGGACGGGGGCGACTCGACCCCGGCTCCGACCTCGGAAGGCGACGAAGGGTGATGCGCCTGGCGGGCCTCACGGCGCTGTTGGCGCTGGCCGGGTGCGAGGGGCCGGAGCCCAGGCGGGCGGAAACCCCGCCTGCGCCCCCGCCGCAGTCGGCCCCGCCGTTCGCCGCCCCGGAGACCCCGGCGACGCCGCAGATGACCCCTCCGGTCGCGGGCGCCCCCGCAACTGACCCGATCCAGCCCCGGGAGCGCGTGGGGACCTGACGCGGATCTTTGTGGACGGCGACGCCTGCCCGGTGAAGGCGGAGATCTATCGGGTGGCTGAGCGCTACGGCCTTCCCGTGAGCCTGGTCGCCAACAGCTGGATCAACCACCCGCGCACGCCCTGGCTGGAGATGGTGGTGGTCGACGCCGGGCCGGACATCGCCGACGACTGGATCGCCGAGCGCGCGGGTCCCGGTGACATCGTGGTGACCGCCGACCTGCCGTTGGCCGACCGCGTGCTCAAGGCCGGCGCCCAGGCCATCGGCGCGACGGGCCGGCCCTTCACCCACGACAGCATCGGATCGGCCTTGGCCGGCCGCATGATCGGCGAGCACCTCCGCTCGGTGGGCGAGGTGACGGGCGGGGCCAAGCCGTTCGGTCCCGCCGACCGCTCGCGGTTCCTGCAGGCGCTGGATCTCGCCGTGCAAAAGGCGCGGCGTTCTAAGCTGGGCCGCTGATCGAAGTCACGGACGCCATCGCCCTGGACGAGCGGGAACTGGAGGCGCGCTTCGTGCTGGCCTCCGGACCGGGCGGGCAGAACGTGAAAGTGCTGGGGATTGTTACAGTCCCATCCGAAGCGGGTTTCTTGGTACAATCACTCAACCTCGATTGAACCTCCGCCAGGTCCGTCGAGGCTCTCTCCTCACGCCGGTATCCGACCCTAATCAGCGAGGGCCATAGTCTTCGTCATCAGACCGAGAAGTCGGAGCGTATGCCGTCGCGCACGGCCCAACCTGCTTCCGCCCATGCAGGACAAACGGGAAGTGCGGGCTGCGCATCAGGCTTGATCTCGAACTCACAATCACCGTTCACGGCCCTGATGTGAGCCTCTGGAATCCCCGTCAGTCCTGCCCATCGATGACCTGCTTCCAGGGCGTCGTGCGGTTCTGGGCTCGCCCGCCGGAGCGGTTGCAGCCCATCGAGCTAACGGCGCCGTGGCCGCCCGGGCGGGAGCCCGGCTGGTGGTTGGGGCCCCGTCACGACGGACGGCTTCCCTAGCCGCCCTCACAGACGGGAGCCTCTCTCGGAAATCCACCAACCTCCACGCGCTGGACCGGAACGGCTTCGAACGCTCGGGAAGCGACATCGTTGAAGTCCGTTGAGCAGCGGAACTCGCCCATGATGACCCAGTCCTCGCCCTTAGCGGCGATCATGGCTTCTTCCCACGTACCGGTCGCTTCGAGCACGGGGGCCGATACCTGAGCAGTCCCGACCCTTATTTCCATGAAGTTGTCCGCGTGACTGCCTGTCCAGTCCGCGAAGACCCAAGGGTCGTAGGCGTTCCCGCAGCTACGGAGGCAGTCGGCAGTGTAGGTCGTGCCGCCGAGGTCGCCGAACTTCATCTGGTTCGCGGACGGAAGCTTCTGGTTCGGCGCGAACGGCTGAACGGCGAAGGTGCACTGCGGGGACACGGCCATGCCGAGCGCGAGGATGGTGCCCCCCTTGGCGGAGATGTCAGCCACGCACGGGCCAACCTTGTATTGCCTGATTTCAGTTCCGTCCCCGTTGTCGTCCACTCGCCAAGCCGGACCCGCGATCGACTCCAGATATGCGACCTGCGCGCCCAGCATGTCAGGATCGAATATCTGATCTAGCTTGCTCGGCTCGTTGGGCTGCCGTTCAGGCGCGCTCGCCACGACAGCCGGTGCTGGACGGGCCGAACTTTGCTGCGCGGCTTCACCTTCGCGATCACACGCGGGGAGCAACGCGCACGCGGTCAGTCCGAATAGTAGTCGCATCCCGCTCGCCCCGATCCATGCTCGAACTTTGAGCCAAGCTGTCCTTGGACGGCAAGGCCGAAAGCCTCGCGACAGTGGAACTCAGGCTAGGGCTTTGCCGTGAAGCGGACCTCCGGTCGGTTCCAAGCGGGCCGGAGTGGAGTCTCTAAAGCATCGAACCTCGACCTCAATCGCCGCCGCAACCTAAATGGCAGGATGATTGACGAAGCCGAAGTCGCGTTTCGGGCGGTTCGAGCCTCCGGTCCTGGAGGTCAGCACGTCAATACAACCTCCTCCGCCGTCGAGCTACGGTTCGACGTCGCAAGCTCAACGCTTCCCGAGGCCGTGAAGGCTCGGCTCCGCCGAATCGCCGGTCAGAGACTCAACCTCGATGACGAGATCGTGCTTTTCGCTCAAGAGCATCGGTCTCAGCATCTGAACAAGGCCGCCGCGCTAGAGCGGCTCAACGAGCTTGTCGCGCGCGCCGAACGTATTCCGAAAGTCCGCCGCCCCACGAAGCCGACGTTAGGTTCGAAGCTTCGCAGATTGGAGGGGAAGGCCAACAGGGGCTCGATCAAAGCCGGGCGGGGCCGACCGAAAATCACTGACTAAGGGGATAGCACCCTGAACAGGTCACCTCCGCCGTAGAGCCTCGCTTTGACGTGCGCCGTTGGCCGTCCTAGCCGGAGCCCGTGTGGGCGCGTGACTGAAGCGCATTGCGGGGCGGCGACTGACCAAGGAGGGCGTGCTGGTGCTGAGTTCGCAGCGGCTTCGGGACCAGCCCCGCAACCGTCAGGACGCCCTCGACCGGTTGCTCGCGCTCATCCGTGAGGCGGCCGCGCCCCCGCCGCCCAAGCGCCGCCCCACCAAGCCCACCTTGGGCTCCAAGGTGCGGCGGCTGGAAAGCAAGACGCGCCGAGGCGGCGTGAAGAGCCTCCGCGGTCGGCCCTCTTCGGACGACCGAACGCAAAAGGGCGGCCCGAGGGCCGCCCTCGCACGCAGCCACCCGCTCAGTAGTAGGGGCGGCCGTACTGGTCGTAGCCGCGGATCGGACGCTGCTGCTCGTAACCGTAACTGGGTTGGCCATAGCCATAGCTGGGCTTGGAGTAACCGTAGCTGGGCTGGCCGTAGCCGTAGCCGTAGCTGGGCTGGCCGTAGCCGTAGCTGGGCTGGCCGTAGCCATAGTTCGGCTTGGAGTAACCGTAGCTAGGTTGGCCGTAGCCGTAGCCGTAGCTGGGTTGGCCGTAGCCATAGCTGGGCTGCCCGTAGCCGCCATACGTCTGCTGGCCGTAGCCGTAGCTGGGCTGTTTGTAGCCCTGATTGTTGTTGCCGAGAACGCTGGAGATCACCGCGCCAATCAGGCCGCTCGTGATGGCCGTCAGCAGGATGTTGTTCCCGGAGCGATAGTACTGGTACCCGCGGGGCGGGGCCGACAAGCCGTAACGGCCATAGTCCGTAACCAGATAGCTCTGGTTGCGATAGGACTCCGGCAGGTACTGGCCCCGCTGGTACTGGCGCTGTTCGCGCAGCTCCTCCCGCCGCTCCCGGAGCTCTTCGCGGCGCTCGAGGCGACGTTCCCGGCGCTCTTCACGCCGGTGGTCCTCGTACCCATAGCCCTGCGCGTGGGCCAGCGTGCCCGTGAAGGTCATGGCGAGAGCGGCGGAGATCAATAGGGCTCGCTTCATGGTGGCTCTCCTCTTGAGCGTCACCATAAACGGCCCCGCTGAACAGGGCGGGGCGCCGACGTTTACCGTGCGTTCACCTTATCAACGCGCAGCTTGGCGTCTCTGTTGCGCTCCCGACAGATAGTCCAGCGTGAGGTGGGACATCGCCCGGACGCCTTGGATCAGCGCCGACTCGTCCACAAAGAACTGCGGCGAGTGGTTGGCCGCGGCCGTGGCCAGCTGATCGGGCGGGGTCACGCCCAGGATCACGAACAATCCCGGGGCCTTGTTGGCGAAGAAGCTGAAGTCCTCGCCGCCCGTGGACTTGTCCGCCACGCCCCAGCCCGCGTCGGAGCCGGCCACACGCTTGAGCGTGGGACCCATGCGCTCCGTCAGGCCCGGGTCGTTCACCGTGGCCGGGTACATGCGCACGATGCGGACATCGGCCGTGGCGCCGGACGCCTCCGCGATGTTCTCGGCCGTGCGCTTCACCCGCATGTGGATGTCGTCCTGCATGCGGGCGTCATAGGCGCGGATGGTGCCCGCCAACTCGACTTGATCGGGGATGATGTTGTTGCGCGACCCGCCGTTGAACTGGCCGATGGTGACGATGGAGGGCTCCTTGGTCACCTCCGTCTGGCGACTGGGTATGGTCTGCAGCCCCAGCACGACCTGACTAGCCACCACGATAGGGTCCACCCCCGCCCAGGGAATAGCGCCGTGCGTTTGCTTGCCCCGGATGGTGATGTGGAGATTGTCGGTGCTGGCCAGCTCCGGCCCTGGGCGCCACAGCAGCTTGCCCGCGGGCTGGCGCGAGAAGACGTGCAGGCCGAACACCGCGTCAACCTTGGGCCCGAACCTGCCCGCGTCCATCACGCCCGCATCCACCATGGCCCTGCCGCCCCAGAACCGCTTCCCGTCCGGGGTGAAGTCACTGGGGCCTTCCTCCGCGGGCTGGAAGACGAACTTCACCGTGCCGGGCAACTCCGATTTCATCCCGGCCAGCAGCTCGGCGGTGGCGAGCAGGATGGCGACATGGGTGTCGTGGCCGCAGGCGTGCATCACGGGCACCGTCTTGCCCTCATAGGTCCCGGTCGCGCGCGAGCGGAAGGGCAGGGCGTTCTTCTCCTCGACTGGGAGCGCGTCCATGTCGGCGCGCAGCGCCACGGTGGCGCCGGGGCGCCCGCCTTTGAGCACGCCTACCACGCCCGTCCCGGCCACGCCGGTGGTGACCTCCATGCCCAGCTTGCGCAGGTGCTCGGCCACCAGCCTGGAGGTTCGCACCTCCGTGTTGCCCAGCTCCGGGTGCTGGTGGATGTCGCGCCGCCAGGCCAGCAGCTTGGGCTCGAGCGCCTTGGCGCGGGCGTCGACCGCGGAGCTCTGTGCGCCCGCGATCCCCGGAAGGGCGATGGCGAGAGCGGCGGCCCCGGCGGTCAGCAAGCGTTTCATGGCGCGTTCTCCCCAGACGCTCGATCTTTACACTCCGCTCATTCCCGCGAAAGCGGGCGCCCAGGCTTTTTGCTGAACGGCGCCGGCCGGAACACCCCCGTTCGGCTTTCGGGAGCTGATGCGGGTCGAGCTCAGTCCTCCCGGATCAGGCTCACCTTCTGGGTGTCGGGCAGGACGGTCGCGACCACGAACCCCACCGCCATCACCGCCGCGACATAGACGTAGAACCCGCTTTCCGCGCCCGCCTTCTTGAAGGACAGCGCCGCATATTCCGCCGTGCCGCCGAAGGCCGCATTGGCCAGCACATAGGG
The DNA here is from genome assembly GCA_019348195.1 of Pseudomonadota bacterium. GTDB lineage: Bacteria > Pseudomonadota > Alphaproteobacteria > Caulobacterales > Caulobacteraceae > JAHWJX01. Next base: position 26,604 of record JAHWJX010000012.1, on the reverse strand, counting down.
CAGGGCCACACCCAGCGCCCGCACATGCGCCGGAAACAGCTCCGCCTTGATGATGGCGCCCACCGATGTGTAGGCCGACAGGATCAGCAGCGGGATCAGCACCAGGCCGAAAGCCTGACCGACCGTCTGCGCCCCCGCGATGGCGGTGAACGCGGGCCAGGCGGCGAGCGCGCCCAGCCCGAAGGCGCCCATCAGCATGGGCTTGCGCCCAAGTCGGTCGGACGCCCAGCCGAAGACCGGCTGGGCCAGCATGAAGACGAACAGGGCGGCCGTCATCACGCCCGTGGCCTGGTCCTTGGCGAAGCCGGCCGTGCCCACCAGGAATTTCTGCATATAGGTCGTGTAGGCGTAGAAGCTGAGCGAACCCCCCGCCGTCAGCACGGCCAGAAAGGCCGTTTCCTTGGGATAGCGCCGGAACAGCGTCATCGTCCGGCCGCGCTCCTCCCCCTCGGCGCTGGCGAACGACGGCGTTTCCTCGATGCCGCGACGCAGCCAGAACACGACCACGGCCAGCGCAGCCCCGATTAGAAAGGGGATGCGCCAGCCCCAGCCGGCCAACTGTTCCGGCGTCAGCACCGCCTGGAGCAGCAGCAGCACGGCGAGCGCCAGCAACTGCCCCATGATCAGGGTCACATACTGGAAGCTGGACCAGAACCCGCGCGCGTTCCGGCCCGCCATCTCGCTGAGGTAGGTGGCGCTGGCCCCGTACTCCCCGCCCACGCTCAGGCCCTGCAGCAGCCGTGCAAGCAGGAGCGCGGCGGGCGCCGCCGCGCCGATTGCGCCGTAGCCGGGCAGCACCGCGATCAGCAGCGACCCCAGGCACATCAGCCCGACCGACAGGGTCAGCGCCGCCCGCCGCCCATGCTGGTCGGCGTAGCGCCCCAGCCACCACGCGCCCACCGGCCGCGCGAAGAAGCCCACCGCGAACACGGCCGCCGCCTTGAGCAGCTGCGCCGTGGCGTCTCCTTCCGGAAAGAAGACCGCGGCGAAGTAGAGGCTGAACGAGCTGTAAGCGAACCAGTCGTACCACTCGACCAAATTGCCCGCCGACCCGCCGATGATGGCGCGGAGCCTCTGAGCCGGCGTGAGCGGTCCGGCCGCGCGGGGCGTCAATTCGGAGGCGGCGACCAGCTCAACCATGGGAGCTCCGTTTGAGTTCGGCCCAGTCTAATCGGTTCACGGCTGGACGTCGCGCGGCCTGCGCCGGACCAGGGGACCAGTTCTGCATTCCCAATCCGCGGCAGCGACAACACCGAACGCCCTCGAGAGAACCGCCGCCTTGGATTTGATCGGGCGTCGACGGCTGGACGCGGGCCCTGCGTCCGGGTCAGATCGCCTCGGTGGTGGAGGCTGCGATGCGGACGAGGAGAACAAGGCTGGGAATCCTGATCGCGGCGACGACGGCGGTGCTGGCCGGAGGAGCGGCCCAGGCGCAAACCGCCACCCCCGCGCAGTTGGAGCAGGCGCGGCGAATCCTGCGCACCACGCCCCTGATCGACGGGCACAACGACCTGCCCTGGGCCATCCGCGACGACTTCGGCGGACGCGTGGACCGGGTGGATCTGACCCGCGACACGCGCGCGCTCACCCCGCCGCTGCAAACGGACATCCCACGCCTCAGGCAGGGCGGGGTGGGAGGCCAGTTCTGGTCGGTCTATGTTCCCGCCGGCCTCGCCGGGCCGCAGGCGACCAAGGCGGTGCTGGAGCAGATCGACATCGCCCGGCAGGTCGTGGCGCGCCACCCGGAGGCGTTCGCCTGGGCTGAGACGGCCGAAGATGTGGTTCGCATCCACCGCTCGGGACGAATCGCCTCCATGCTGGGCGCCGAGGGCGGCTACGCCATCGACAATTCCCTGCCCGTCTTGCGCCAGCTGCGCCGGGCGGGGGTGCGCTACATGACCCTGACCCACTCGGCCACGATCGACTGGGCGGACTCCGCCACCGACGCGCCCCGCCATGGCGGGCTGTCTCCCTTCGGCGAGGCGGTGGTGCGCGAGATGAACCGCATCGGCATGTTGGTCGATCTCAGCCACGTTTCGCCGGACACCATGCGCGACGCCATGCGAGTGTCGGAGGCGCCCGTCATCTTCAGCCACTCGTCCGCGCGAGGCGTGACCGACCACCCGCGCAACATCCCCGACGACGTGCTCCGCGCACTCAAGCAGGACGGCGGCGTGGCCATGGTCACCTTTGTGGCCGGGTTCGTCTCCGAGCCCGTCCGGGCCTGGGGCGCGGCCCGGACCGCCGAGGAGGCCCGGCTCAGGGCCCTGCATCCGGGCGACCCGGTCCGGGTTGCGACGGAACTGGCCGCCTGGACGAGCAGCAATCCTGCGCCCCGCGCCACGGTGGGCGACGTGGCCGACCACCTCGACCACATGCGCCGGGTGGCCGGCGTGGATCACGTGGGCATCGGCGGCGACTTCGACGGGACCACGGGTCTGCCGGTCGGGCTGGAAGGGGTGGAGGCCTACCCCGTCCTTCTGGCCGAGCTGCTGCGCCGCGGCTGGAGCGAAGCCGACATCCGCAAGCTCGCGGGCGAGAACGTCCTGCGCGTGCTGCGCGCCGCCGATCAAACCGCGGAGCGACTGGCGCGGACCACGCCGCCCTCCACCGCCAGACTGACCGAAGCGCCCTAGCCGGCCAGTTGGGGCAGGTTGGCCGCAGGCCCGGAGAGTTGGCCCTTGAAGACGCCATAGGCGTAGACGTCCCAGGCGGCGGGCTCGGAGACCTCGATCACCAGGCCGGGGACGACGGGGTTGCGCCAGCTGTCGCCGGCTTGGAGGTGGCGGGCGAAGACCACCCGGCCTTCGGGCGTGCGCACCACCAGCGAAGCCGGACGGCGTGCGCGCAGCATGACGCTCAAGGCGGGGTCGCCTCCGCCGAACGCCTGGGCCTTGGCGCCCTGGGCGGCGGTGATGGACGCCGGCGGCAGGGTGGCCCCCGTCTGGGCGGCGGGAACGGCGCTCGGAGCCTCCGACATGCCGGACGCCTGCTGGGCCGCGAACTCCTCCAAGCCCGGGGTGACGTAAGGCGTCGGGATCGTCTGTTCGGAGGGCGCGGGCGCCGGCGGAGCCAGCGGCACAGGGGTGGACGGCGGCGGGGTGCGCAGCCAGGCTTCAGGAGCCTCAGGCGCGGGCGCCGGCTCGGGCTTCTCGAAGGTCACGGCGCGCTGCGCCACGTTCCAAAGCAGCACCACCGCCAGCAGCGCCACCACGCCGCCGGCCATCAGGGGCCAGCGCGCAGCGTGTTCCTCATTGGCGACGCCCACCGGCGCACGCAGCGCCTGGGTCTCGACCCCGCCCGGCAGTTCGGTCTTGAAGCGTTCCGCCAGATCCTCGGCGTCCAGCCCCAGCGCGCGGGCATAGGCCTTGGCGTAGCCCACCGCGAACGGGCGCGAGGGCAGCAGGTCCGGCCGCATGTCTTCGATGGCTTGCAAATAGGCCCGGCGCACCCGGGTGGCCTCGGCCAATTGAGGCAGGGTGCGGCCCTGAGCCTCGCGCGCGGCGCGCAGCACGGCGCCGGCGGTCTGATGGGCAGGGGCGAGCGCAGGGAGTGAATCAGCCTCCGCGCCTTTGCGTTGGCGCAGAGGGAAGGGCGTGACGGCGCCCATGTCGAACGGCATTGCCGGTAATCCCCTCTTTAGCCGCTCCCACAGCCGTCCCGTCACAGCGGCCACCGGAGCATCGATTCAAGTCGTGAACGCTGGATTAACATAAGCCGCAGGCGCCGAAAGGGTTCAAACGGCGACATTCAGCTTTCGGGCCAAGGTTTCGACCTCGCCGCGCACGCTTCCCGCCGAGCTCTGCAGCAGTTTGGCCACACCGCGCGCCGCCGCGTCGCGGTCCGTGGAAAGGACCATGCGCTTGATCGGCCCCACGCCCGCCGGCGGCATCGATAGCCGCTCGAACCCCAGGGCCAGCAGGGTGAAGGCCTCCAGGGGGCGTCCGGCCTGCTCGCCGCACACCGACACGGGGGTGCCGCTCTCGGCCGCGGCGTCGCCGATGGTCTTCAGCGCCCGCAGGGCAGGAGGCGAAAGGATGTCATAGCGGTCGGCCACCCGCGGGTTTCCCCGATCGGCGGCGAACAGGTACTGCATCAGGTCGTTGGCCCCGACCGAGATGAAGTCCACCTGCGGCAGCAGGGCGTCCAGGTGGAACAGGAGCGAGGGCGTCTCCACCATGGCTCCAATGCGCAGGGTGGCGGGCTCCGGTCGGCCCCGTCGCACGGCCCAGTTCAGCTCGCGGTCGACCACCCGCCGCGCCGCGCGGAACTCGTCCACACTGGCGATCAGCGGGAACATGATCCTCAGATCCCGACCGTTGGCCGCCCACAGCAGGGCGCGGATCTGCATGCGCAGCAGGGCGGGGCGGTCCAGCCCCATGCGGATGGCCCGCCAGCCCAGGGCGGGATTGTCCTCGCGTTCCGCCTCCATATAGGGCAGCACCTTGTCGCCCCCGAGGTCGAGGGTGCGGAAGGTGACCGGGCGTCCGCTGGCCCGGTCCAGAACCCGGGCGTACAGCTCGGTCTGGGCGTCCAGCCGGGGCAGCTCCTCGGCTACCATGAACTGGAACTCGGTGCGGAACAGGCCGATGCCGTCCGCCCCCGTCTGGTCCAGGGTCTCAAGATCGACGCCCAAGCCGGCGTTCATCAGAATGGCCACTTCGACCCCGTCGCGCGTGATGGCCTTGACGTCGCGCAGGCGGGCGAACTCCGCTTGCCGCTGGCTGCGTACCTCCAGCCGCGAGGCGAAGGCGGCCAGGACGTCGCTGCGGGGGCGGATGTGGGCCTGCTCCTCGTCGCCGTCGATGATCACCGCATCGCCTTCGGCCACCCGGTCGCGCAAGCCGGCCAGTCGCCCCACGCAGGGGATCTGCAGCGCGCGGGCGACGATGGAGGCATGGGAGGCGTTTGAGCCTTCCTCCAGCAACAAGCCCTTCAGGTGGGTGCGGTCGTATTCGAGCAGCTCGGCCGGCCCCAGGTTTCGCGCGATGAGGACCGCGTTCTCCGGCAGAGGGCGAACGCCCGGACGCTCGCCCATGAGGTGTCGCAGGAGCCGGTCGGCCAAGTCCTCGAAATCGTGCAGCCGTTCACGAAGGTACGCCGGCGCCTGGCTGAGTCGCGCCCGATGCTCCGAGCGCACCCGCTCCACCGCCGCCTCGGCCGTGAGCCCCGACCGCACGGCCTCCTCCAGCGACCGATTCCAGCCCCGGTCGTCGGCGAACATGCGATAGGTTTCCAGCACTTCGAACGGGAGGCCGGTCAGGCCGTGCTGCCCGCCCATCATGTCGTCGATCTGCGCGCGCAGGCTCCGGATCGCGCGCTGAAGCCGGGTTTCCTCCAGTTGGGGGTCGTCCGCCAGCAGCCGTTCGGGCGCCATGGGCCGCTCGTGCAGCACAGCGCGGCCGAGCGCCAGGCCTTCAGCGAAGCGCTGCCCCCGGATGCGCTCCGGCCGCTGGGGCGCGAAGTCCAGTTCCCGAAGCTCGTCCTGTCCCACCAACTCGCCGCCGGCCACCAGTTCCGCCAGGACCATGGCGATGGTCTGGAGGTCGTCGATCTCGTCTTCGGTGTAGGCGCGCTCTTCGACGTTCTGGACGACCAGGACGCCCACCGCGCGCCCCCCGCGCAGGATCGGCACCCCCAGCATGGCGTGATAGGGGTCTTCGCCCGTTTCCGGCCGGTAGGAGAAGGCGGGGTGCGAAGGCGCGTCGGCCAAGGCGAGCGGCTGCCCGGTGCGCATGATCAGCCCCGCAAGCCCTTCCCCGGGCCGCAGGCGCATCGCGTGCACGGCCCCCGCGTTCAGCCCCTCGGTCGCGAACAGCTCCAACTCGCCATTCGCCCGGCCCAGGTAGATGGAGCAGACGTCGGCCTCGAGAGACGTTGCGATGATGCGCACCACGCGATCCAGCCGCGCCTGGGCCGCATCGCCCACGGCCATGGCTTCACGGATCTGACGCAGCAGGCTCCGCGGGCTGCGGGTCCTTTCGGGAGCCAGAGCGCTCGGCATGGCGGGAGTTCCTCCTGCGGGGAGTCTAGGCGCCTCGACCCCCGGCGGAAAGGGCGCACCGGCTCCGACTGGCCTTTAGGGTCGGACTTAAGTAGAAGCTCCCGCCTGGAGCGCGGCCGAGCTCGCGCGAGATTTGGAGCATCAGGCGTGAGCATCGAGGGTCTGGATCAGGCGCCCGTCAACCATCCCCGGCTGTTGGCCTGGGTCCACGAGGTGGCCGAGCTGACCCAGCCCGCCCGCGTCCACTGGTGCGACGGCTCCGAAGCCGAGTGGACCCGCTTGACCGAAGAACTGGTCGCTTCGGGCACGCTGAAACCCTTGAAGCGCCCCAACAGCTACCTGGCCCTGTCCGATCCTCGCGACGTCGCCCGGGTGGAGAGCCGGACCTTCATCTGCTCGGATAGGGAAGAGGACGCCGGCCCCACCAACAACTGGGCCGATCCGGCCGAGATGCGCGCCACCCTCCGCGGGCTCTTCCAGGGCTCCATGCGCGGACGGACCATGTACGTGGTGCCCTTCTGCATGGGCCCGCTCGGCTCGCGCATCAGCGCCCTGGGGGTTGAGCTGACCGACAGCGCCTATGTGGCCGCCTCCATGCGCATCATGACCCGCATGGGACGCGCCGCCCTGGATCAACTGGGCTCGGACGGCTTCTTCGTGCCGGCGGTGCACACCCTGGGCGCGCCGCTGTCGGCCGGGCAGCAGGACGTGCCCTGGCCCTGCAACGAGACCAAATACATCGTCCACTACCCCGAGACCCGCGAGATCTGGAGCTTCGGCTCCGGCTACGGCGGCAACGCCCTGCTGGGGAAGAAGTGCTACGCCCTGCGGATCGCCTCCGTCATGGCCCGGGACGAAGGCTGGTTGGCCGAGCACATGCTCATCCTCAAGCTCACGCCCCCCGCCGAGGCCGGCCTGGGCCAGCCCAAATACATCGCCGCCGCCTTCCCCAGCGCCTGCGGCAAGACCAACCTCGCCATGCTGGAGCCCACCCTGGCCGGGTGGAAGGCGGAGACGGTGGGCGACGACATCGCCTGGATGCGCTTCGGCGAGGACGGCCGGCTTTACGCCGTGAATCCGGAGGCCGGTTTCTTCGGCGTGGCGCCCGGCACCGGCTACGGCACCAACCGCAACGCCATGGAGACGCTGGACGCGGGCAACACCGTGTTCACCAACACGGCCCTGACGGACGATGGCGATGTCTGGTGGGAGGGCATGACCGACGCGCCGCCCGCCCACCTCCTCGACTGGCGCGGCCGGGATTGGACTCCTGAGACGCCCGGCCCCGCGGCCCACCCGAACGCCCGCTTCGCCGTACCCGCCGGACAATGCCCCTCCATCGCACCCGAATGGGAGGACCCCAGGGGCGTGCCGATCGACGCCATCCTGTTCGGCGGCCGCCGCGCCAGCGCCGTGCCGCTGGTGACCGAAGCCTTCAACTGGAACCACGGCGTGTTCCTGGCCTCAAACGTGGCTTCGGAGGGCACGGCGGCGGCCGAGGGCAAGGTGGGCGAGCTCCGCCGCGACCCCTTCGCCATGCTGCCCTTCTGCGGCTACAACATGGGCGACTACTTCGGCCACTGGCTCAAGCTGGGCGGGGAGGCGGACGCTTCCAAGCTCCCCCGCATCTTCTACGTCAACTGGTTCCGTCGCGACCGGGCGGGCAAGTTCGTCTGGCCCGGCTACGGCGAGAACTCGCGCGTGCTGAAGTGGATCGTGGAGCGTCTGGAAGGCAAGGCCGAGGCGGTGGAGACCCCCATCGGCCGGGTGCCGAGCAAGGCCGCCCTGGACACCTCCGGCCTGGAGATCACCGACGCTCAGCTCGACCTGCTGCTGACGGTGGACCCGGAGGTCTGGGCGGAGGAGGCGGCGCTGATCGCGCCCCACTACCAGGTCTTCGGCGAGCACCTTCCCCAGGCGCTCTGGCAGGAGCACCAGGCCCTGCTCGCCCGCTTGGAAGCGGCCGCCGGCCACCCGGCCAACGACGTGACCCCGCACGAGTTGATCGAGGAACCCGCGCCCCACATGGCCAGCGCCTGAGGCCGTGCGGGCCGGACGTCGATCGTGGGCTGCGGCTCTCGATCGGCGGGCCGGGGCGTCACCTTGCTCAGGCTGGCCTTCATCTACGGCTTGATGGGGGGCTCGGCCTGGCGCTCGCAAGGGCCGCTGGCCCGACCATGGCCTACCTCGCGGGGGACGCCGTGATCTTCGCTGTCCTGGCCAGCAATGTCTGCGCACGGCGGGCCTCGACAGGAACGTGACCCCATCGCAGAAGCCGGCCATGGACTCCGCTTTCCACCTCGTCGACGGCGAACTTGGGGCCGAGGCCGTGCCGCTGTCGGCCATCGCCCAGGCCGTCGGCACGCCCGTGTACGTCTACTCGGCGTCCAGGCTCCGCAGCAACTTCAGCGCCTGGCGGCAGGCCTTTCCCCAGGCCCACATCGCCTATGCCGTAAAGGCGAACGGCAACCTGTCCGTCCTCCGCACACTGTTCGCCGCGGGCGCGGGCGCCGACACCGTTTCGGAAGGCGAAATCCGACGCGCCCTGGCCGCTGGCTGCGCGCCCGAGCACATCATCTTTTCCGGCATGGGCAAGACGGACGATGAGCTTCGCTTCGCGCTTTCCCTGCCCGGGATCCAGATCAACGTGGAATCCGAGCCCGAGCTCGACCGCCTGTCGGAATTGGCTGCTCGGGCCGATGCTCGCCCGCTGGTGGCCATCCGGGTGAACCCCGACGTGGCCGCCGGCGCCCACGCCAAGATCGCCACCGGCCAGGCCCACGACAAGTTCGGCGTGCCTTTCGACCAGACAGCCGCCCTCTACCGGCGCGCGGCCGCTGACGCCGCGCTCCAGCCGGTGGGCCTGGCCGTTCATATCGGCAGCCAGATCGCCGACCCTGCACCGTTCGAAGCGGCGTGGATCCGGCTGCGCGAGCTCGCGCGGAACCTACGGACCGAAGGGCTGCCGCTCACGCGGCTGGACCTGGGCGGCGGCCTGGCGGCCGACTACGGCGCGGGCGCCCCGACTCCGCAGCTCCTGGGCGACCTCGCCGTTCGCCTGTTTCCGCCGGGAGAGTTCGAGCTTTCCCTCGAGCCCGGCCGCTCGATCGTGGCCGACGCCGGCGTCCTGCTCACCCGCATCACCCACGTCAACCAGCGCGGCGACGGCCCCAGGTTCCTTGTCCTGGACGCCGGCATGAACGACCTGCTCCGCCCGGCGCTCTACGACGCCGTCCACCCGCTCCGCCCCGTCCGGCCCCGCCCCGGCGAACAGGCGCTTCACGACATCGTGGGGCCGGTCTGTGAGTCGAGCGACCGGTTCGCCGGCGACGTGCGCCTTCCTCCGTTCGAGCCTGGCGACCTCGCCATCCTGAGCGCCGCCGGCGCCTACGGCGCTTCCATGAGCAGCGAATACAACGCGCGCCCGCTCGTCCCCGAGGTCCTGGTGGACGGCGAGCGCTGGGCTCTGGTCCGCCCCCGCCCCACCTTTGCGGAGATGCTCTCCCGCGAGCCTCTGGCGCCCTGGCTCTGAGTATTCGATTCAACCGCAAGCGCCGGAGTGCGCCGACTTGCGCGATCCGCCACCCTCCGTCCCCCTGCTAAGCCCGCCGTCAAAGGAGCCCGCCATGCCCGTCGACCAGGATACGCGCTGGGCCGCCTTGAACGCCCGCGATCCTGCGGCGGACGGGACCTTCCTTTATTCCGTCGCGACCACCGGGGTGTACTGCCGTCCGTCCTGCGCCGCTCGCCGGCCGAACCCCAGGAACGTCGCCTTCCACGCCCATCGGGCGGCGGCGGAGGCGGCGGGCTTCCGCCCCTGCCTGCGCTGCCGCCCCGATCTGCCGCCCTTCGCCGAACGCCAGGCGGCGCGGGTGGCCGCCGCATGCCGCTTCATCGAGACCTCCGACACGGCGCCCACCCTGGGGGCGCTCGCGGAGGCCATGGGCGTCAGCCCCCACCACCTCCAGCGCACCTTCAAGGGCGTCACCGGCATCAGCCCCCGGGACTACGCCGCCGCCCATCGCGCCGGACGCCTGCGCCAAGCACTGGGGGAGAGCGGGGCCGTGACGGAGGCGATCTTCGCCGCCGGCTACGGCTCCACCAGCCGCTTCTATGAGCGCAGCGCCGTCGAGCTCGGCATGACGGCCAGCGCCTTTCGCGCCGGCGCTCCCGGCTGCACCATCCGGTTCGCCGTGGGGCAGTCCACCCTTGGCGCCGTGCTCGTCGCCCGCTCCGCACGGGGCTTATGCGCCATTCTGATGGACGACGATCCCGAGGTTCTGGTGCGCGACCTTCAGGACCGCTTTCCTCGGGCGGAGCTCATCGGCGCCGACGCGGCCTTCGAGGCGGAGGTCGCCCAGGTGATCGGCCTCGTGGAAGCGCCCGGCCTGGGCCTCGGCCTTCCGTTGGACATCCGCGGCACTGCCTTCCAGCAGCGCGTCTGGCGGGCGCTGCAGGACATCCCCCCGGGGCGCACCGCCAGCTACGCCCGGATCGCGACCAGCATCGGCGCGCCCCGCTCGGTGCGAGCCGTCGCCGGCGCCTGTGCGGCCAATCCCCTGGCGGTCGCGGTGCCCTGTCACCGCGTGGTGCGCACCGACGGCGGGCTGTCGGGCTATCGCTGGGGGGTCGAGCGCAAGCGCGCCCTGCTTCACCGCGAAGCCGCGGAGGGTTGACCGCCGGCCGCTGCGCCGGAATGACGCGCCAAAGGCGTGAAACGGTAGCCGTCGTTCCTCGATGGCGACCCCCTCCCGACCGGACCTGGCCTTGAACCTGCACGCCGCCCTGCTCGCGCTGTTCACAACCGCCGCACCCGCAGCGGTTCTGGCCCAGGTGGTCGGAGCCGAACCGGCGGAGGTTCCGGCCCCCGGAGGATCCACCTTGGGAGACGAAGACGCGGGCGAGGCGGACGGCTCCTACGAGGTCGAAGCCGTGGTGGTCACCGCCGAACGCCAGCGGGGCGCCGTGATCGGCGACATCGCGCCCGAAGTTCAGCTGGACGCCCGCGACATCCGCGCCTTGGGCGTGGGAAATCTGACGGAGCTCCTGGAGGCTTTGGGCCCGCAGCTCCGCAGCGGGCGCGGACGTGAGCAGGGGCCGCCGGTGGTGCTGTTGAACGGGCGGCGGATCTCAGGCTTCGGCGAAATCCGCGGCATTCCACCGGAAGCCATTGAGCGCGTGGACATCCTCCCGGAGGAGGTCGCGCTGAAATACGGCTATCGAGCCGACCAGCGGGTGGTGAACTTCGTCCTGCGGGAGCGTTTCCGCGCCGTGACGGCGCAACTGGAGGCGGGTGGCTCCACGGCCGGGGGCCGCGAAGGGGCCGAGGCCAGCATCAATGCCCTGCGGATCAGCCGGGACCGCCGTTCCAGCCTGGACCTCGAGTACGAGCACAGCGAGCCGCTTCTAGAGAACGAACGCAACATAATTCGATCCGCGCCCAGCGCTCCTTTCGACCTGCGTGGGAACATCACCGCTCCCGTCCGCGGCGGAGAGATCGATCCGGCGCTGACCGCCCTGACCGGCGAGGTCGTCACAGTAGCCGGCGTGCCGGTGACCGCCGGCGTTCCGGCGCTGAGCGACTTCGCCGCAACCGCCGAGCTGGCCAACCTCACGGACCTCGGCCCCTACCGAACCCTGCGGGGCCGGTCCGACCAGGCGACCCTGAACGGCACGATCGCGAGAGCCATCTGGGGCGACGTCTCCACCACCTTGAACGCCCGGCTGGACCTGACTTCGGGGGAAAGCCGCTTCGGCCTGCCTACGGCCACCCTGACCATCCCGGACGAGAACCCGTTCTCGCCTTTCGGGAACGACGTGGTCCTGTTCCGCTATCTGGACGAGGCCGGCGCGCTCACCCGCAACACCGAAAGCGCCACGGGCCACGTGGGCCTGGCCGCCAACGGACGGGTTTCCGACTGGCGGTGGTCGCTGACGGCCAACTACGACCTGACGCGCAGCATCACGCAGACGGACCGCGGCTTCGACACCACGGCCCTGCAGGCGGCGCTGAACGCGAATGATCCCGCGGTGAACCCCTTTGGGGAAGCGCCTTCGAGCCTGCTCGACGTGCGCGAGCGCGACCGGGCGCAGACCACCAACGGGGTGGCCAACGCCGAGCTGGTGGTCAACGGCGTGCTGCGCGAGCTGCCGGCCGGCGCGCTCTCCAGCACCTTCACCGCCGAAGTCGAGGCCCTGTCCTTCGAGAGTGAAAGCCGGCGTTCCGGGGTGGAGACGCTTCGGGACCTGTCGCGTGAGCGGGGCGGTCTGCGGGCCAACATCGACATCCCGATCGCCAGCCGCCGTCGCGAAATCTTGACGAGCCTGGGCGACCTCACGGCCAATCTGAACATCGAGGCCAACCGCCTGTCCGACTTCGGCGACCTGTATTCGCTGGGCTATGGCGTGAACTGGTCCCCCATCAAGAAGCTGAGCGTCATCGCCTCGGTGACGGAGGAGGAGGGCGCGCCCAGCGTGCAGCAGCTGGGCGCGCCCGTTCTGCTCACGCCCAATGTGGCCGTGTTCGACTTCCGCCGGGGCGAAACGGTGGACGTCACCCGCATCGAGGGCGGCGCCCCCCTGCTCGTCGCCGACAGCCGCCGGGTGCTCAAGCTGGGGACCACGCTCCGGCCCTACGAGGAGCGCGACCTATCGCTCAGCATGAACTACACCTCCAGCCGGATCGACGATCAGATCAGCAGCTTCCCGACAGCCACCGCCGAGATCGAAGCCGCCTTTCCCGACCGCTTCGTACGCGACCCTGAAGGTCGGCTGCTCAGCGTCGACAGCCGCCCGGTGAACTTCGCCCGCGCGGAACGCGAGGAAATCCGCACCGGTCTCAACTATTCGCGCCCGCTCCCGGGGAACGCCGCCGCCGGCTCCGGTGGGGGCCGCGCCCGGTTGGGTCCGGCCGAACCGGGCGCACCAGGCGCGCTGGCCGGAACGCCGGCGGGAGAATCCGGCGCGGCGGGGAGGGGGGAGGGCGGGGCGCCCGTTCAGGCCGGAGCCGGCCTGCCCGGCGGCGCTGCGGGCGGCGGCCCCCAGGGCCCGGGCGGCGGTTTCGGGCGGGGCGGTTTCGGCGGACGCGGCGGGGGCGCAGGCCGTCTGCAGTTCGCCGTCTACCACACCTACAGGCTCATGGATGAGATCCTGATCCGGGAAGGCGTGCCCGTGCTCGACCTCCTGAACGGCTCCGCGTCGGGCAGCGGCGGCGGGCAGCCCCGGCACGAGGTCGATCTTCAGGCGGGCCTGTCCCGTAACGGCTTGGGCGGACGGCTGGAAGCGCGCTGGCGCAGCGAGACCTTCGTCCGCGGCGATGCGGCCCGAGTCCCAGGCTCCACAGGGGACCTGTTCTTCTCCGACCTGACCACGGTCAACCTTCGGCTGTTCGCCGACCTGGGCCAGCGCGAGGCCCTGGTACGCGAGCGCCCCTGGCTTCGGGGCGCCCGTATCAGCCTGGCGCTCAACAACCTGTTCGACCAACGGGTGGACGTCCGCGACAGCGGCGGGCTCGTGCCTATCAGCTACCAGCCGGACCTGCTGGACCCGATCGGCCGCTCCGTCCGGCTCTCCGTGCGCAAGCTCTTCGCGCCGCGGCCTGCGGTCCCCGCGCCTCGCGGCGGCGGCGGCTCCGCCCCTCCGCCCGCCCCGCCCATGGCTCCAGCTGCGCCGTCCGCCGCCCCCGCCGCTTCCGTTCAGCCCGCGGCCCCGGCTCCCGCCGCTTCGCCGACCTGATCCAGACCGTAGGCCGCGTGGAGCGCGCGAACGGCCAGTTCGGTATAGGCCGCGTCGATGAGCACGCTGATCTTGATCTCCGAAGTCGAGATCACCTGAATGGCGATGCCGCGGTCCGCCAGGGCGCGGAACATGGTTTCCGCCACCCCCGCGTGGCTCTTCATGCCCACGCCCACCACCGAGACCTTGGCCACCTCTTCGTCCCGCCGGGCCTCCTCGAAGCCGATCTCCGCCTGCGCCGCCTCCATCAGGGCGAGGGTGCGGCCGGCGTCGCGGCGACCCACGGTGAACTCCATGTTCACGCTGTCGCCGAAGCGCGCGCGCGACTGCACGATCATGTCGACGTTGACATTGGCCTCCGCCAGCCGCCGGAAGATCTCCGCGGGCGTGCCGGCTTTCGACGGCAGCCCAAGCAGGCTGATCTTGGCCTCGTCGCGGCTGTAGGCCACGCCGCTCACGATCCGTTTCTCCACGATCTCCTCCTCGTCGCACACAAGGGTGCCGCGGCCCTCGGACTGTCCCGGCTCCAGGGCGAAGCTGCTCAGCACCCGCACAGGCACGCGGTAGGCCATGGCCAGCTCCACCGAGCGCGTCTGGAGCACCTTGGCCCCGAGCGAAGCCAGCTCCAGCATCTCCTCATAGCTGACGCGCTCCAGCTTGCGCGCCCGCGCCTCGATGCGCGGGTCGGTGGTGAACACGCCGTCCACGTCCGTGTAGATGTCGCAGCGCGCCCCCAACGCGGCGGCCACCGCCACGGCGCTGGTGTCGGACCCTCCGCGGCCCAGGGTGCTGATGCGGCCCTCCGCCGTGACCCCCTGAAACCCTGCAATCACCGCCACCACTCCGCTTTCAAGCGTTTGCGCCATGCGCTCGCCGTCGACGCTTTCGATGCGCGCCTTGCCATGCGCTCCGTCCGTGAGGATGGGCGCCTGCCAGCCCATGTAGCTGCGCGCCCGCACGCCCTGGTTCCGCAGCACCAAGGCCAGCAGCCCCGCGGTGATCTGCTCCCCCGAGCTCACCACCGCGTCATATTCGTCATCGTTGGACGGCAACCCCGGCGCCGGCGGTCCCGCCGAGTCGACCCAGGCCACCATTTCGTTCGTCCGTCCCGCCATGGCCGAGACCACCACCGCGACGGGACCCTTGGCCGCCTCCGCCGCGACCAGCGTGGCGACCCCCCGGATCCTCTCCACATCGGCCAGGGAGGTGCCGCCGAACTTCATCACCAGTCTGGACATCGGATTAGTCCCTAGCGGCTGCATTCCGCTCCCGCCAAGCCTAACTTAGCCCCATGAGCGCCGAACCCGCCCCGCAGCCGTCGCCCGAGCCGCGTTCCTCGATCAACGCCGCCGAGGTGGCCCGCTTCCAGGCCATGGCGGCGGATTGGTGGAACCCCCACGGTCAGTTCGCGCCCCTGCACAGGTTCAATCCCGTCCGCCTGGACTTCATCCGCGACCAGGCCGCCGCCCACTTCGGTCGCGATCCCCGGACGGCTCGACCCTTCGCCGGCCTGCGCCTGCTCGACATCGGCTGCGGCGGCGGCCTGCTGTCCGAGCCCATGCGCCGTCTGGGCTTCGGGGTGGTCGGGGTGGACGCGGGAGATCGCAACATCGGCGCGGCCCGCGCCCACGCCGAACAGCTGGGCCTGCAGATCGATTACCGGACGGCCACGGCGGAGCAGCTCCTGGCTGAAGGCGAGCCGCCCTTCGACCTCGTCCTCAACATGGAGGTGATCGAGCATGTCGCCGATCCCGGCGACTACCTCCGCAGCACCGCGCGCCTGGTAGCGCCCGGCGGCCTGATGATCGTGGCCACCCTGAACCGCACCGCCAAGGCGTTCGCGCTGGCGGTCGTGGGGGCGGAGCGGGTGCTCCGCTGGCTCCCGGCCGGAACCCACGATTGGCGGAAATTCGTCAAGCCGGAGGAGATGCGCGGCTGGCTGGCTTCCGAGCCCGTCACCGTGGCGGGGCCGTTCGGCGTGGTCTACAATCCCCTCGCGGGCCGCTGGGCCCGCTCCGCGGACGCGGACGTCAACTATATGATGACGGTCAGGCGAGCGCCGGAGGCAACCGGAGCCGTGGCGGGCCGTTCGGAACCGGGGCTCGGAGGGACGCCATGAAGTGGACATCGGCCAGGGCGCTGACCGAAGGCGCCCGTGAGCTGCGCAAGCACCCGCCGCGCATCACTCCATATAAGACGGGCGGTCTACCCCCCCTGAGCGCCGCCGTGGTCGCGCTGACGGTCGTGGGGATAGCCGCTCTGGTGGCCGTGTCGGAACGTTCGCCCCATGACGATCCCGAGACCGAACGGTGGTACCACAACCTTGAGAAGTCGGTGGCCACCCCGCCCGACTATGTCTTCGGCGTGGTTTGGCCCTTGATCGAGGCGGCCAGCGCCTACGCCGGTTTTCGCCTGCTCACCCGGCGCTCAGGCGTGAAACGCAACAGCGCCCTGGGCTTCCTTGGCCTGAACCTCACGCTCATCCCTGCCTTCACCAAGCTCTTCTTCGGAAACAAGAATCTGAAAGGCGCGACGCTCAGCTCCGTGGCGCTGTTCCTGGGCGCCTGGGGCTATGTGCTCACAGCCTGGCGCGCCGACCGCCTCGCGGCTTTTGCGGGTCTCCCGCTCGCCGCCTGGGTCACATTCGCCAACTATCTTCAGGAGGAGATCCTGCGCCGCAACGATCCGGAGATCCGCCAGATGGCGGCCCGGATGGCGGGAGCCTAGTTCAGCTCCGCTTTCGGCTTCGGAGCCGGCGCGCCCGGCAGGGGCGCGACCTTGATCCCGTCCTCAGCCAGTTCGCGCACCTCGCGCGGGCTGGCTTCGCCGTAGATGCCGCGGTCCGGCGCCAGGCCCTCATGGATGTCGCGCGCTTCCCGGGCGAAGCGATCGCCCACGTGCTCGAACGTCTTCTCCACGTGCTCGCGCACCTTGCCGGCGGCCTCCATCATCATCGCCTGCATCCGGGCGGCGACCTCGGGAGAGGGACCCTCGCGCGTGCCCGCCACTGCGGGCGCCATGATTTGCTTCTTCACTATGGGGGAGGCGCAGACCGGGCATTCGACCAAGCCGCGTGCGGCCTGGTCGTCATAGTCCGCCGATGAGCCGAACCAGGCCTCGAAGCCGTGCTCGTGCTCGCACATCAAGGCATACCGGATCACGGACCTTCGAACTCCCGTTGATGGCTCAGCGAGGGCACGGCGCGGCGGACCCGCTCCACCGCCTCAAGGTCCAACTGCGCCATGACCACCCCGGGCTCGTCCCCGTCCGCCTGGGCTACGATTGTTCCCCAGGGATCGACCACGGTGGAGCGACCCCAGGTGGCGCGGCCATCCGCGTGCTGTCCGCCCTGCGCCGGCGCCAGCACAAAGGCGCCGTTCTCGATGGCGCGAGCCCGCAGCAACGGCTCCCAGTGCGCCTCGCCCGTGGTGCGCGTAAAGGCGGACGGAACCGCGATCATCCGCGCCCCGCCCTGGGCCAACCGGCGGAACAGCTGGGGAAAGCGCAGATCGTAGCAGATGCTGAGCCCCAGCTCGCCCCAGGGCGTCAGGGCCGTGACCGCCCGCTCGCCCGGACGGTAGGCCGCGCTTTCCCGGTGCCGCTCGCCCGTTGGCAGATCCACGTCGAACATGTGGATCTTGTCATAGGTGGCCGCCACCTGCCCGGCGGGGTCGATCAGGACGGAGCGGTTCACCGCCCCGTCCGCCCCGTCACGCACGAGCACCGAGCCCAGGAGCAGCCACACGTCTAAGGTCCGGGCCAGGGCGACCGCTCCCCGCACCACCGCATCGTCCTCCGTTGGCCGCAGCCTCCGGAACAGTTCAGCGCGGTCGCGCTGGAGAAGGTTGCTCGCTTCCGGCGTCAGGATGAGCTTGGCCCCCCGCGCCGCTGCTTCACGGATCAGCGGCTCGAGGTGAGCCCAGGCGCCCTCGTGGGTGTCCGGCGTGCGCGTCTGGATCAGCGCAACGTCAAGCTTCAAGCCGACAGCAACCCGTCCAGCTCGCCGCGCGACTCCAAAGCCAACAGGTCGTCGGATCCGCCGATGTGCCGGCCACCGATGAAGACCTGCGGGAAGGTGGCCTTGCCGCCCGCGCGCGCCACCATCTCGGCCTTCTTCTCCGGGTCGTTGGAGGCCACGATCTCTTCGAACTCCACGCCCTTGTCGCGCAGCAGGCCGAGCGCGCGCGCGCAGTAAGGGCACCCCGGCTTGGTGTAGAGGGTGACGTCGGCGGCCATTGTGAACTCCAGTGTTGGTCGGCGCTGATATAGGCCGCTTCGGGGGGAGCGCACGCGGAGGGGTCAGCGTTCCCGCACCTTGGCCACCACGGCCACATCCACCGCCGCAGCTCCGGCGGCCAGCAAGGCCTTGGCGCAGGCCTCGGCTGTCGCGCCCGTGGTCATGACGTCGTCGATCAGCAGCACGCGACGGCCGACCGCCAGGACCCGCCGCCGTTCCGGGACCGCAAAGGCGCCCCGCACGCTCCGCCTGCGCCCGTCCGCCGACCTGCCGCCCTGGGTGCCCGGCCGGGTGCGCACCAGGAGGTCGGGCGCAAACCTCACGCCCGCCTGGCGCGCCAGCGGCCGTGCGATCTCGGCGGCCTGGTTGCAACGCCGCTCGAGCATCCGCGTCCAGTGCAGCGGCACGGGCGCCACCAGATCCGCGTCCGCCACCAGCTCCGCCGCCGAGCGCGCGATCCAGCGCGCAAACAAGCGCGCCAGCTCCGTCCGGTCCGCATGTTTGAGCTGCAGGATCAAGGCCCGCGAATGCTCGTCGTACAGACAGGCCGCCCGCGCCCGTGCGAACGCCCGCCGCCGTCCCGTGCAGGCCGGGCAGACCGCGCCTGCGCCCTCCTCGTGCGCGAAGGCGGTCCCGCACCCGTCGCAACAGGGCGCCTCCAGAAAGGTCACCCGCGCCCAGGCCTCGCCCGACAACCCGCCCGCCAGCGGCTGCAAACCTTTCGCCGCGGGGTCGTCCAGCCACTGCGGCGGGAAGGCCAGGTCGACCACGCGCCGCGCCCACCCAGCGAGACGGGCGTCGGCCAGGGCGGCCCCCAGGGCGGCCCCAAGTGGACCGGCGTCCCCTTTCGCACCATCTAGCCCCCGCATGAGCTCGCCGCTCCTCTTCGACCGCACCCTGCACCGCAGCAGGCTGGACCGCGCCGCGCGCGATTACGACACGGCCGGCTTTCTGAAGCAACGCGCCGCCCTGGACGCAGTGGACCGGCTGGAGAGCGTGACCCGCGCTTTCGACCGCGCCGTGGAGCTGGGCGCCCGCACCGGCGCTTTCGCCGCCGCCCTGGCTGGGAGCCCCGCAGCGGCCAAGCTGCAATTCCTGGCCGAGGCCGACCTGTCCCTCCCCATGCTGGCAGGCCGGAGCGCGCCTCGTCTCGTGCTGGACGAGGAGCGCCTTCCCTTCGCCCCCGCCAGCCTCGACCTGGTGGTCTCGCTGCTCGCCCTGCACTGGACCAACGACCTCCCCGGCGCGCTGATCCAGATCCGCCGCGCGCTGAAGCCCGACGGCCTCTTCCTGGGCGCCATCTTCGGCGGCGCAAGCCTGACCGAACTGCGCCAATCGCTGCTGGCCGCCGAAGCCGAGCTGCGCGGCGGCGCCGGCCCGCGCGTGTCTCCCTTCGCCGACGGCGCGGACGCCGCCGGCCTGCTCCAACGTGCGGGATTCGCGCTTCCCGTCACCGACGTCGACCGCGTCACTGTTCGTTACGAACACCCGCTGCGCTTGCTCCAGGACCTGCGCCGCATGGGAGAGACCAATGTGCTGCTGGACCGCGACCGCCGCCCGCTGACCCGCCCCGTCCTGGCCCGCGCCTTTCAGCTCTACCAAGAGCGCTTCGGCCTGCCGGACGGCCGCGTTCCGGCCAGCTTCGAGATCGTCGCCGTGACCGGCTGGGCGCCCGCGGCGGCTCAGCCCCGCCCCGCGCCCAAGCGCAAGCTCAGCCCCTTCCTCTCCCATGGGGCGGGGGGAAGATGAGGCTCAAAGGAAATCCCGCAGATACGCCACCAGCGGCGCATCGGCCGGCGGCATGGGCCAGCGATCCAGCTCGGCCGGCCTGACCCATCTCAGCGCGGCGTGTTCTCGCGCCTGCGCGAACCCGTCCCAGCGCCGGCAAAGGTAAAGCGGCATCAGCAGGTGGAAGTCCTCATAGCCGTGGCTGGCGAACACAAAGGGCGCCAGGCAATCCGCCTTGACCGTGATCCCCAGCTCTTCAGCCAGTTCGCGGATCAGCGCCCCTTCCGGCGTCTCTCCCTCCTCGACCTTGCCGCCGGGAAACTCCCACAAGCCCGCCAGCGACTTTCCCGCCGGCCGCTGGGCGATCAGCACGCGCCCGTCCCCGTCGACCAGGGCGCAGGCCGCCACCAGCAGGATCCTAGTAGGCATAGACAGGCGCCGGGCGTCGGAACACCGCCGTCACGGCCGCCGCGATCGCAGCCACGAGGACGAGCCAGCCCAGCCCGAAGGCCACGCCCAGATAGGCGGCTCCGGCCCAAAGCCCGTCGACCAGGGTCTGGACCACGTTCAGCAGCCAGCTCCCATGCCGGCGCTTGTTGAACTCCGCCCGCCTGCCGGGCTTGCTCAGCCAGACCGCGATCAGCCCGGCCGACAGGCCCGCCCCGGCGCAGCTCAGCCCGAGAGCCAGCCCCGCCTGCGGAAACCGCGTAATCACAAAGCCCACGGGCAGGGCCACGATCAGGGCCACCGGGACCAAAGCCGCCGTCAGCTTGGCCCGGCGCAGCAGGCCCGGGCGCGATGGGGAGGAAACCAGCAAGTCGGGGGCCTCCTCCGTGGCCGAGGTCACCCAGGCCAGGCTCCCTGCGAGCATGCCGGTCATGAAGGTGATCGCCGCCGCCAGCGGCGCCAGCGCGCCGCCCTGTCCCTCGCCGCCCTCGCGCAGCAGCAAGAGCAGCAGGGGGAGCAGGTACAACAGCCGCAGCAGCACCTGGCTCATCAGCGCAGGGTCGCGCTGCAAGAGCCTCAATTCCTTTCGGACCGTGGCTCGGAATGCGCCGTTGGAAAAGGCCGCCGCTCCGCCCCGCGCCGGCCGGGCGACCGCATCGCGCCCTGCGCCCGCGGCGGCGTTGGCGGCGAACCGCCGGCCCAAGACCGTGACAGTGAGGGCGAAGAGAACGGCGGAGGCCGTCGCGATCAGCAGGGCTGAGCCGATCCCGCCCAGCAAGGCTTCCGCCGGCCAGATCAGAGGCGATCCGGGCGCCAGGGCCGGAGACGCCTGCAAGGCGTCCAGCCGCGCCTTGACCGCCGCCGCCTGTTCGGACGGCAGCCAGTTGCGGGCCTGGGAGGCCAGGAAAAAGGCGGCGCCCGCCATGGCCGACAGGACCTGGGAGGCGGTCCGCGTGCGCTGAGGCCCGAGCGTCGCGAACAGCCCCATGGCCAGCCACAGCCCGACGGTCGCGGCCAGCAGCCCCAACCCTCCGATGAGCACGGGCGCGGACAGCCACGCCGGATGGCCCAGGGCCGCAACGGTCAGCGCCGGGGGCGTGACCAGGAAGAGCGGGATCAGGCAGGCGTTGGCCGCGAGCGCCAGGCAGCGCGCCGCCAGCACCCTGGACGCCGGAATGGGCGAACTCAGCAGGAGGTCCAGATCCCGGCGGGCGTAGAAGGCCATCGCCGAGGAGAACAGCGTCTGTGACACCATCAGCGTGAAAAGCAGCAGCAGCCCCGCGCTGGACCACAGCAGCAGGGCGCGCGTGGGCGTCCCTTCCACATGGTTCAGCAGCATGCCCATGGGCACGCCCGCCGCCAGCAGGCCCATGAACAGCAGCCCGAGCAGCCCCAGGGTCCAGGCCCGACTGGTTCCGCTCATGCCGCGGTACTTCAGCCGCGCTTCGTGGCGCAGCAGCCAGGCGGTGGACCCCGGCTTCAGCGTCACGCCGCCTCGACGCCTGCGAGCGGGGAGGGGACGCCCGTCAGGCCCAGGAAGACATCCTCCAGCGTCGTGCGCCCGCCGCCGGCCGTGTCCTGCAGCTCGTCCAGCGTGCCCTGCGCCAACAGCCGCCCGCCCTGGATGATGCCGATCCGGTCGGCCAATCGCTCCGCCACCTCCAGGATGTGCGTGGTCAGGATCACCGTCGCCCCGTCGCGCACCCGCGCTTGCAGCAGGTCCTTGACCTGCCGGGCGGCGGCCGCGTCCAGCCCCGTCAAGGGCTCGTCCAGGATCAACAGCTGCGGCTGGTGGATCAGCGCCGCGGCGAGCGCCGCCTTCTGCTTCATCCCGCGCGAGAAGCTTTCGCATCGCTGGTTGCGGTTGTCCCATAGATCCAGCCAGCGCAGCAGTTGCTCCGCCCGCGCCCGCGCCTGCTTGGACTCCACGCCCCAGAGCCCGGCCACGAAGTCCAACTGCTCCAGGGCGGTCAGCTTGTCGTACAGCATGGGCTCGTCCGGGACCCAGCTGACCACCTGCTTGGCCCGGGCCGGTTCACGCCCGAGGTCGGCGCCGAAGATGCTGATTGTGCCCGCGTCGGGCTTCAGCAGCCCCGCCACCATCCGCAGGCTGGTGGTCTTGCCCGCGCCGTTGGGCCCGAGCAGGGCGTACAGCTCGCCTGCCCGGACCGTAAGGTCCAGGTCGTTCACCGCCTGCTTGGTCCCGAACTGCTTGCGCAGTCCGCTGACCACCAGGGCGGGAGCAGCTTCGGAAGTCACGGCCGCGGGCTCGCCGGTGCGGCGAGGCTCGGCGCCGTCTGAGCTGGCGCGGTCTGGGCCGGCGCGGTCTGGCCCGGAGCCACCGCCCCGGCCCCCGCAGGCCGGGGTGGAACGGCCGCTCTTCCCGTGGCCCCCGGCGCGGAGGCCGGCTCCTGGGTGCGTGCGCCGCCTTCAAGCAGCACGTCGATCTCCGCCTTGCCGCGCAGCTCCTCCAGCAGCTGCCGGATGCGGTCGAAAGTCAGGAACCGCACCAGCTGCGGCCGCACCTCCTCCAGGGTGTTGGGCTGTTCGGGGCGCCGGTCCTCCATGCGCAGCAGCACCCAGCCCGCGTCCGTCCGGAACGGTCCGACCACCCGACCGGCCGCCGCTCCCTGAAGCGCGACCGCATAGGGCTCGGGCATGATGTCGAGGGTGAAATAGCCCAGGTCCCCGCCATTGAACCGGGTGGCCGCGTCCGTGGAGCGTTCCATGGCCAGCTGCTCGAACGAGGCTCCGGCGGCGAGCTGGCCCAGCACGGTGCGCGCCTCCGCTTCCGTGCCCGTCACGATCTGCCGTGCGCGGATCTCCTCCGAGCGCCGCTGCAGCCGCTGGGTGTCGTCGTAGAGCGCGCGGATGGCCGCCTCATTGGTGGCGCCGGCGACCACATTCTCCACCAGCGTATCGGCCAGCACCCGCTCCCGGGCCGCCGCCAGCCGGCGCTGGGTCGCCGGATCATCGTCCAGCCCGCGCCGCACCGCTTCCTGCGACAACAACCGCTGGTCCACCACCTCGTCCAGGAGCCGTCGGAACAGGGGCGAGGACGTGTCCAGCGGCTCCCCGGCCCCGATCTGCCCCTGGGCCACCGCCTCGCGCTTGACGTCGGAAGCGTAGATCGCGCTGCCCCCCACGCGCGCCACCGCCGTGTCCCCTGCCTCCGGGGGCGCAGCGCCGCCCGCCCCGCTTCCGCGATCGCAGGCGCCCAGCAGGATCAAAACAGAGGCGAAAAGAAGCGGTGAACGCATGGACGGCCCGTCCTTGGGCAAGGGTCGGAGGGTCCCCGTCGCGTTGACAGGCTTGGCGGCGCTGCTTAAGTCCCGCCGTCGCGCAAGTCGAGCGGTTTTTCGAGCGCGAGCGCGCCCCCATATGTCGCCCAGCCGCCGGACTCAGGCGCTCGACCTCTTACCCGTGGACGCCAGATGCTCGGCCTCGCCAAGAAGATTTTCGGCTCCCCCAACGACCGCAAGGTCAAGACCTTCTCCGCCCGTGTGGAGCGTATCAACGCGCTGGAGCCCACGGTCGCCGCCCTGTCGGACGCGGAACTCCGCGGCATGACCGCCGCCTTCCGCGATCGCCTGGCGGCGGGCGAGACCCTGAACGACATCATGAACGAGGCTTTCGCGGTGGTTCGCGAAGCCGCCCGCCGCACCCTGGGTCAGCGCCATTACGACGTGCAGCTCGTGGGCGGCATGGTGCTGCACGAGGGCGGCATCGCCGAAATGCGCACCGGCGAGGGCAAGACCCTGGTCGCCACCGCCCCGGTCTATCTGAACGCCCTGGTCGGGCGGGGCGTCCATGTGATCACCGTCAACGACTACCTGGCGGCCCGGGACGCCGACTGGATGGGTCAGGTCTATCGTTTCCTGGGCATGAGCGTGGGCGTGATCGTCAACGGTCTGTCCCAGGGCGAGCGCCAGCGCGCCTACGGCTCGGACATCACCTACGGCACCAACAACGAGTTCGGCTTCGACTACCTGCGCGACAACCTGGTTTACGACGTCCGCGAGATGGTCCAGCGCGGGCACAACTTCGCCATCGTGGACGAGGTGGACTCCATCCTGATCGACGAGGCGCGCACGCCCTTGATCATCTCCGGCCCGACCGAGGACCGATCCGAATTCTACCGGGTCATCGACTTGCTGGTGAAGGACCTGATCACGGACGAGGAGACCTACGACCTCGACGAAAAGCAGCGGCAGGTGCTGCTCACCGAATACGGATCGGAGCGGATGGAGGCGATCCTGGAGGAGCAGGGCCACCTCGAGCCCGACTCGGCCGGCCTCTACGACCCGGCCAACATTTCGGCCGTCCACCACGTCAACCAGGCGCTGCGGGCCAACACGCTCTATCAACGGGACAAGGACTACATCGTCAAAGGCGGCGAAATCGTGCTGATCGACGAGTTCACCGGCCGCATGATGACCGGCCGCCGCCTGTCCGAAGGCCTGCACCAAGCCATCGAGGCCAAGGAAGGCGTGCAGGTCATGCCGGAGAACCAGACGCTGGCCTCCGTGACCATCCAGAACTACTTCCGCCTCTACGGAAAGCTGTCGGGAATGACCGGCACGGCCTCGACCGAGGCCAGCGAATTCCTCGACATCTACAAGATGGACGTCACCGAGATCCCGACCAACCGTCCGATCTCGCGCATCGACGACGACGACGAGGTTTATCGCACCACCCGCGAGAAGAACGACGCCATCCTGTCTCAGATCCGCGACTGCTATCAGCGCGGCCAGCCCATCCTGGTGGGCACGGTGTCGATCGAGAAATCGGAGCAGCTGTCGGAGCTGCTCACCACCTCCGGCGTGCCGCACAGCGTGCTGAACGCGCGCTACCACGAACAGGAGGCGCTGATCGTGGCCGACGCCGGCGTGCCGGGCGCGGTGACCATCGCCACCAACATGGCCGGCCGCGGCACCGACATCCAGCTCGGCGGCAACCTCGAAATGCGCATGCAGACCTGGGCGCAGGACATGCGCGCGCAGGGCGTGGAGGTCACCCCCGAGATGCGCGCCGAAACCGAGCGCGCCATCAAGTCCGACATCGAATCGGCCAAGCAGCGCGCGCTGGAAAGCGGCGGCCTCTATGTGCTGGGCACCGAGCGCCACGAAAGCCGCCGGATCGACAATCAGCTGCGCGGGCGCACCGGCCGCCAGGGCGACCCCGGCCGGTCGAAGTTCTACCTGTCCACCGAGGACGACCTGCTGCGCATCTTCGCCGGCGAGCGCCTCGACACCGTCATGCGCACCTTCAAGATGGCCGAAGGCGAGGCCGTCACCCACCCCTGGCTGAACGGCGCCATCGCCACCGCCCAGAAGCGGGTGGAGCAGCGCAACTACGAGATCCGCAAGAACCTCCTGAAGTACGACGACGTCGTCAACGACCAGCGCAAGGCCGTCTTCGAACAGCGTCAGGAGTTCATGGAGTCCGACGACCTGTCGGACATCGTCACCGAGATGCGCCGCGACACCGTGGCCGACCTCGTCGCCCGCCACCTCCCGCCCAAGGCCTACGCCGAGCAGTGGGACATCGAGGGTCTGTCCGAGCGCGTCGAGAACATCTTCGGCATGCAGCTCCCCTTGGCCGAATGGGCTGCGGAGGAGGGCATCGCCAATGAGGAGATGGAGGAGCGGATCAACGCCGCCGCGGACGCCCGCGCCGAGGAGCGGATCGCCCAGGTCGGCGAGCCGCAGATGCGCGACGTGGAGAAGAACTTCCTGCTCCAGATGATCGACATGCAGTGGCGCGAGCACCTGGTCCACCTGGACCACCTGCGCCAGGTTATCGGCCTGCGCGGCTACGGCCAGCGCGACCCGCTGAACGAGTACAAGACGGAGGCCTTCTCGCTGTTCGAGAAGCTGCTGGGCGACCTTCGCCAGAACGTCACCCGCTGGCTGATGACGGTGGAGTTCCGTTTCGAACAGCCCGAGCCGGACCCGGGCCTGTACATGCCCCACATCGACCCGGCCGACTTCCAGGAGATCCACATCTCGCCGGCGTCGGGAGAAAACGAGATGGCCATTCCCGGCGCCCAGCTGCCCGAAGCCCAGCTCGCCCCCGAAAAGCGGGCCCGCCTGCCCGTGGAGCTTCTTCCCGCCGGCTGGGAGCGCACCAGCCGCAACGCCGCCTGCCCCTGCGGCTCCGGCCGCAAGTTCAAACACTGCCACGGCGCCCTGGCCTAACGGGGCGGGGCTGGCTCACCGCTTGCATGGGCGCTCCCCAAAGAGGGTGCATCCATGCAGCACAAGGTTCTGGCCGCGGCGACGGCTCTGACGGCGGCGGGTCTGGTCGCCTCGGCAGGCGGGCCTTGGGCTCAGATCCGCCGCCCGCCGCTCCCGGCGAGCGCCGCCGCGCAGACCGGCTCGTCCGGCCTTCCTGCCCGCGAAGCGGCCTACGGCCAGACCGCGGGCCAGGGACGCGAGGACGCCCCGTCCAC
>JAHWJX010000129.1 GCA_019348195.1 Pseudomonadota bacterium | reverse complement strand
GGCCTCGCAGGCGTCCTCTAGTCGCCGCGCCGCCGCGCCCAGCCGGGGCAGCCCCATCAGTCCGGCCGAGCCCGCCACCTTGTGCGCGTCCGACTGCAGTGCTTCGCGCGCCTCCTCGCCGAATCGCCGCTCCAGCTGCTTCTGGAACTGCCCGATGAACCGCAAGGAGGCCTCGGCGCCCATGGACGTCTGGAAGGCGGCCTGCGCCTGGGCCTCCTCATCGTCCGAACCGTTCGCATCCGGCTCCGGCTCGTCGTCCGGCGCCTCCGCCGAAGCCGCCGGGTCGAAGACCTGCAGCAGCATGCGCTCCAGCTCCTGCGGCGACAGCGGCTTCAGCAGGTGCGCGTTCATGCCGGCCGAGATGCAAGCCGAAACTTGCTCCGGCGTGCCGCTGGCCGTCAGGGCCACGATCGGCACCTGCGCCTGCCCCCCCGCCCGCAGCGCGCGGGTGGCGGCCAGCCCATCCATCACGGGCATCTGCACGTCCATCAGCACGAGGTCGTACGGGTACAGCCGCACCGCCTCCAGGGCTTCCGCACCGTCGCAGGCGAGGTCTGCGGTGCAGCCGTGCTGGTGCAGCATCTCCTGGAACAGCTCGCGATTGATCGCCACGTCGTCCACGATCAGCACCCGCCGGCCGGGGACGGGCGCCCGGCCCAAGGCCGCCTTCTCGCGCGTCCGCACCAGCCTCCCGCGGGGCAGGACGGCCTCAAACCAGAAGGTCGATCCGCGCCCGACCTCGCTCTCCACCCCGACCCGTCCGCCCATGAGCTCGATCAGCTCGCGCGAGATCGCCAGCCCCAGACCCGTGCCGCCAAAAGTGCGCGTCACCGATCCGTCCGCCTGCGAGAATCGCCGAAAAAGGCTCGGTAGCTTCTCGGGGGCGATCCCCACTCCGTCGTCGATCACGCTGACCCGCAGCCGCACGCCCGCGTCCTTGCCTGCGCCGTCCGGCCCGGCCTCCACATGAACGGTGACCGACCCGCCCTCCGTGAATTTCACCGCATTGGACAAGAAGTTCAGCAGCACCTGCCGTAGCCGGTAATCGTCGCCCACCAGCACGCCGGCGTCGTCTCCCGTTAGGTGCAGCGACACTCGCTTCTCGCCCGCCTGCGGCTCCACCATGGACAGGGCTTCGGAAACCAGGTCGCCGACCAGGAAGGGACGGGCTTCCAGCTGCACGGCCCGCGCCTCCAGCTTGGAGAAGTCAAGCACGTCGTTGATCAGGCTGTTCAGCGCTTCGCCCGCGCCCTGCACCAGGTTCACGCGCCGCCGATCGGCGGGGCAGAGCTGCGTGCTGTCGGCCAAGAGCCGCGAAAAGCCGATCACGCCGTTCAACGGCGTGCGCAGCTCGTGGCTCATATTGGCCAGGAACTCGCTCTTGGCCCGGTTGGCGGTCTCCGCCACGTCCCGCGCCGCGGCCAGCTCGTGGGCCATGGCGCCCAGCTCCAGCGTCTGGCGCTCCAAGGCTTGCTGCGCCTGCACCCGAGCCGAAAGATCCTGCACCTGGGCGATGAAGTGGCGCGGCTGCCCGTCCGGCGCCCGCACCAGGGACACGGAAGAGTGCACCCAGACCACCTGTCCGTCCTTGCGGATGTAGCGCTTGTCGAGCGCGTAGCTGGGCGACTCGCCCGCCAGCACGCGCTGAACCTGCTGGAGATCGCCCGCAAGGTCCTCGGGGTGGGTCAGCGCCTGAAATCTCGCGGCCAGGAGCTCGGCTTCGTCGTACCCGACGATCCCGCAAAAGGCGTCGTTCACCTTCTGGAACTGTCCGTCCAGGCTGACCAGCGCCATGCCCACTGACGCGTGGTGGAAGGCGGTCTCGAACACTTCCATCTGCGCCTTGCGTTCGGTGATGTCGTGCATCAAGGCCGTGAATCGCCAGCCGTCGGGCCCTTCCGTGCCGCTCACGGCCAGTTCGATCGGGAACACCTCGCCGTTCTTGCGCCGCGCGTGCAGCTCGATGCGCCGGTCCAGAACCACGGCTTGCCGGGTCTCCA
Organism: Pseudomonadota bacterium; assembly: GCA_019348195.1. Lineage (GTDB taxonomy): Bacteria > Pseudomonadota > Alphaproteobacteria > Caulobacterales > Caulobacteraceae > JAHWJX01. The sequence continues at coordinate 2,374 of JAHWJX010000129.1, read as the reverse complement.
GGAATCGCGCCAAGCCCCGCCGATGACCTTCGCCCTGCTCCGGTGGAACGATCAGCTCGGTCAGGTCGGCGCCCAGCGCCTCCGCTGCTGTCCAGCCGAAGGTGACTTCCGCAAACCGGTTCCAGCCCGTCACCAGTCCGGATTGGTCGATGGTGACGATGGCTTGATAGGCGTCGGCGATCACCTTCTGCGCTCGCGCTTCGGTGGCTTGTAGCCGGCCTTCCAACCGCTTGCGGTCGGAGATGTCGCGGATCACAGCGACGATCTCGTCGGGCCGGCCGTCCGCGTCCCGCACCAAGCGGAACCGCGTCTCCACCCAGACCGCGCGGCCGTCGCGGTGCTGGGCGCGGTGCCGGAGCGTGACTTCCTCCCGCCCTCCGGCCATCTCGTTGAGGGTCTGCAGCACCAGCGGCCGATCCTCTTCATGGACAAAGGCCTGGGCGGGCCGCCCCGCTATCTCGGCGGGCGTGTATCCCAGCAGCGATCCGATCGCCGGCGAGATGTATCTGCTGTCGCCCGAGAAGCCGATCCGCGTCACGGTGTCCGCCATATTGTCGGCCAGGAGCTTGTAGCGGGCCCGCCCCCGCTCGGCGGCCCGGAACGCGCAACGTTCGTCCGTCACGTCCTGCACCACGCCGTAGAGCGCCAACACGGCGCCGTGATCGTCCATCTCGCAGGTGCCGCGCGTCAGGACCTCGCGAACCGTTCCGTCCGGTCGACGCACCCGCAGCTCGAAGGTGAAACCCCTCCGGCCCTCGATCGCCTGACGGAAGGCCCGGCGCACCTCCTCCTGGTCGTCCTCATGGTGCAGCTCAGCCATGGGCACGCTGCTCGGGTCGAAGCTCGCGGGGTCCAGGCCGTGGATGCGGTAAACCTGGCGCGACCAGGTCGCGGCGCCCGTCCCGATCTCGTAACGCCAGCGGCCCACGCCAGACATCGTCTCCGCCATCGCCAGCAGGTGCTGCTGTTCGAAGACCTGACGGTCTTGCTGCACCCGCTCGATCTGCCGCACGACCATGCGCGCCAAGGTCCGCAGCCGGCTGAGCTCTTTTTCGGTCGGCTTCGGGCGAGGGGCCGTATCCATCACGCACAAGGCGCCAAGGTTATGGCCTCGGCTGTCCGTCAGCAGCGCTCCGACATAGAAGCGCAGTTGCATCGGGCCGGTGACAGCCGGGTACTCTGCGAATTGCGGGTGCGTTGTTGCGTCCTCAACCACCAGGACGTCGTGGCCGGGCAGCTCGATCGCGCGTGCGCAGAACGCCTCGTTCCTTGGCATGCTGCACGGGCCTTCCATGCCCAGGCGCGACTTGGTCCACTGCCGGCCGGCGTCGATCAGGGTGATGGCCGCCAACGGCGCGCCGAACAGCTCCGCCGCCAGCGTCGTGATCTCGTCGAAGGCCGGATCCGGCAGGCTGTCGAGGATCCTGTACGACTTCAACGCGGCGAGGCGCTCGTGTTCCAACATCTCGCCACCCCGAATCTCCGGCGGAAGTCTCGGTTCAAGGCGTGGATTTCTGGTTCGCAGTCCTATGACGCCGCGGGCGGGTGGAGTTGGGCCTGGTGTTCGCAGCCAACCGGAGCAGGGGACAGACGGTGCGGGTAGCCACCTTCAACATCAACGACGTCAACAAGCGGCTGCCGAACCTGCTCGACTGGCTGAGCGAGGCCGCACCGGACGTCGTCTGCCTGCAGGAACTCAAGGCCGAGGACGGGCGGTTTCCGGCGGCGGCGCTGGAGCGGGCCGATTACCGCGCTGTCTGGCGCGGGCAGCGGTCCTGGAACGGGGTGGCCATCCTGGCCCGCGGGGCTGAGCCGGTGCTCACTCGCTCCAGCCTGCCGGGCGATCCGGGAGATGGGCAAAGCCGCTACATCGAGGCCGCCGTTCGGGGCGTGCTGATCGGCTGCCTTTACGCGCCCAACGGAAATCCGCAGCCTGGACCCAAGTTCGATTACAAGCTGGCCTGGCTGGATCGCCTGACGGCCCATGCGGCCCGGCTGCGGGCGACCGGCCTGCCGGTGGTGCTGGCGGGCGACTACAATGTCATCCCGACGGACCGCGACATCTACCCGTCCAAGTCCTTCGCCAGGTCATGGGCCAGGAACGCGCTGCTGCAACCCGAACCCCGCGCGCGCTATCAAGCGCTGCTGGAGGCCGGCTGGACGGACGCCCTGCCGGCCGCCTGTCCACCACCTGGCGCTCGGAGCGGGGACGGAAGTGGGTGCGCGGGGTCGTCCATCGCGGTGCAGTACCCACGCGACCAGACCGTTCACACGTGCGGTCGGGTACCGCTGAGCCTCACGACTCGGTGTCGTCGCCGCTCTCGGCCGCCCGTACCGCGTCGACGACTCCCTGGCCACCGGCGGTGCCGAATCC
>JAHWJX010000128.1 GCA_019348195.1 Pseudomonadota bacterium | reverse complement strand
CGAAGTGCTGGTGGTCTGCTCCGTACTGAGCCACGATCTGGAGAACGACCCGGACATGGTGGCCATGGTGGCCGCCTCGGCGGCCCTGACCATCTCCGGCGTGCCCTTCATGGGCCCGATCGCCGGCGCCCGCGTGGGCGTGGTGGACGGTGAGTTCGTGCTGAACCCCACCCTGGACCAGATGGAGAGCTCCAGGCTCGACCTGGTGGTGGCTGGTACGGAAGACGCCCTGATGATGGTCGAGTCCGAGGCCCAGGAGCTGCCCGAGGACCAGATGCTGGGCGCGCTCATGTTCGCCCACCGCGGCATGCAGCCGGTGATCCAGGCCATCATCGAACTGGCCGAGCACGCGGCCAAGGACCCGTTCGACTTCCAGCCGGAGGACATCAGCGCCTACACCAGCCGCATCCGCGACCTCGTCGGCGCCGATCTTCGGGCCGCCTATGCGATAAAAGCCAAGCTCGAGCGCCGCAACGGCATCGCCGCCGCCAAGGAGCGCGCCTTCGCCGAACTCGGCCGGTCCGAGACCAATCCGGACGGCATCGATCCCGCCAAGTTCGGGGCCGCCTTCAAGGAGGCCGAAGCCGAGGTCCTGCGCCGCGACATCATCGACAACGGGCGTCGCATCGACGGCCGCTCGGTGGATACCGTGCGCGAGATCGTGAGCGAAGTCGGCGTGCTGCCCCGGGCCCACGGTTCGTCGCTGTTCACCCGCGGCGAGACGCAGGCGCTCGTCGTGGCGACGCTGGGCACCGGCGAGGACGAGCAGTTCGTCGACCAACTGGAGGGCACCCGCAAGGAGGCCTTCATGCTGCACTACAACTTCCCCCCGTTCTCGGTGGGAGAGACGGGCCGCATGGGCTCGCCGGGCCGCCGCGAAATCGGCCACGGCAAGCTGGCTTGGCGCGCGATCCGGCCGATGCTGCCGGCCGCGGCCGAGTTCCCCTATACGATCCGAGTGGTCTCGGAGATCATGGAAAGCAACGGCTCGTCGTCCATGGCCACGGTCTGCGGCACCTCCCTGGCGCTGATGGACGCGGGCGTGCCGCTCAAGGCGCCGGTCTCGGGCATCGCCATGGGCCTGATCCTGGAGCCTTCTGGCGAGTTCGCCATCCTGTCGGACATCCTAGGGGACGAGGATCACCTGGGCGACATGGACTTCAAGGTGGCGGGGACGGCCAACGGGATCACCTCCCTGCAGATGGACATCAAGGTGGCGGGCATCACCGAAGAGATCATGCGCCAGGCGCTGACCCAGGCCACCGCCGGGCGCCTGCACATCCTCGAGGAGATGAATAAGGCGATGGAGGCCCCCCGAGCCGAGATCGGCGAGTTCGCGCCCAAGATCGAGACCATGCAGATCGCCACGGACAAGATCCGCGAAGTGATCGGCACGGGCGGCAAGGTGATCCGCGAAATCGTGGAAAAGACCGGCGCCAAGGTCAACATCGAGGACGACGGCACCATCAAGATCGCCGCCTCCGAGCAGGCCAAGATCGACGCGGCGCGGGCCTGGATCAGCTCCATCGCCATGGACCCGGAAGTGGGCCAAATCTACACGGGCAAGGTCGTCAAGGTGATGGACTTCGGCGCCTTCGTGAACTTCTTCGGCGCCAAGGACGGGCTGGTGCACATCAGCCAGCTGGCCCCCAACAAGGTGGGGCAGACCTCCGACGTGGTCAGCGAGGGCCAGGAGGTCAAGGTCAAGCTCATGGGCTTCGATGATCGCGGCAAGACCAAGCTGTCCATGAAGGTGGTCGACCAGGAAACGGGCGAGGATCTCACCGAGAAGCTGGCGGCCGAACGGGCGGCGCGCGGGGAGGAGCCGGAAACGGACGAACCTCGTCGTGAGCGCGGCGGCTTTGGCGAGCGCGGGGGCCGTGAAGGCGGCGATCGCGGACGCAGCCGCTCGCGCGGCGGCCGCGACCGCGGCGAGGGCGGCGACCGTCCCCGTCGCGAGCGGACGGAAGAGCCGGCGGAGTAGGCATCTCCGGTCAGCTATCCACGCTTGACGGATGATGGATGGGGCGGAACCGGCGACGGTTCCGCCCCATCTGCCTTGCGGTCCGACCGACCGATCCGTGGGGGCGTACGCCGCTCCGGCAGGGGGCGAAGGGCTCGAGGCGGTCGTCGGCGTTCTCCGGCCTGCGCTTGAAACCCAGGTGCGGAAGACGGCCCCGGGAGGCTTAGCCGACGGGACTCTGGGGGCTCGGATTGACGGCCCCGAACAGGCGGCCTTTCTCCGTGACCAGCACGATCAGCAGGGCGGCCAAGCCGCAGGTCGTGAAGCCCAGGGTGAGCGGCACGGCCGTGCCGTTGAATTGCTGGCCCACCGCAAAGCCGATCAGGGCGCCGCCCGTGGTGGTGACCAGGCCTTGAATGGAGGAGGCGGTGCCTGCGATGTGGCCCAGGGGCTCCATGGCCATGGCGCTGAAATTCGAACCGACCAGGCCGAAGCAGAACATCATGCCCGACTGCAGCAGGATGAAGCTGAGGAGGCTTTCATGGCCGGTCAGCGCCACAGCGGCGTGGGTCGCGGCGAAAGCGATGAAGCCCAACAAGGCTGTGTGCGAAACGCGGCGGGTCCCCAGCCGCTCGACGATGCGGGAGTTGAGCAGCGAGGACAGCGCCATGAACACGGCCACGAGCGCGAAGACCGCGGTGAACCAGCGCTCGGCGTCCAGGGCGTCGGCGAACACCTGCTGCGCTGAGGTGATGAAGCCGAACAGGGCGCCGATCATGGCCGTCGACGCCAGCATGTAGCCCACCGCCGCCCGGGTGGTGAGCGCCAGGCGGAAGGCGCTCAGCACGCCCGCCAGCGAGATGGGCCGGCGGGCTTCCGGCTTCAGGGTCTCCGGCATGTGCAGGGCCGCCAGCACCAGGATCACGCCGCCGATCAGGGCCAGAACGCCGAAGATCCAGGGCCAAGGGGCGAAAAGCACAATCACCTGACCCAGGGTGGGCGCCGCTATGGGGGCCGCCAGGAAGACGATGAAGGTCAGGGACATCACCCGGGCCATGCGGCGGCCCGAGTAGCAGTCGCGGACGATGGAGACGGACAGCACGCGGGTGGAGGCGGCCCCAACGCCCTGCAACGCCCGGGCCAGGATCATGGTCTCCAGGGAATTGGCGAAGGTCGCGATGACCGTGAACACCGTATAGGCGCCCAGCCCCGCCAGCAGGACGGGCTTGCGCCCAAACCGGTCGGCCAAGGGTCCATAGATCAACTGGGCCGGGCCGAAGCCCAGGAGGTAGGCCGTGACCACCCACTGCCGATCGTTGGCTTCAGGGAGGCGCAGCGCCTCGCCTATCTCCGGGAGGGCGGGCAGCATGGCGTCGATGGACAGGGCGTTGATCGCCATCATGGACGCCACCAGGGCGACGAATGCCTTGAAGCCCAGCCCGGGGTGCGGGTTGAGCTCGGAAGGGTCGGGGCGGATCATGGGCGCCGTGTGAACCCGGTCCCCGCGGACTGCAACGGCCACGGCTGCCGTTCGAACGACTGTCGTCCCGGTCGGCGACGGCCGCGGCCCGCCCAGAGGCGCGATCGGCGATTGTCTTAATCGGATGGTTGTCCTTGGCTTCTAAGCCGAGGCTGCATGCGCCCGTGGAGACCCTAGTGCCCGCCCTGTCCCGCCGCTCCTTCTTCGCCTGCGCCTGCTGTGCGCCCGTCGCCGCCGCCCTGACGCGCCGGCCGGCCCTTGCGTCGAGCACGACGCCGCGCACCACCCTCACTCCGGATCAGGCGCTGCAGACACTGATCGACGGCAATCGATCCTTCGTCACCGACAGTCCCGTTCGCAGTGTAACGGGACGAATGCGGCGGCTGGAGCTGGCCCGGAGCCAGGCGCCCTTCGCCGTGCTGGTGTCCTGCTCCGACAGCCGAGTGCCGCCCGAACTGCTCTTCGGGCGCGGGCTGGGCGAGCTGTTCATCGTGCGCAACGCGGGGAATACGGTGGACGCCACCGCCCTGGGCTCGATCGAGTATGCGGTCGCTCAGCTCGGCGTGCCCCTGGTGGTGGTCATGGGCCACGAACGCTGCGGCGCCGTCGAGGCGGCGGTGGCCGTGGTGGAGAAGAACGCCACCTATCCGGGATCCATCGGCCAGATGATCGAGCCCATCGTGCCGGCCGTGCTCCAGGCCAAGCGCGACCACGGCGACCTGCTCGACAACGCGGTTCGGCGCAATGTCTCACGCACGGTGGAGCGCCTGCGCACCGCGTCCGAGCCGCTTTTGCTGCGTCCTCTGGCCGAACGCCGGCTTCGTATCGTAGGCGCGCGCTACGACCTGGACGACGGCGCGGTGGACTTCTTCGACATAGCCCAGCCGGTCGGCCGCGCTACGCCCGGAGTTCATGGAGGCGGACCGGCCTGAAGCCCCGGGCGTCGACGCC
>JAHWJX010000127.1 GCA_019348195.1 Pseudomonadota bacterium | reverse complement strand
TGCACGGATCGGTCGCCTACGGCGTCCAGGTCGCCGCGCAACTGCTGCCGTGGATGCTCCCGCTCTCGGCCGCCTACGTCCTGATCGTGGACAGGGTCATGCGCCAACCCAGGGACGATCTCTGGCACGCGGGCGCAGCCTTGCTGCGGCTTCCTGGCGTCGATCGCCATCAGCTGGCCGATCACGCGCGCGCCTGGCTCGTGAAGGGCTTTTTCCTGGGCTTCATGTTCTCCATCCTGCCGGGCGGGACGGAGGCGGTGACGGGCATGCCGCTGGGCCCCTTGCTGCACGATCCGGTCCGCCTGGCGGGCTTCGCCATCGCCACCGTCTTCACCTTGGACCTGCTGTTCGGAACGGTGGGCTACCTCTGCGCCCTGCGCGCGCTCGGCGCCCACATCCGCACCGCCAATCCGTATCTGGCCGGCTGGGTTGCAGCCCTGATCTGCTACCCGCCCTTCGTCCTCATGGGGCCGGGTGGCGTTCTCAGCTACACGCCCGGCACGCTCAGCTGGGACGCCTGGCTGGCCGGCCATCCCTCGCTTGTCCTGCTCTACGGAGCCCTGCTTACGGCCCTGGCCGGGCTCTACGCCTGGTCCACCGTCATCTTCGGCCTGCGCTTTTCCAACCTCACCCACCGAGGGATCATCACCAATGGTCCATATCGCTGGTTTCGCCACCCCGCCTATCTGTCCAAGAACACCTTCTGGTGGTTCGCCCACCTGCCGTTCCTGGTCACGACGGCCCCGGCCGACGGCGTTCGCAACTGCCTGCTCTTAGGGCTGGTCAACGCCGTCTATTGGTGGCGGGCCAAGATGGAGGAACGCCACCTCCGCGCCGACGCCGACTACGTGGCCTACGCCGCCTGGATCGACCGGCACGGCCTCCTGCCGCGTTTGCGGCGCGGGCTCAGTACACGCTTCGGAACCGCAGGGTCCCCGGCACGGCCCTGAGCGCCGCGATCAGGTCCGGTGCGTGGTCGCGGTCGACGTCGGTCACCACATAGCCCAGCCGCTCGTCGGTCCGCAGGTACTGGGCCAGGATGTTGGCCCCCCGCTCGGCCAGGACCCCGTTCACGGCGGCCAGCAGTCCCGGCCGGTTCTGGTGTACGTGCAGCAGCCGGTGCGCGCCGCGCACCTCCGGCAGCTCGACATTGGGCATGTTGACGGCGAAGCCCGTGTCTCCCCGGTGCAGGAAACCCAGGAGCCGGTCCGCGGCGAACTCCGCGATGGCTTCCTGCGCCTCCGCCGTGCTGCCCCCGATGTGCGGGGTGAGCACGACGTTCGGCAAGCCGCGCAGCACGCTGTCAAAGGCTTCGCCGTTGCTGTCCGGCTCCTCGGGGAAGACGTCGATCGCAGCCCCCGCCAACCGCCCGCTTCGGACCGCCTGGGCCAGGGCGACGTGGTCCACCACATGGCCCCGACTGAGGTTGAGCAAGAGGCTCCCCGGTCGCATGGCTGCAAACTCCGCGGGCCCGATCAGGTCCCGGTTCTCCGGCCGGCCGTCGACGTGCAAGGAGACGATGTCCACCTCGCCCAGCAGCTCGTGCAGGCTCCGCCGCTTGCGCGCGTTCCCCAGGGCGAGCTTCTCGGCGGTGTCGAAATAGTGCACCTCAAGCCCCAGCGCCTCGGCCAGGACGGAGAGCTGCGAGCCGATTGCGCCATAGCCCACAATGCCCAGCTTCTTGCCTCGGACCTCGGCCGCGCCCTCGGCCGACTTGGTCCAGACCCCCGCGTGCAGATCCCGCGAGCGGTCGAACAGCCGCCGGTTCAGGGCGATGATCTCGCCGATGGCCAGCTCCACCACGGAACGCGTGTTGGAGTAGGGGGCGTTGAACACGGGCGCGCCCCTGGTCGCCGCAGCCTGGCCGTCGATCCGGTCGGTCCCGATGCAGAAGGCGGCCACGGCCAGCAGCCGCGGCGCCGCGGCCAACGCCGCCGCCGTGACCGGCGTCTTGGAGCGCACGCCCAGGACGGAGACGCCCGCCGCCAGGCGTTCGCTGAGGCTCGCTTCGTCCACGGCGCCGGGCAGGGTCTCGACCGGATAACCCTCCTCTCGGAACCGCTCCGCGGCTCGCGGGTGGATGTTCTCCAACAGCAGCACGGGCAAGCGTTCGCGAGGATAGGTGTTCGCCTTGGCTTCCGCCGATCCTTCGTTCAAGGCTTGATCCCTTCCTGTCGCAGGACATCCTCCAGCGACGCGGCCCTGCGCTCCGCGCGGGCGAGCACCGCCGGGCGCGCCACCACCTCCGTATAAGCATAGAATCGGGCCGCCGCGCCGGAGGTCCACACCTCCAGGTCCGTCCAGCCGTCCCCCACCATCACCACCTCCTCACCGTCCGAGGACGCGCGGGCCGCCGCGATCTTCCCGCCGTCGTGGGCGAGCGGCGAGCTCGGGTCGACGCCGACGGCCAGGCCCTTCGCGCTCCACACGAACCGGTTGGCTTGGATCCGGCAAGGCTGGACGCCCAGCGGCTGCAGCACCGGCGCGATCACCTCTTCGAACCCCCCGGACACGATCCAGACCGCGGGTTGGGCGAGCCAGGCCGCGTTGCGTCGCGCAGAGGCGGTCAAGCTCGCCCGCAGCTGCTCGGTCAGCTCCGGCAGATGTTCGCGGCGGGCATCAAGGAGCGCCAGGCGTCGTTGCAGGGCCTCGCCGAACGGCAGCTCGCCCGCCATGGCCTGATCGGTCAGCCGCCGGATCGCGGCCGTCCGCGCCGCCCGGTCCGCCGCACCCGCCAGGGCGATCTCGGCCAGGACGTCCAGCGTTTCCGCCGCCACCAGGGTGGAATCAAAGTCGATCAGGTATCGAGTCATCTTGCCCCCGCCGCACCTTTGACGCTCAGATGCGGCGCGGTGAAGGGGCGGGCTTTGGGCGAACAACCGGCTCCGGTTCGGGAAGGCGAGCGCCTGGCCCACCTCGACGTGCTGCGCGGCTTGGCGGTTCTGGGCATTCTGGCGGTGAACACGCCGTCCGCCTTCGCCCTGCCGCCGGACGCCTTCACCCTGCCGAACATCGCCCCCGTGCCGTTCGATGACGCGGCCCTGCGGCTCTGGCTGCTGGTGCGCATCGCCTTTGAGGGCAAGTTCATCGCGCTGTTCAGCATGCTGTTCGGCGTTTCCGTCTATCTGGTCGGGGGAGAGTTGACGGACTGGGCTCGGGGACGGGTGCTGCTTCGGCGGCTGGGCTGGCTGGTCCTGTTCGGCGTCGTGCATGGCGCGCTGATCTGGTTCGGCGACATCCTCCTGCTGTACGCGATCGTGGGCTTCGCCGCCTTTCTGTGCCGGTCGTGGCCCCCGGCCTGGCTGGCCGGCGTCGGCGTGGTGCTGTTCACCTATGGGGCTTTCCACTTCCTGGCGCCGGGTCTCGCGCTTCAGGCCGCGCCCCTGGACGTCCAGGTCGCCGCCTTCCAGCAGTTCCAACCCGCGACGATCCTACAGACCGTGGACGCCTTCCGCGGCGACCTCGCCCAGGTGGCCGCCGCCAACTTCGAGGCCTGGGCCCGGGTCGCGCCGGATGCAATCCAGTATCACGCCTCCGACACCCTGGGCCTGATGCTGATCGGCCTGGCCTTGTTCAAGGCGCGCGTGCTGCAGGGCGGCCGCTCGGCCCGACTGTACGCCTCCATCACGGCCGTCGGAGCCGCCGCGATGGCCGTCGTCGCCTGGCAGGCGATGGGCGAGGCCCGGCGCGGCTTCTCGCCCCCCGAGGTGTTCGGCCGGGCGTCCGTCGCCAACACCTTGCTCGCGCCGGTCGTCACCCTGGGTTACGTCGGCTTGTTGAACCTGGCGCTGCGCTCAGGGCTGTTCCGCCGCGCGGCTCTGGTTCTGGCCCCGGTGGGGCGCATGGCCTTCACCAACTACATCGCCCAGAGCCTGATCATGACGACCCTCTTCTATGGCGGGCGCGGCGTCGGCCTGTTCGGGCGCCTGGGGTGGCCGGAGATGGCGGGCGTGGTGCTGGCGGTCTGGGCGCTTCAGCTGATCTGGTCGCCCTTGTGGCTGTCGCGCTTCACCACCGGGCCGCTGGAGTGGATCTGGCGCAGGCTCAGCTACGGCCGGTCCGTGCCCTTGAGGCGCCCGGTCGAGCGCCCGGCGGCGCCCGCCGCCTAGGTCGGCCGCCGCCGGAGGTGTGCCTCCAGATGGGACGGTGTCGCGCGCCCTGCGCCATGCGGGGTAGGGCAGGGCGGCCGGGCCCCCCTTGCCCCACGGCGGACGGCGTCGCAGTCATGGCCCATGCCAAGGCCCGCCATTCGCCGCATTCAAGCCGCCAACCTTGCCGCCTTGTCCGCCGTCGTGCTGGCTTCCGCCGCCTCGGCCCAGGCTCCCACGCCGGGCGCAGGCATGGACGTGGTCCACTACCAGGTGCGGCTGCGGCCCTACATCCTCGGCCGGTCGCTCAGCGGCGAAACGGAGATCACGCTGCGCAGCACGCAGGAGGGGCTGCGCGAGGCGGCCTTCTCCGCCAATGCGCTCACCATTGATCAGGCGTCGGTCGGGG
>JAHWJX010000126.1 GCA_019348195.1 Pseudomonadota bacterium | reverse complement strand
GGCGGCTATCCTCCGCCGAACGGGCGGAATGGAACGAGTACATGGCTCGCCTTGTCGCCCATGAACGTAACCACGCTCTGATCGGGGTCCGTGGCGGTGAAGAGGTCGAGAAACAGGTCAGGAGCGCGGTGGATTGTGCGGCGGCCTCCGCCGCGGCGAAAGCAGTGTCGGACCGCGTGGCCGCCGCCCACATCGAGTACGACCGTCGAACGGATCATGGAGCTTTGGAGGGCGCCCTATACCCTAACGGCCCAGCAGCCGCGCCGCGTCGCGCGCGAAGTAGGTGAGCACCCCCGAGCAGCCCGCGCGCTTGAAGGCCAGCAGGCTCTCCAGCACGGCGCGATCCTCGTCCAGCCAGCCGTTCTGGCCGGCGGCTTTGATCATGGCGTACTCTCCGGACACCTGGAAGGCGAAGGTGGGAACCGCGAAGCGCTCCACCACGCGGCGGACGATGTCGAGATAGGGCAGGCCGGGCTTGACCATCACCATGTCGGCGCCCTCGGCCAGGTCGAGTTCGACCTCACGCAGCGCCTCGTGAGTGTTGGCGGGGTCCATCTGGTAGGTCGCCTTGTCGCCCTTGAGCAGGCCGGTGGTGCCGATGGCGTCCCGGAACGGGCCGTAAAAGGCCGAAGCGTATTTGGCGGCGTAGGAGAGGATCAGCGTGTCGCAGCGCCCGTCCGCCTCCAGCGCCGTGCGGATGCGGCCGATCCGGCCGTCCATCATGTCGGAGGGGGCGAGCACGTCCGCGCCGGCCGAGGCCAGCAGCAGCGACTGCTCGATCAGCCGCTCCACCGTCGCGTCGTTAAGCACGCAGCCCCGCTCAAGCACGCCGTCATGGCCGTGGTCGGTGTAGGGGTCGAGCGCGACGTCGCAGACGATGCCGACCTCGGGGGCGGCGGCCTTCATGGCGGCCACGGCCTGCACGACCAGGTTGTCGGGATGGGTGGCGGCGCTGCCGCGGGCGTCCTTCAAACCGCCGTCCACTTTGGGAAAGACGGCGAGGGCCGGAATGCCCAGCGCGCGGGCTTCGACGGCCGCCTTGACGGCTTCGGCCACGGACAGGCGCTCCACGCCCGGCATGGAGGGGATAGCCTCGCGCGCGTCGGGCCCGTCGTGGATCACCACGGACCAGATGAGGTCGGCGGGCGAGAGCACGGTCTCGCGCACGAGCCGGCGCGTCCAGTCGGCCTGGCGCAGTCGGCGGAGCCGCAGGGCGGGAAAGGCGGCGTTCACCGGCGTAGGCGGCTCATTGAGGATGACCGATCGGCTCTCCGCCCGCAGCGCGGGTCAGGCCGAACAAGGTGGCGCCCAGGAACCCAATCCCGGCCGAGCCCGCAAGGGCGCCTCCCGTAAGCGCCAGGACGCCCGCCTCCGGATTGCCGCCGCTGGCGATCCCGCCCACCAGCAGCCAGAAGCTTCCGGTGAGCGCGGCGCCTAGCGAGGCTCCGAATGTCCAGACCTGGTAACGGAAGTGGGAGCCTGACAGCGGGCCGGATCGGGGGCGCTTGCTGGAGGCCATCATCGCGCCGACCAGGCCGGTGACCCCGGCCGTCAGGGGCGCGCCGAGGTACAGGCCGTAGATCGTGAGCGCCGCGTTCCGCTCCGAACGCTCGAGGCTGTCAGGAAGGCTGGACGGGCGGTGGATCAGATCGGTCATTCCGCGCCTCCCTCGGCCGCATCTGGTCGCGTTGACAGGGTGCGCCGGCCAGAGCAGTTGCTCAAGCCCGACCAGCCCAGGGCCGTGTATATGGATTTCCAGCTTTCCGAAGACCAGCGCGCCATCCAGGACGCTGCGCGCGACTTCGCCGAGGCCGAACTGGCGCCCAACTCGGCGCGGTGGGACGAGGAGAAGCACTTTCCCGTGGACGTGATGCGCAAGGCCGCCGAGCTCGGCTTCGCCGGCATCTATGTGCAGGAGGACGTGGGTGGCTCCGGACTGGGGCGTCTGGACTCCGCGATCATCTTCGAGGAGCTCTCGCGGGGCGATGTGGCCGTGGCCGCCTTCATCTCCATCCACAACATGGCGTCGTGGATGATCGACCGGTTCGGGTCAGACGAACTGAGAGGGCGCTATCTGCCCCGGCTGACCACCATGGAGCTGATCGCCAGCTATTGCCTGACCGAGCCTGGCTCAGGTTCGGACGCCGCGGGGCTGCGCACGCGGGCCGAGCGGGACGGCGATCATTACGTCCTGAACGGCTCCAAGGCCTTCATCTCGGGCGCGGGAACCAGCGACATCTATGTGGTCATGGCCCGCACCGGGGTGGAGGGGCCCAAGGGCATCTCCACCTTCGTGGTGGAGAACGGCACGCCGGGGCTGAGCTTCGGGGCTCAGGAAAGGAAGATGGGCTGGAACGCCCAGCCCACCGCTCTGGTGAATTTCGACAATTGCCGGGTGCCGGCGGAGAACCTGGTCAACAAGGAGGGCGAGGGCTTCCGCATCGCCATGTCCGGACTGGACGGCGGGCGGTTGAACATCGGCGCCTGTTCCTTGGGCGGCGCCCAGTTCGCGCTCGAACAGGCCAAGGCCTACATGGAAAGCCGGACCCAGTTCGGCAAACCGCTCAAGGATTTCCAAGGGTTGCAGTTCAAGTTGGCCGACATGGCGACCGAGCTCGAGGCCGCGCGGTTGATGGTGCGCAGCGGGGCCGACGCCTTGGACAAGCGCGATCCCAGGGCCACCCAGCTCTGCGCCATGGCCAAGCGGGTCGCCACCGACACCGGCTTCGAGGTCGCGAACGAAGCGCTGCAGATCCACGGCGGCTACGGGTATCTCGCCGATTACGGCATCGAGAAGATCGTGCGCGACCTGCGCGTGCACCAGATCCTGGAGGGCACCAACGAGATCATGCGCGTCATCACGGCGCGCGAAATGTTCCGTCAGTAGCGGGCTGGACGACGGCGGCCCGCCCGACTAGCCAAGCGGCCCGCCAGAGGAGCCTCGCTCATGACCACGCCGGACAGCCCGCGCGGAACCCACGCCCCCGTGCTGACCCGCATCGACGACCGAGTGGGGCGGATCACTCTGGATCGGCCGAGCGCGCTCCACGCCCTGAACCTGGAGATGTGCCGGGACATGCTGCGCGCGCTACGGGCCTGGCGACGTGACCGGGGCGTGCGCGCCGTCCTGCTGGACCATGCGGGGGAGCGCGGCTTCTGCGCCGGAGGCGACATCCGGGCCATCGTCGAGGCCGGACTGCGGGCGCAGGAGGCGGCGCAGGACTTCTTCCGCACCGAGTACCAACTAAACCATCTCATGTTCACCTATGAGAAGCCCATCGTGGCCTTCGTGGACGGGATCGTCATGGGCGGCGGTGTGGGGATCTCCATGCCGTGCCGGTTCCGGGTGGCCACGGAGCGGACCCTTTTCGCCATGCCGGAGACGGCCATCGGCCTGTTTCCGGACGTGGGCGGCGGTTGGTACCTGCCGCGCCTGCCGGGGCAAGTCGGAACCTGGCTGGCGCTGACCGGCGCGCGGCTGCGCGCAGCGGACTGCATGGCGCTGGGCATCGCCACGCACTTCGTCCCCAGCGAGCAGCTTCCCGCCCTGAAGCGGGCCATGGTGGACGTGGTCTCGGGGCAGGATCCGGAGTTCGCGGCCAGCGTGCTGACCACGGAACTGAACCGCTTCGCCGTCGACCCTGGGCCGGGAACGGTGGAAACCCACCGGCGGGAGATCGATCGGCTGTTCGGCTTCGCCACGGTGGAGGAGATCTTCTCCGCCCTGGAGGCCGAAGGCGGGGAGTGGGCCAGGACCGAGCTGGACGGCCTGCGGGCCAAGTCGCCGCAAGCGCTCAAGGTCACTCTGCGGCAGATGCGCGAGGGCGCCCGCATGGCGTCCTTCGAAGACGAGATGACCATGGAATTCCGCATGGCGTCGCGAGTCGCGCTCTTGCCGGACTTCGCGGAGGGCGTGCGGGCCTGCCTCGTGGACAAGGATCAGGCGCCGCGCTGGAACCCGCCCACGCTGGAGGGGGTGAGCGAGGACCTGCTGCGGACGGTCTTCGCCCGGCTGCCGCCCGACCTGGAGTGGACGCCGGCGGGTTGACGGCGGCATAGAAGCGCGGCGACGGGAGAACCGAACGTGAGCATAGCCTTCATCGGCCTGGGGAATATGGGCTCGGGCATGGCCGCCAATCAGGCCAGGTCCGGGCGTCCAGTGCGGGCTTTCGACCTGTCGGCGGCGGCGCTGCAGCGGGCGGAGGAGGTCGGCGTCGCCAGCATGCTCGCGGTGCAGATGTACGTCGACGGTGAGGACCTGGGAGCGCTGAACCTCGCCAGCGCGCAGGTCGGCGCCTTCGACGACGAGTCGGAGCACGTGGCCCTGCTGTTCGCCTCACACGCCGCTGTCGCGATGGCCGGCGCGCAGCGGCAGGAACAGCTGCGCACCGGGATGCAGAGGCGCGATGTGATCGGCCAGGCCAAGGGAATCCTGATGGAGCGGCACAAGATCAACGGCGACCAGGCGTTCTCCGTGCTGGTTGGGGTGAGTCAGAGCACCAACCGAAAGCCTCACGACATCGCCGACGAGCTGGTGCACACAGGGGCGGTCGCCAGCTAGCTCGCGCCCGCGGCGAGCAGCAGCGAGCACGCCGACCGCTGACTCGGCGACGGATCCCGTGCGCCTCAGGAGCTGTCGTCGACTTGCTGGCGGGGCACGCAGCGGTCCCGATGGTCCGCGCGCATCCGGCCGACGACCGACCGTGCCAGCTCGGCCGTCAGCGCTCGCTCGGTCGTCAACGTCTGACCACACCGGTCACAGGCGATGGACACGCCCGTGCCTGTTACCTCGATGCTGAACG
>JAHWJX010000125.1 GCA_019348195.1 Pseudomonadota bacterium | reverse complement strand
CCGCGACGGCGCCTTCACCCATGTCGGCCGCATCGGCACCGGCTTTTCACAGACCACCTCCGTTGAGCTGCTCAAGTCCTTGAAGCCGCTCGAAACGGACCGGTCGCCCTTCTCCGGCAAGGGCGCCCCCAAGGGCGGCCCGGGCGTGCACTGGGTCCACCCCGAGCTGGTGGCGGAAATCGAGTTCGCCGGCTGGACCGCCGACGGCCACCTGCGCCAGGCCAGCTTCAAGGGGCTGCGCGAGGACAAGCCAGCCCAGGACGTCGTGCTGGAGGGAGAGCGAGAGATCGCCGCCTCTGTCGCGCCCGGCGCCGCAGCGGCGGCCGAAGCGGACGCCGAGCTGGAGGCGGTGGCGGATGAGACCGCCACGTCAAAGCCCAAGCGCCCCGCCCGCGCCGCGGCGGTGAAACCCGGTGGGGCGATCGAGGTTCGCGGCGTCACCATCACCAAGGCGGACAAGCCGTTGTGGCCCGCCGCAGGGGACTCCCCGGCCTTCACCAAGGCCGACTTGGCGCGGTACCTTGAGGTGATGGGCGAGCGGATGCTGCCCCACTATCGCGGGCGTCCGGTGTCGGTCATCCGCACGCCGGACGGGATCGCCGGCGAACGCTTCTTCCAGCGTCACGCCATGCCTGGCCAGTCGCCCCTGGTCAGTCTGATGGATGTTAAGGAACGCAAACCCTACATCGCCGCCGACACGGTGGAGGCCTTTCTGGCGCTGGGCCAGGTGGGCGCGACCGAATTCCATCCCTGGAACTGCGAACCCTTCGAGGTGGAACGCCCGGGTCGCTTCGTCTTCGACCTCGACCCTGACGAAGGTCTCGACTTCGACGACGTGATCGATGCGGCCCGCGAGCTCCGGGATCGCCTGACCGAGCTCGGGCTTGTGCCCTTTTGCAAGACCACCGGGGGTAAAGGGCTGCACATCGTCACCCCGCTGGCGCCCGAGCAGCACCCGATCGACTGGCCCACCGCCAAGGCCTTCACGCGCGCCGTCTGCGCCCAGCTCGCCGCCGATCATCCCGACCGCTTCACCCTGAACATGAGCAAAAAGGTCCGAACCGGCCGGATATTCCTCGACTATCTGCGCAACGACCGGATGAGCACCGCGGTCGGCCCCTACTCTCCCCGCGCCCGCGACGGCGCCACCGTGTCCGTGCCGATCAGCTGGAGCCAGGTTCGCAAGGGCCTGGATCCCAAGGCCTACACCATGGCCAGCGTCCCCAAGCTGCTCAAAAAGGCCGATCCGTGGGCCGACTACGACCAGGGGGCGAGACCGCTGTCAGCGGCCATGGAGCGACTGGCGCACACCGGACGCAAGGCGGCCTGAACGGGCGCGCAGCCTCGGGGGGGTCAGGCCCGCTTGCGGCCCTTGGGCTCCTTCTTCGAGGGGGGCTTTTCGCCCGCGTCGTTGGCCGCCTTTTTGCCCTTGGCCGGAGCTGGAGCGCTGTTTCCCAAGCTGGCGCGGAGCGCCGCCATGAGGTCCACGACATTGGTGTCGGAGGGTTCGGCCACGTCCTTGGGCGCCATGCCCTTCTGCTTGGAGGCGATCAGCTCGCGCAGGGCGTCCTCATAGCGGTCCCGGAACTCCTTGGGCTCGAAGGCGCCCTCCTGCTGCTGGATGATGCGGGTGGCGATCTCCACCATGGCCGGGTCGGGTGTGACGTCCTTGATGGGGTCAAAGAACTCGGCCGGGTTCTTGACCTCGTCGGCCGTGCGCAGAGTGTAGGCCAGGATCCCCTTCCCGCGCGGCTCGAGCGCCACCAGTCGCTCGCGCGTGTGCATCACCACCCGGCCCAGCGCGATCTTGTTGGACTTGGCCATGGCCTCGCGAATGACGGCGAAAGCCTCCAGGCCCAGGTCGCTGTTCGGCACCAGGAAATAGGGGTCGTTCCAGTAGAGCCGGTCGATCTCGTCGGCGTCGACGAAGCGCTCGATGTTGATCGTCTTGGTGCTCTCCAGCCGGACCGATTTGATCTCCTCGTCCGTCATGATGATGTAGCGGTCCTTCTCGACCTGATAGCCCTTGACCAGCTCGGAGCGCTCGATCGGGCCGGTCTCGGGATCGGTGGTCACCATCTTGATCCGGTTCATGGTGGCCGGGTTCAGCAGGTTGAAGTGGATGTCTCCCGAAGCGGAGGTCCCCGTGTAGAGCGCGACGGGACAGGTCACGAGCGACAGCTTCAGGTGTCCCTGCCAGGATGGACGTGCGGCCATGACTCGCCTCGTGTGCTAGGCTGCTGCAACGCTTCGGCCCCGCTTTCCGTTCACAATCCTTGACGACCGAGATCGAGATCGACGCCCGCGGCCACCGCTGCCCCGTGCCCACCTTGCGGCTGCGGCGCGCGCTGGAAGGCCTGGGCTCCGGGGGGGTCGTGCGGCTGATGGCCGACGACCCGCTGGCCCGTGTGGATGTTCCCCACTTCGCCGCCGGGCGCGGGCTGGAGGTTCTGGGCGTGGAGCCCCTGCAGCCGGGCGGCTGGGCCTTTCGCGTTCGCAAGCCTTGAGGACGCGCCGCCCCTGATGCAGAAGGCCGCTGCGCGGGGCCGTCCCGGCCCGCCAAGCCCCTCCTTCATGAGGTACGCATGAGCCCCCCCGCCTCCGCGGAGACGATGCAGGCCGCGGTCCTGGCCGGACCCGGCGCCCTTCGGATGGAGGCGGTCGCGCTTCCGCAGCCGGGACGCGGTCAGGTTCGGGTGAAGCTGGAAGGCTGCGGCGTCTGCGCGTCCAACCTGACCCCGTGGGCAGGTCCGGAATGGATGCAGTTCCCCACGGAGCCTGGGGCCATGGGTCACGAGGGCTGGGGCGTGGTGGACGCCGTAGGCGAGGGCGTGAGGGGCCTGGACGTCGGCGACCGCGTGGCGGCGCTCTCCTACAAGAGCTACGCGGACTACGACGTGGCGGAGGCCGATGCGGTGGTGCGATTACCCGACGCGCTGGCGGGCCGCCCCTTCCCCGGCGAGCCGCTCGGCTGCGCCATGAACATCTTCCGCCGGAGCGAGATCGAGGCCGGCCAGACCGTCGCGATCCTCGGCATCGGCTTCCTGGGCGCGCTGCTCACCCGTCTGGCCACGGACGCCGGCGCCCGGGTGATCGCCATTTCGCGTCGGCCCTATTCGCTCGACATCGCCCGCCGGATGGGGGCCGCCGAGGTCATCCCCATGGAGGACCATTACGGCATCATCGAACAGGTGAAAGCGCTCACGAACGGCCGCTTCTGCGACCGGGTGATCGAGGCGGTCGGGAAGCAGTGGCCGCTCGATCTCGCGGCCGAACTTACGCGAGAACGCGGGCGTCTGATCATCGCCGGCTACCACCAGGACGGTCCGCGCCAGGTGAACATGCAGCTCTGGAACTGGCGCGGCCTGGACGTGATCAACGCTCACGAACGTGACCCCGAGATCTACATGCAGGGCATCCGCGAGGCGGTGGAGGCGGTCGCCTCCGGGCGGCTCGACCCCTTCCCCCTCTACACCCACACCTATCCGCTGAGCCGGCTGGACGAAGCCCTGGACGCCACGCGCGACCGCCCGGACGGCTTCCTCAAGGCCCTGGTCACGACCGGATGAGCAAGCCGCGAATCGGCTTCCTGGGGGTCGGCTGGATCGGTCGCCATCGCATGGCCGCCATGCTGGAGGCCGGCGCCGTCGAAGCCGCCGCCATCGCCGACCCTTCACCCGACTGCGCGAGCGCGGCCGCCAGGCTCGCCCCAGGGGCGGCCGTGGCGACCGACCTGGACGCCATGCTCGCGCTCGATCTCGACGGCGTGGTCATCGCGACGCCCAGCGCGCTTCACGCCGAGCAGTCGATCCAGGCGCTCCGGGCGGGAGCGGCGGTGTTCTGCCAAAAGCCGCTCGGCCGGACGGCGGCCGAGGCCCGCGCCGTTGTGGAGGCGGCGCGAGTCGCCGACCGCCTGCTGGCCGTGGACCTGTCCTACCGTTTCACCGAAGGCATGCGCCGCATTCGCGACCTGGCCGCTTCCGGCGAATTGGGCCGGGTCTATGCGGCCGACCTGGTCTTCCACAACGCCTACGGGCCGGACAAGCCGTGGTTCTACGACCCTGCGCTCTCCGGCGGCGGGTGTGTGATGGACTTGGGCGTCCACCTGGTGGACCTGGCGCTGTGGGTGCTGGACTTTCCGAAGGTGCAGGAGACCTCCGCGGCCTTGTTCGCCGGCGGACAGTGGCTGAACGGCCGAACGGACCGGGTGGAGGACTACGCCTCCGCCGCCCTGCTTCTGGAGAGCGGGACGCTGGTGCGGCTTACGTGCTCGTGGAAGCTGCACGCTGGCCAGGAGGCCTTGATCTCGGCCAGCTTCTACGGCGACGCGGGCGGCGCGGCTCTGAAGAACGTCGCCGGCTCCTTTTACGACTTCACCGCCGAGCGCTACCGCGGGACGGCGGCCGAGACCCTGACTTCGGCGCCCGACGCCTGGGGCGGTCGGGCGGCCGCCGACTGGGCGCAGCGACTGGCCGCTGGCGAACGCTTTGACGCCGCCGCCGACCAACTGGTCGCGGTGGCGGAGGTGCTGGACCGCATCTACGGCCGCTAGCGCCTCCGCCCCGCAGTCCTCATCCGCCGGTGATCGTGGTTCCCGTCCCGCCGCTCGTGGTGGTCCCGCCGGGGGTTCCCCCAGCCGACACGGTTGCGCCGGTCTGGGCGCCGCCCCCGACGTTCCCGCCGGGCGCAATCTGCTGCTGCACCGACTGGGCGAGTTCCGCCGACGCCGTGCCGGACGTGCAGGTAGCCTACCCGCCCGTGGAGACCGACAGGATGTTGATGGACACGCCGCAGACATCAGCGGCGACAGCGATCGGGATCTG
>JAHWJX010000124.1 GCA_019348195.1 Pseudomonadota bacterium | reverse complement strand
GAGAGCCGGCAGCTTCGGGCGCCGCGAGGTGGGACGCTTTCCAGCAACGATCCGGTGCTCCAAGCCGCCACCCCTCGGGAGGGGCTCTTCGCGCCAAGTGCGCGTGAGCCAGGAGATGACGAGGATGACGGGCCCAAGGGTCAGCACGCGCAAGAGCTTCACCAGGGCGCCGGCATGCACGGCGCCCGGTCCCACGGGGGCGGTCGCGGCCAGGACCTGCGGAACGGCGTAGACGGTCAGTCCCGCCAAAGTCCCGTATTGCAACTCGCTCAAGCCCAGGAGCGGCGCCAAGACCGGCAGGAGCAGCACCACGCCCACCCCCAGAACCGCCGTAAAGGCGATCGACGCCGCGACGTCGTCGCCATCGGCGCCGATCACGGGCGCGACGGCCGCGATCGCCGAGTTGCCGCACACCGCATTGCCGCAGGCGACCAGCATCGCCATCCGGCGAGGGAGCCCCAAGAGGCGCCCCAGAGCGTAACCGCCGGTGATCGCTGCGGCGACCACCAGGATCACCCCGATCAGAAGCTTCGGACCCTGAGACAGCATGGCGGCCGCGCTGACCGACGCCCCCAGGAGCACGATGGCGACCTCCAGCAATCGGTGCGCAGCGAAGTCGATGCCGGGCAAGAGGCTCGGGGGCGGCGTCCAGGCGGTGCGGAGGGCGGCCCCGATCAAGATCGCCAGAACGAGGGGCTCCAGCCATGCCCTTCCGACCGTTTGGACCTCCAGGCCTTCCAACATCAGAGCCGCCGCGCTCACCGCCGCGCAAAGGAGGAGGCCGGGAAGGAGGCGCGCTGCCCGACCCCAGGAGTTCCAGGAGCGGCCGCTCACCCCGCCGCACCCTCGAAGGCCCGAGTCCAGATGCCGACCAGGGCGGTTAGCGCGACCAGAACGAGAAAGCCGTTTACGTCGATCAACAACACCGGCGGCAGTTGACGTGCGTCGGCTTCCGGCCACGGGGTGTCGGGGTCGATCTCGCGCCAGACGCCTGCGGCGAAGCAGAAGGCGCTGAACAGAACAAGCACCGACGCCGTCGCGCCGATCAGCAGTTCGGGGAGCGCGCCCTCAAGGAGCGGAGGCGCGCCCACGCCGCTAGCCAGAGCCGCCAGCCCGGTTCGCACCCAGGCCGCATAGGTCCGTTCCGCCGCCAAGACGGTGCGGTCGCCCGCCAGCTCCGTGCGCCGGTCGGCGCTCTGCGTGAGGTCGCGCCCGCTGTGCTCCACCGCGCCCGCGCTTTGCTCCAGCCGCTCGGCGGCTTCCTCGGCCGCAGGTGTGTCGGATTGCATGCTGATTCATCTCAGGAGGATTGAGGCGCGCCCCCGTCGCACCGGGCCAGCGGAGGGTTGATATAGCCGCGCCGGCCCGGCGAACAGCCGCGCGGTCGTCCGTCCACCTGACCAGCGACCGGCGCCAAGCCCTTCAATTCCGGAGGCGCCCGCAGACCCCTAGCGTTCAGGGGCAGCCTTGCATCGAGCTCCGGTGGACCGCTAGGAGCCGGTGAAGGGAACAGCGCCTCCTCATACTTTTGGGGTCGCGACAGGGGCCGCGCTCGGAGGCGTTCTGCGTCACGGAGCGGGCCGGTTGAGCCTGGCCCTTGTGGGCCCGAACTTTCCCGCCGGCACGCTGCTCGTGAACCTGGTCGGTTGTTTCGCCATGGGCGTGCTCGCGGGTGGGTTCGCCTTGGGCGGCGAGGCCGGCAACCCGGCCCTGCGCCTTTTCCTCACGACGGGCGTCCTGGGCGGCTTCACGACCTTTCGGCCTTCTCGCTGCGGCTTTGTTGTGGGAGCGCGGTCAGCCCGGTCTCGCCGCAGCCTACGTCGTCGCCTCCGTGGCGGGATCCATCCTAGGGGTGTTCGGCGGCCCGGCTTTGATCCGAACGGCACTCACCTGAACTTCGGCCCGTGCAGGCTCGCGGTGCTGGGCGAGAAGCTTGGACACCCCCTGCCCCCGCCTGAGCCCGACGAGGTGATGCTGCTCGATCTGATCAACGAACGCTGATAGGCGTCGCGAATGCAAACGGGCGTGGATCTGACCGTGGCGGCCAAAGCGTTGACCGAGCACTGGTCTCCGCGTGTGGTCGGCCGCGTCAATGATCAGTACGTGAAGGTGGCGAAGGTGAAGGGCCGCCTAGCTTGGCACGCCCACGAGAAAGAAGACGAACTCTTCCTGGTGCTGGACGGCGTGCTCGTCCTGGAGTTCGAGGATCGTGCGACGGTCACCCTGATGGCCGGGGAGATGTACGTCGTGCCGCGCGGAGTCCGGCATAACCCGATCGCCGAGGAAGAGTGCCTCGTGGCCCTGGTAGAGACGGTCACCACGCAGCACACGGGCGATGTACAGACACCGCTGACCCGCTCCATCGCCGAACAGCTCGGACCGTAGGCCCCCCGGCTCTCAGGGTCAGCCTTCAACGCGCGGCCGGCGCCTTCCGGACATTCCTTAACCTCGGCTCCTGACGACGTGGACGGCTCTCCACCCCTGCTGCAGCTTCCTGCGGCTGAGAGCTGGAGGGCTAGGGTTGAACATCGCCAAGTCGGTACAACAGGTCCACGGGATTGACGCTGAGGGCGCGATCCTGATCCAGCGGAAGCTCACGCGCTCGCTGGTCACCAGGAACTGCTCACGCTTCCTGCCGCACGCGATCCTGTAGCGCCGGGTTCCGGGGCCTTGGCGGCAGCACCAGCCCGCGCCAGCCCCGGCCGGTGAGTAGGGCGACGTCGAGCAGCACGGTGGCCATCGGAGCGCTGGCGGGGGCTGCGAGGTAGCGCGGCTCCCACACGGGATCGAACTTCTCCTTGTAGGCGCGCAGCCCCTTGAAGCTGTAGAGCGCCCCGCCTTCCTCGAACAGCAGCGCCCCCAGCCGGGTCAACAGCGGCGCGAGGCGGTGCTCATGGAGCCCGGACAGCGGCGCGCCGCCCAGCCCGAAACGCTCCGCGCCTTGCGCCTTGGCCCACAGCAGCAGCTCGGCGAACAGATAGTCCATCACGTACGGCGGGGCCTCGCCGGCGTAGCGCATCAGGTCCACCGCCACCGCGCCGGGGGTCTCCCAAAGGTTGGCGAAGGCGACAATCCGGTCCTCCAGCCGCACCACCGCCAGACGGGTGCGCGCGAGGTAGTCCAGGTCGAAGCGGCCCATCGAGAAGCCCTTCTCGCCGCCCTTCTGCCGCGACAGCCAGCTGTCCGAGACGGACTTGAGGCGCTCGGCTTCGGCCCAAGCGGCGCCGCGGTCCAGCACTTCGAAGCGGACGCCTTCGCGCGCCGCGCGGTTGCGCGCCGTGCGCAGCGCCTGCCGCGGTCGGCCCTCCAGCGAGAAGCGCGCCAGCTGCACCTCTGCGGTCTCGCCGATCTTGCGCACGGTGAGGCCGAGATCGATTAGCTCGGGCAGCAGGTCGGGGGAGACGCCGTAAAACACCGGCGCGTCGCCGTCGCGGTCGGCCATCTCGGCGAACCGCCAGAGCAGGGCCCGACGCTCGTCGCGGCGACCGATCGGCTCGCCCATGGCGATCCAGCGCGAGCCGCGCACCCTGAACATCAGGAAGCTTTGGCCGGAGTCCGAGAACAGCAGATCCTTGTCGCCGAGCAGCGCCAGGGGCGCGTCCTCCTGCGCGACCTCCGCGCGCGCGATCACGGCGGCGGCCCGGTCCAGCTCCTCGGGCGCCGGCCGGCCGCGGAAGCTGCTCACTGGCGAGGTGAGGAGCACGCGCGCCGCCAGCAGCAGTGTGAGGATGGCGAGCGTCGCCTCTGCCCGCAGGAAGCGCGACGCGTCGGCGTCGTGCAGGAAGGTCCACCACAGCTCGTCGGTGTAGGCCACGTCCCGGTAGGCGAAGAAGCCCAGCCAGGCGATGGCGCCGACGACCGCAACGATCTGGGTCAGCCAAGCGCCGCTCAGGTTGCGGGTGAGGCCGAGTTTGATCCGCGAGCGCCGGTTGAAGGCGCGTCGGCAAGGCGCCAGCGCCGCGGCCGTCATCCCGAGCAGGGTGGCCATCTCGAACTCGAGCCCTTTGAGCAGCGAGAAACCAGCCCCGAGCAGCAGCAAGGTGAGGGCGGTCCAGTAGGCCCCCTCGCGGCGCCGCCACAGGCCCGCGGACACCACCAGCAGCAGAAAGCCGACCACGCTTGCGGCGAAATGGGAGAGCTCGATGACGAAGATGGGCGCGACCTGCAGGAGCGCCGACAGGCGCTCGCGCAGCAGCGGCGTGGCGCTCGACGCCAGGATCAGCACGCCCGCGACAAAGGCCAGCGCCGCAAACAGGTACGGGGTGAGGTCGAGCGCCAGGCCCGCGAGCTTGCGGGCGAGGCCCGGAGGCCGCGCGCGCGCCGCGCCGAGCTCGATCTTGCCGTTCATGCGCCGCCTCCCACCCTGATTCGGCGCCTGCAGCGAAGCGCCACAAGCCAGGCGCTGTCGCCTAGACCGATCGCGTGCGCTGAAACACCCGCACCTCCGCGAAGAGGCCGCCCAGGGGCGCTTCGCAGACCCGCTGATAAACCCTCCTCGAGTGAAGCGGCTCGCGACGCGCTCAGCGTGTCGGCGAGCGCTCCATCTGCACGAGCGACAAGTTGCGGTAGGTCGCCGTCGCAAAGGGCTGATAGCCAAGCTTCTGAGCCACCCTCACGGACGCCGCATTGCCGGGCTCGACGAGGCAGACGGTGCGCGTCTCGGAGCGACGAGCCTCAAGCCAAGGATGCGCGCTCAGGGCCGCTTCGTAGGCCAAGCCCCGGTTGCGAAGCGCAGCCACGATTGTCCAGGACGCCTTCGGCCATTCGTCGAACATCTCCCCGAGACCCCGACCGAAGCGAGCGTGCCCGGTTTCTCCAACGAAACAGCCGGTCTCGATCTTAAAATCGCGAACAGCCCATAGTCGAAGGCGCTCCAGTGGCCGAGGTAGC
>JAHWJX010000123.1 GCA_019348195.1 Pseudomonadota bacterium | reverse complement strand
CGGCCGGATGCTGGTCGGGGAGGGCACCAATGCGGCGGGCCTGTTCGGCCCGGTCCTGGCCAAAGGTCTGTTCGGCTGGACGGTGACCGAAACCGGCATGTTCGGCTTGATCCTGGCCCTGGTGGCGGGGCTGAGCTCCTGGGTCGCGGGCGTTCTCGACGACCGGTTCGGCTCCAAGCGCACGGTGCTGGTCTTCACCGCCCTGCTGGCGCTGGCGGTGGTGGGCTTCGCGGGCATCGAGGCCGACCGGGTGTTCGGGCTGGCGGTGGCCCCGCCCGTACCCGGCGACGGCGTGCCTTTCGCCAGCACGGCCGAGCGCGCCTTTTTCGCCTGCGGCGTCCTGATCGGCATCGCCTTCGGGCCGATCGGCGCGGTGCTGCGCACCTGGATGGCGCGGCTGG
Source organism: Pseudomonadota bacterium (assembly GCA_019348195.1). Taxonomy (GTDB): domain Bacteria; phylum Pseudomonadota; class Alphaproteobacteria; order Caulobacterales; family Caulobacteraceae; genus JAHWJX01. The sequence continues at coordinate 4,665 of JAHWJX010000123.1, read as the reverse complement.
CCCCGCCGGGCGAAGAAGGCCGCTGGTTCGGGCTGTTCGCCCTGTCGGGCCGCGCCTCGTCCTTCTTCGTGCCCACCCTGATCGGCCTCCTCACCGCCGCCACGGGCGATCAGCGCGTGCTGGTGCCTGTGGTGCTGGCCTTTCTGCTCGCCGGAGCCGCCTTCCTCCTGGCCACCCCCGGCGCTCGGCCCGCGACATCCTGAGCGGTCGCGCCCCGCGCGAGCGGGCTGGCCCGGCCCGCCCTGCGTGCTAGCCTAGGCGGGACCCCCTCCGGAGCGCCTATGCGTCCCTTTCGCCTGCTCGCCGCCCTTTTGGCCCTCGCCACCGCGCCGGCCGTGATGGCGCAGTCCCAGACTCCCCGCGCCTTCACCCCCCGCGACCTGGCGGAGCTGGAACGCGTCGGCGAGACCCGCGTCTCCCCGGACGGCCGCTGGGCCGCCTACGGCCTGCGCACCACCGACTACCAGGCCAATCGCGGTGTGAACCACCTCTACCTCGCCGACCTGCGCAGCGGGGCCGCCCCGCGCCGGTTGGCCGCCTCCGCCGGCGGCGCGTCCAGCCCGCGTTGGTCGGCGGACGGCGGGCTGTATTTCCTGAGCTCGCGCTCTGGCTCCTCCCAGGTCTGGCGCACGGACGCGGGAGGCGCGCGCGCCACCCAGGTGACCAGGCTGCCGCTCGACGTCCAGGCGTTCCGCCTGTCGCCCGACGGTCGCCGCATGGCCGTGGCGCTGGCCGTCTACCCCTCCTGCGCGAGGGGCGGGTCCGGCGACGAGATCGGCTGCACCGTGCAGACGCAAAAGGCCAAGGGCGGGACCAAGGCCAGCGGACTGGTGTTCGACCAGGTGTTCGTCCGCCACTGGGACACCTGGGCCGACGGCACGCGCAACCACCTGTTCGTGCTGCCGATCAGCGGGACGGGAACGCCCGTGGCCATCATGCCGGGCTTTGACGGCGACAGCCCGACCAAGCCCTTCGGCGACGACGCCGACTTCACCTTCAGCCGCAACGGCGAGAGCGTGATCTTCACCGCCCGGCTGGCCGGCCGGACCGAACCCTGGAGCACCAATTTCGACCTGTGGCAGGCGCCGGCCGACGGCTCCCGCCCGCCCGTGAACCTCACGGCCGCCAATCCGGCCTGGGACGCCGCCCCCGCGGTGTCTCCCGACGGCCGCAGCCTGGCCTGGCTCGCCATGGACCGCCCGGGCTTCGAGGCCGACCAGTTCGACATCATGATCCGCGACCTTGCGACCGGCCGGGTGCGCGAGGTCACGGGCGCCTGGGACCGCTCGCCGGACCACATCGCCTGGTCTCCAGACGGCCGCACCCTGTACGCCTCAGCCGGCGACGTGGGCCAGACGCGGATCTTCGCCGTGGATGCCGCCACCGGCAGGGTGGCGCCGCTGACGGGCCAGGGTCAGGTCACCGGCATGGACGTGGGGCCGGACGGCCTGGTCTATACCCAGGCTTCCCTCGCCGGGCCCGCCCAGCTCTACCGGGTGGGCTTCGACGGCACAGGCCGCACCCAGCTGACGCGGCACAACGCCGAACGGCTCCGGGGCGTGCAGCTGGGTGAGTTTGAGCAGTTCTCCTTTCCCGGCTGGAACGGCGAGCGGGTCCATGGCTACGTCATGAAGCCGGCCGGCTACCGCGAGGGCCAGCGCTACCCCGTAGCCTTTCTGATCCACGGCGGCCCTCAGAGCTCCTTCGGCAACGCCTGGAGCTATCGCTGGAATCCGCAAACCTATGCAGGCGCGGGCTATGGCGTGGTGTTCATAGATTTTCATGGCTCCACCGGCTACGGCCAGGCCTTCACCGACAGCATCACCGGCCATTGGGGCGACCGGCCCCTGGAGGACCTGCAGAAAGGTTGGGCTGCGGCCCTGTCCCGCTACCCGTGGCTGGACGGCGAGCGGGCTTGCGCGCTGGGCGCCTCCTACGGCGGGTACATGACCAACTGGATCGCCGGCGTCTGGCCCGACCCCTGGCGGTGCCTGGTCACCCACGCCGGCATCTACGACACCCGCTCGATGGGGGCCGCCACCGAGGAGCTGTGGTTCACCGAATGGGAGTTCGGCGGCACGCCTTGGGACAATCCGGAGGCCTATGAGCGGTTCAACCCGCGCAACCACGTGCAAAACTGGCGCACCCCCATGCTGGTCACCCAGGGCGAGCGCGACTTCCGCGTCATCGGCGAGCAGTCTCTGGCGGCCTTCAACACCTTGCAGCGGCGCGGGATCGACAGCCGGCTGGTCTGGTTCCCCGACGAGAACCACTGGATTCTGAAACCGCAGAACTCGGTGCAGTGGCACGAGGAGGTCGGGCGCTGGCTGGACCGCCACACGGGCGGGGGCGGCATGCCCGGACGCCGCGGCCTTCCTCCACCGCGCGGGCGAAGCGGCGCGATCCGCACCTCCACGCCGCCCACGATGCGGCAGGCCGGCATGCCCGTTGACGGCGGGGGCGCCACGGAACGGCTCACCGCCTCCACGAACCCGGCGGCGGCGTCCGAAGCCGTGTTCGCCCCGGCTCCGGACCTCTACGCGAGGCCGCCGGCCGGCCCGGTGCAGTATCGCTGCCGAGGCGGCCGCAGCTTTTCAGCCGTGTTCAACGCCGCTGGAGCGCGAGTCACGGCGGGGCGGATCACCGCAACCCTGCCTCCCGCCAGAGGGGAGGGGCAGCGTTATTCAGACGGCAGCACCGAATTCAACGCGGGCCCCCAGCCCATGCTGAGCGGCCTCCCCGGCGGCCCATACACCGGATGCCGGCCAGGCTGATGACGGCGATATGAGGCGCGGCCGGGCGTCGCGCCGCTTGACCGCTCCGGCCGTGCGCCCGATGTCGTCTGTACGACTTTCGGAGCCTTTGACCCCCATGCGCTTGATCCTGTCCGCCGGCGCTTCGGCCCTGGCCTTGCTGACGCTATCGGCCTGCGCCACCACCGGCGCTGACGCCATCGCCACCACCGAGGCGGTGACCTCGACGGAGACCGCCGTGAGCGAAGCCGACACCGCCGCCCGGGCCGAGGCCCGTCAGGACGTCCGCGCCGAAGCTGCGCCCGCGACCGCTGCGGCCCAGGCGCCGGCCGGCACGGCGGAGGCGGCGGCCTCGCCCCTGTTGGCGGAGTGGACCGGCCCCTACGGCGGCGTGCCGCCGTGGGATCAGGTCCGCCCCGAGCTCTTCCCCGCCGCCTTCCAGCAGGGCATCGACGGCCTGCTGGCCGAGGTGGAGGCCATCGCCAACAACACGGCCGCTCCCACCTTCCAGAACGTGATCGTGCCGCTCCAGGACTCGGGCCGGGGTCTCAGCCGGGTGAACGCCCTGTTCGGCGTGATGACCTCCAACGTGTCCACGCCCGAGTACGAGGCGGTGGACAAGGAATGGTCGCCCAAGCTGACCGCCGCGTCGAACCGGATCACCTTCAATCCCAAACTCTTCCGCCGCATCGAAGCCGTCTACAACGCCCGCAACACCGCAGGCCTCACGCCTGAGCAGAAGCGTCTGGTGGAGCGCACCTACGCCAGCTATGTGCGCCAGGGCGCCAAGTTGTCGGAAGCGCAAAAGGCCGAGGTGGGCCGGATCAACGAACAGCTCTCCAGCCTGTTCACCGACTTCTCCGCCAAGGTCCTCGCCGATGAAGGCACCTTCATCGCGGTCACGGACGAGCGTCAGCTGGCGGGTCTGCCCGATGCGCTCAAGGCCAGCTACCGCCAAGCGGCGGTGGACCGGAAGCTGCCGGCGGGTCAGTGGGCCATCGTCAACACGCGTTCGGCGGTGGACCCCTTCCTGACCTTCGCCACCGACCGCGCCCTACGCGAGCGGGTCTGGAAGGCGTTCAAGAACCGTGGCGACAACGCCGACGCCGAAAACACCAACGCCACCATCGCCCGGATCACGGACCTGCGGGCGCAGCGGGCCAAGCTCCTGGGCTTCCCGACCCACGCCAACTTCCGCATGGACGACACCATGGCCAAGGATCCGGCCAAGGCCCAGGCGCTGATGATGCGCGTCTGGCCCGCCGCCGTCGCCCGGGTGAAGGAAGAGGTGGCCGACATGCAGAAGATCGCCGTCCGGGACGGCGTGCGCACCTTCGAGCCCTGGGACTATCTCTTCTACGCCGAAAAGGTGCGCAAGGCGCGCTACGACCTCGACCAGAACGAGATCAAGCCGTACTTCGAGCTTAACAACATGCAGCAGGCGGCCTTCCACACGGCCAACCAGCTGTACGGTCTGACGTTCACGCCGGTGTCGGGCGTTCCCGTGTTCGCGCCGGACGTGAAGGTCTATGAGGTCAAGGACAAGGACGGCTCGTCGCTTGGCCTGTTCTACGCGGACAATTTCGCCCGCACGGGCAAGCGCTCGGGCGCCTGGGCCACGACCTACCGGAGCCACGAGAACTTCAACGGTCGCGAGACCAACGTCCTGGCCTCCAACAACAACAACTTCGTCAAGGGCGCGCCGGGCGAGCCGGTGCTGATCTCGCTGGACGACGCGCAGACGCTCTTCCACGAGTTCGGCCACGGCCTGCACTCCCTGCTCTCCGACGTGAACTACCTCGGCCTGGCGGGCACGCCGCGCGACTTCGTGGAGTATCCGTCACAGGTGATGGAGCACTGGGTGCTGACCCGGCCGATCCTGGACCGCTTCGCCAAGCACTATCAGACCGGC
>JAHWJX010000122.1 GCA_019348195.1 Pseudomonadota bacterium | reverse complement strand
CGGATCTCGACCAGCCCGATGCTGAAGGCGACGGGATCGAAGACAGGATTGGAGCAGCGGGCGGGAGTCGAACCACGCGCCTACGACCTGGACGGTCGGCGCTCTGCCGTTGAGCTACCGCTGCATAGAGCCGAGATGGCTCCCGCCCCTGCATGGAACGTGCCTCGTCAACGAGACCTTCGTGCGCCCGCCCATCACTTCCGGCGAATGAACAGGTACTTCACGAGCGCCGCGATCCCGAGCACCAAGAAGACTACTGTGAGAAGCCAGACTAGGGCCATGCCACCCATCATCCCCTGCATCCCCATCGTCGAGTCGTTCATGTCCATCATGGCGATACCTCCTACTCCGGCGGTTGTCAGAGCTCTTACAGAGCCCTCACGACTGATGTTATCTGCACTGCGATCTGTGCATACTTGCAGTTGCGGGAGCGCACCTCGTCCGCCTAGGACGCCTCGCCCTTCTTTCGCTTGAGACGAAGGGGTCAACGGAGCTCAGCGCGGGCCCGATCCCGGTCACAGGACGAACCGATCCCAGCCGGCGTAGTGTTCGCCGCTGCGTGGCCCGCGCCGGAGACTTAGCGCTGCGAGAGTGACTCCCAGGGCGACGCTCGCGGAGGTCCCAAGCATAGTCTCGCCCTCCAGGGTGAAGGGAGCGACGACGAGCCAGCCTCCGAGACCCACGTTGAGCAACCGGAGCGGGCGGGCGGTTTCCGCCGTCGCGATGACGGCCACGGTGATGACCAGCGAGCCGACGACATGATCGCTGTCCGCCATCGGCCCGGAGGTCTCGAACAGGAGGCGGGTCATCATGAGCACGGCCCCGATCCAGAAGCTCGCCGCCAGGGTCCATGGGACGGTGACGCCTCGGAGCGCGTCGAACCAGAAGGCGCGTGGGCTGGCCAAGCCGTTCGACTGATCCACCTGGCCGCCGTCCACCGGACCACCCTGGAAGAAGGTGCGGATCAGGGGATCGCCCCGACGACGCGTCCATCCCATGAACTGGCCCATGGCGACAACCTCGTCCCAGGCGAGCGGGACCATAAGCAGCATGGCGAAGGCGGCGAGCAGACACAGCGTGCACCAGGTGCCCAGCATGACGGGCTGGATGATGATGAAGTAGATGCTGATGACGCCCAAGGGGATCACCAGGATTCCGAAGAAGGTCACCATCCAGGGCATGGTCCGCCAGCGATCTCGGCCGCCCATCACCGCCATCAGCACCTCCAGCGCATAGGCGATCGTGCCTATGCCGGCGTCCGGAACTGGCCAGGCCATGGAGACGCTGGAGGTGATGATCTCCTCGGTGCCGTTCTTGGGGTCGGGTCGCCGCCGAAGAAGGGGTCCCACGCCAGGTCTACGTGGCCCAGTTGGTAGGCGGTGAGCACCCGGGAGATGAGCAGGCCGAGCAGGCCTAGAAAGGCGATGGGAAGCCTCTGGCCCCAGGTTGAGGGCGAATACGTCCAGCCGGGCGGGATGGACTTCGGATCCATCATGCCCGCCATGCTCATACCGGGCATCATGGGTATGAGCACCGAGAGCGCGATCGCGGCCATCGCGACCACCGTGTCGTTGAGGTACTGGGCGCCGCTGGGCGTCCAGAACAAGACGGGTGCGAACAGCAGCCATAATCCGGTGAAGGTCGTGCCCCAGGGGGCCCACCCGGCCCCTCGCCGAGACAGCGACAGGGTCCCGAACAGGGCAATCAGCAGGCCGCTGACGACGTCGCTCGTGGTCAGCCACGCGGCTCGGGTCTCGATGCTGGGCAGGCCGCGCTCGGTCGTGACGTTCCGAACGCCCTCGCTCACGGCGGCTCCGGACATCGCGTCGTAGGTGAAGGGACTGGCGGCCAGCCAGAGGCCCAGGCCGATGGTGGCGAAATAAGCCCACCGCGTTCTTTGCGCGTCGTGGTCCATCATCGCCATCATATCGTGCCCGCCGTCCGTGCCGGCTTGATGAGCATCGGTTGAGGGGGCCGGGTCCGCTGGAGCCTCGCTGGCGTGGTGCGCCTGCCCAGCGGCCGCTGCGCCCTGTTCGGAGTGCGGATGGTTCGCTCCAGCCTCGGGTTCGTCGGCTGGCGCCTTGGCCGGCCGCTGACCGTACCAGGCGACCACGGCGGGATTGAGCTTGTTGGCCTTGTACCAGCCAGGCGGGTCTCGCCTGAGGGCCTCCACCATCTTCGGCAAGGCGGCCCGGAGACTATGGGTGGGCGTCCACCCGAGCACGGTACGCGCTCGCGTGACGTCGAGGATGTAGTGGTCGTTGCTCTGATCGACCATCCAGGGCTTGACGAAATCGTCGCCGCCAAGCGCTTCGTTCTGCAGCCAGGCCCCGGCCTTGGCGATCGATTGTGGAATGCGCAGGGTGGTCCAATGTTCGCCGTGCAGAGCCTGTCCAATGATGTCCTGGACCTCTTCGTAGCCCAGTGCGTCCGGCTCTCCCACGAGCACGGGGAACTCCTCCGGCAGGGTCCGGCGCCGATCGATGACCCGTTCGACCGCTTCGGCGAGATCCTTGACGTGGACGAAGGACTGGCCCGCGCAAAGCATGCCCGGGTATAGATGGGCGGTCAGCCGATGTTCGTAGATCCGCGCGATCTGCTCGGCGATGAAAGGGGAGTGACCCTTGTCGTCGTAGACGCCGGCGATCCGGAGCAGCACGAGCGGAATGTCGCCGTGAAGCTCCCGCAAAACCGCCTCAGCCCGGATCTTGGACTCGGGGTAGGCCCAGGTGGCCTCGAGGGGCGAGTCCTCGTTGATCAGCTTGTCGTGCCAGTCGGTCGGCCGGTGGACCAGCATGCTGCTGGCGTAGACGAACTGCTCGACCTCGAAGGTCTTCAGGCCCTCGATCAGGCGGCGCGCGCCCAGGACGTTGATGGTCTCGTAGAGCGGGTTCGGCTCGCCGGAAACGTCATAGTAGGCGGCGAGGTGCACGACCGACTTGATCTTCGTTCCGTAGCGGACGCGGACCTCCTCCAGCGCCCGTGCCACGCCTTCGTCCGTGCCGAGGTCGAAGTCGACCGCTTCAGCCGGCTTCGGCGGCTCGGGAGGACCCGGGCGGTCCAGGGCGACGATGCGGTGCTCGGCGCCGAGCCGCTCAATGATGGCGCGCCCGATGAAGCCGGTCGCGCCTGTGATCAAGACGATGCCGCTGTCGGCCATCCCGTTCTCCGTCCCATCTAAGCTACGCAGGAGGGGGGCCGTTCCCCCCATCTCGCGGCGTACGGTTTCAGTCCGCCGCCGTTACGGCTATCTGAGCGCTCGCGCGCTTCGCCGGTGCGCTGCCGGTCAGCAGCAACCACGATCCTGGTCCCGAGACATCTGGGCGCAGCGGCGGCACGCTGCGGCGCAGCCGAGCATCTGCTCGCCTCCGAGCCGTTCACAGGCCTCGGCCCAGCGCTCGCACGCCTCGGCGCACAGCGCGCATACGCGGCCGTGCAGGTCAGAGCCGCGGATCATGAAGTCCGCGCTGACGGCGCAGACCTGGGCGCAGTCCTGGAGCAGGGCCAGATGTGCGGGGTTCGCGTGCTCGCCGCCTTGCTGCAGGCACGCCGTGATGGTCTCAAGGCAGACGCGGTGGCAGGCGTTGCAGCTTTCGATGCAGGCGTTGGTGTCCATGGATCGTCTCCCCATCCGTCGCCGTCCGTTTGGGCGGCCATGTTTGTAAAAGACGCACTGGGGTCGCGCGCCTTACAGTCGCCGTGCGGATTCAACCGGCGTTTGCTCGCGGGACGCAGAGATCTAGACCGAGGGCAGGGCACAGGAGCGTCAAGGTGGCGGCACAGGGCTTAGCGACGGCGCTTCGGGTACCGGAACCCAATGTCTTCGGTTTCGCCGTGCTGCTCAACTTTCCCTGGGAGTTCCTCCAGACCCCCTTGTTCGAAGGCATGGCCGATGCTCCCCACTGGCGCGCGGTGCAACGTTGCGGGATTGCGACGATCGGGGACGGCGTGATCATGCTGGTCGCCTTCTGGTGCATGGCGGCGGTCGCCAGGACGCGAGGGTGGGTCTTGAAGCCGTCCTTTCGCCAGACGCTGGGGTTCACGGTTGTCGGAGCGGGCGTGACGGTGGCCGTCGAGCGTCTCGCCACCATTGGCCTCTGGCCCATGTCGTGGTCCTACGCCGACGCTATGCCGATCGTGCCGGTCCTGGGGGCAGGGCTCTCGCCCCTGCTCCAGTGGCTGATTCTGCCGCCCCTGGTCGTGTGGCTCGTCCGACGTCAGCTCACCTGAGCCGCGCCGGCGCGGATCTCGGCGCGCCGGCGCTCATCCTCGCACCGGCAATCGAAATAGCCGTGTTCCGGGCAGGTCAGACACATCGCCTCGAGACGGCCCTGCAGCGCCTTGCGAGCCCGGTAGAGTCGGACGCCCAGGTTGTTGGCGTTAGTTCCGAATTCGGCCGCGAGGCGGTCGCGCGGCTCGCCCGCGAGGTCCAGGCGCCGAATGATCTCCGCGTATTCCGGTTTCAGCGTGGGCAGGAGTCCATGCAGACAATCGCACACGGCCTCGTCGACCTCGTGAGGCGGCGAGGCCGAGACCTCAGCCCCTGAGGTCTCGGGCGCGTCGCGACGGCGGTGGACGCCGGCTCGGCGGTGGTGGTCGACCAGGGTGGTGGCCAGGACCCGTCCCAGCCAGCCCCGCACCGACTGCACGTCACGCAGCGACCAGCTTCGGGAAAGAGCCTTGATCGCGAAACTCTGGAGGACCTCGTCGGCTTCGTGAGAATCCTTCACGTGCTTCTGGAGAAAGGCGCGGAGCTGCCGATGGCTGTCGGCCAGTTCACGACGAACGGCTTCGTCAGGCGACGGCGTCGCTTCGGCCGGAAGGGCGGCTTCAGGGTCAACCCGCATTCAGCTCCAGCCCTCCGTGCGGCCCCTCTTGCATGCTTTCGAGAGAGGCAGAAGCACCTCCGGAAGGGAGACTCGCCCAGGTGTGGACGCCGCCTCCGGCGCTCCGTGCCAAGACTTATCGGTCAGCTGGATATTGAATTGTTTACTTAGCAGGCCTAGGTGTCGAGCTGGATGATGCTGGCGCTCCGCAATCTGCTGGTCGTTTTGGCTCTTGTCGGCTTGTTCGGCCAGTC
>JAHWJX010000121.1 GCA_019348195.1 Pseudomonadota bacterium | reverse complement strand
CGAGCCTCACCAACCAGCGGCGGCGGCGAAGGACCGGGGGCGGCAGCGGGTCAGAGGTCAGTCGGCCGCTGGCGACGGTCGCGCCGTCCATTCCGCCCGTGTCGAAAAGGCCGCGCCTGTCGAAAAGGCCGCGCCGGTCCGCAACGAGGGCCGCGCGGGGGGCGACGGGCAGAAGCGCGAGCCCGCGGCGGCGGCGCCTCCGCCGGTGGTGGCGCCCAGGCCGGCTCCGGGCCTGTCGACCGCGCCCGCAAACGCCGCCCTGGCGGGCCGCGGCCTGTTCACCTGGCCGCTGCGGGGAGACCTCATCTCCGGCTTCGGACCCAAGGGCGTGAACCAGCGCAGCGACGGCGTGAACATCTCCGCGGCCGAGGGCGATCCGGTCCGCGCCGCCGCCGCGGGCACGGTGGTCTATGCGGGCGACCAGGTGAAAGGCGGCTTCGGCAAGCTGGTCCTGATCGAGCACGAGAACCGGTGGTTCACCGCCTATGCCCACCTCGCGGACATCACCGTGCGCATGCGTGACCGCATCGCACAGAATCAGCAGATCGGACGGGCGGGCCGCACCGGCAATGTCGGGGCGCCCCAACTCTATTTCGAAGTCCGGCATGCGCCGGCGGCCGGCGAGCGAGCGCGGCCGGTGGATCCCCTGCCGCTGCTGCCGCAGTAGGCGCGGGGCCGCATTGCAATGACCGGTCGTCGCGCCTAGCTTCCGCGCGCTTTTCCCGCCCACCCCGGAGTCTCGATGTTCGCCTCACCGGCCTACGCCCAAGCCGCGACGGATGCGGCGTCCACGGGCGGCCTTCTCGCCGGACCGCTGGGATCCATCCTGCCGATCCTGCTGCTGCTGCCCTTGTTCTACTTCCTGCTGATCCGGCCGCAGCAGCGGCGGTTGAAGCAGCACCAGGCCATGATCTCGGCTGTGAAGCGGGGTGATAGCGTGGTCCTGTCCAACGGCATGATCGGCAAGGTCGTGCGTGTGGAGGACGCCGAGGTCCAGGTCGAGATCGCCCCCAACACCAACGTCCGCGTGGTCAAAGCCATGATCGGCGAGGTCCGCGCCAAGGGCGAGCCTGTGCCGGCCAACGACGCCTCCCAGCCCAAGTCCGCACGAGGCTGACCGCGTGCTCCACGTCGCGCGCTGGAAGATCCTGCTGGTGGCCTTGGCCACCGTGTTCGCCGTTCTGTTCACCCTTCCGAACCTGCTGCCCGCGCGCAGCCTGCCCGGGTGGTTTCCCGGCCAGCGGCTGAACCTCGGCCTGGACCTGCAGGGCGGCTCCTACCTCCTATTGGAGGTCGACACCGCCGCTTATCGCCGCGCCCGCCTCACCAACCTGCTCGAGGAGGTTCGCGGCGTCCTGCGCGAGGAGCAGATCGCCACCACCGGACTGGCCGTTCGCGGCTCGGGCGTGGACGTGCGCATCACCGATCCCGGCCAGGTCGACCGGGCGCAACGGGCGCTGCAGACCGTCGCCCGCCCGCTCGCCAATGGCGGCGGATCCAACATGAACGTCACCTCGGACGGCCAGCAGCTTCGGCTGGCCCTGTCCGAGGCCGGGCTGGCCGCGGAGTCCTCCGAAGCGGTCAATGCAGCCATCGAGGTGATCCGCCTGCGCATCGACAGCCTGGGCACGCGCGAGCCGACCATCCTGCGCCAGGGCGCCAACCGCATCGTGGTCCAGGCGCCGGGAGAGTCCGATCCGGAGCGGCTCAAGAACCTGATCGGCCGCACCGGCCGGCTGACCTTCCAGATGGTGGACGACACCGTTCGGCCCGAGGAGGCGGCCGCCGGCCGGATCCCGCCGGGCTCCGTCCTGCTGCAAGGCGCCAACGGCGCGCCGCCGGAGGTGGTGCGCCGCCGCGTGCTGGTGGACGGGGCCAATCTGGTGCGCGCGACGGTGGGCTACGACCAGAACAACAGCCCCGCGGTGGACTTTCGTTTCGACGGCGCCGGTGCGCGGCGCTTCGGCGCGGCGACCACGCAGAACGTGGGCAAGCGCTTCGCCATCATCCTCGACGAGGAGGTGATTTCGGCGCCCTCGATCAACGAACCTATCACCACGGGGTCCGGCCAGATCACCGGCGGGTTCACGGCCGAAAGCGCCAGCGACCTGGTGGCTCTGCTGCGGGGCGGCGCCCTGCCGGCCCCGCTCAATGTGGAGGAGCAGCGCACCGTCGGCGCCGAACTCGGCCAGGACGCGATCGAGGCCGGCCGCATCTCCACGATCGTGGCCTTCGTGTCCGTACTGGCCTTCATGGTGTTGGCCTACGGCTTCCTGTTCGGCGGCATCTCGGTGATCGCGCTGGTGATCAACGGCCTGCTGATCGTGGCGGCCATGTCGGTCACCCAGGCCACCCTGACCTTGCCCGGCATCGCCGGCCTGATCCTGACCCTGGCCGTGGCCGTGGACGCCAATGTGCTGATCTATGAGCGGATGCGCGAGGAGGTGAGGGCCGGTCGCACCGCCATGGCCGCCATGGACGCCGGCTTCTCGCGCGCCATGGTCACCATCCTGGACGCCAACATCACCACCCTGGCCGCGGCCCTGATCATGTTCCAGTTCGGGTCGGGCCCCGTGCGGGGCTTCGCCTGGACGCTGACCATCGGCGTGTTCACCTCGGTGTTCACCGCCGTGTTGGTGACCCAGATCCTGCTGGCCTGGTGGTTCCGCGCCACCCGGCCCAAGACGCTCCCCATCGCCTGAGGCCCGGAGAACAGCACCCATGGCCTGGCCGCTCATCAAGCACCTGCCCGACAAGACGAACTTCCGCTTCGTGGGCCCCGCACGCATCGCCGCCGTGATCTCCGTCCTGGCGGTGATCGCGTCCCTGTTCTTCACCCTTTATCCCCCGCGCCCGCCCTGCGGGGGCCTGAACTGCGGCGTGGACTTCAAAGGCGGCACCGTTCTCGAGCTCTCGACGGCGCCTCGTCCGGTGGACCTGGGCGCCGTACGCGGCACGCTGGACCGCCTGGGCTTCGGCGACGTCCAGGTGCAGGCCTTCGGCAGCCCCAGCGAAGCCCTGATCCGCTTTGAAGTTCCCGCGGGCCAGAATCCTGCGCAGGCGGTGACGCGCGCGCGGGGCGAGCTGGTCCGCGTGCTGGGCCCCACCAACTTCACGCGCGTCGAGGTGGTCGGACCCAAGGTGTCCGGCGAGCTGTTCCGCAGCGGGGTGACCGCCCTGTTCATCGCCATCGCCCTGATGCTGCTCTACATCTGGTTCCGCTTCGGCCTGGCCTTCGGGGTGGGCGCGGTGGTGGCGCTGTTCCACGACGTGATCCTGACCTTCGGCCTGTTCGCCGTGACCAATCTCGAGTTCACCCTGACCTCGGTCGCGGCCTTGCTGACCATCATCGGCTATTCCATGAACGACACGGTCGTCGTGCTGGATCGCGTCCGCGAGAACCTGCGCAAATACAAGAAGATGAAGCTGGGCGACATCATCGACCTATCGGTCAACGAAACCCTGTCGCGCACCGTCGTGACCGGGCTGACGGGTCTGCTGGCGCTGGGCGTGATGGCGGTGTTCGGGCGTGGCGTGGGCGAGCTGTTCACCTTCTCCGTGGCCATGATCTTCGGCATCATCATCGGCACCTACAGCTCCATCTTCGTGGCCGCTCCGGTGCTGCTCGTGCTGGGCGTCAGGCGGGGCGAGGTCGAGACCCCCGCCCAGGGCGTGACCCGGGCCCAGGCCAGGGCCGCGCTGGAGCGCCCCTGACGCATGCGTCCGCTCCCTGCGTAGCGAGGCAGCTCGGGCGCGGCTCGATCCGCTTCCCCCGCGGGGCAGGGGAGGAGACGGGCGCAGGATGACGACCGAACTCGAGGCCCACGTCCGCGCCGTCGATCCGGACCGCTGGCTTTCCAGCCGCTTCATCGCCGATGTCCAGGCCCGGACCGACGTGGTCACCCTTTACGCCTTCGACCACGAGCTCCGTCGCGCGCCGCAGATCACCTCAAAGGCCTTGCTGGCCGAGATCCGGCTGACCTGGTGGAGCGAGGTGCTGGATCAGATCTACGGCGGGACGCCCGTTCGCCAACACCCGACCGCCCAGGCCCTGGCGGCCGTCGTGACGCGCCACGGCCTTCCGCGCGCGCCGCTGGAAGGTGCGCTCGACGCGCGCCTATACGCCTTGGACGGCGACCTCGCCGCTGGAGAGGCCGAGGCCGCCGAACACATCACCGAAGCCGCCGCGCTGGCGCTCGACCCCGCCGTGGACCGCGAGGCGGCCCGCAGCCTGGGCGCGGCCTGGGCCGGCGGCGCACTCACCCCTGAAGCCCGGGCCGCCGCACGCCGCATCTCCGCCGTGGCCTTTCCCGCGGTGGCGCATGCCGCGCTGGCCGGTCGCCCTCGCTCGCCTTTGGCGGACCGCCTTCGCCTGACCTGGGCGGTGACGCGGGGGAGGGTTTGACCTACCGGCGCCGCCCTCACGTCCAATAAAGCACCCGCGCGCCGGGCAGCCGCCCGTCCACGCGCTCGAACCAGCTGCGCAGCTCGCGCATGGTCTCGGCCGGATAGACGTATTTGAGCGAGCCGAACTTGGTGGTCCTGGCCCGCACGCTTTCGTCCATCTCCAGCGAAGATCCGGGATACCAGTCGGTCAGCACCTCCTTCGATCCCGGCGTGAACCGGTGGGTGATCAACTCCACTGTGAGGTCCAGCTCGGGCGCGTGGCCACGGCGGCCGCCGCCCCGTCGAGCAGGGCGGCGTAGTGCTCCCGCCAGTCCTCGATCGGCATGATGGGCGCGATCGTCAGCCCAACGGGATAGCCCGCCGCGGCCATGCGCCCGATGGCCCGCAATCGCGCGGGGGGGGACGCCGTCCCGCCTTCCAGCTTGCGCGTGATCGGCTCGGCGTTCACGGAGAAGCGCACGCGCGTGCGCCGTGCGTGGGGCAGGCCGAGCAGGCCGTCGACCCCGTCGTATTTGGTGGTCCACCGAAGCTGGGCGTCGGCGTTCCACCGGCCGAAGTAGTTGATCGCCTCGGCCAGCGAGCCCGTCAGGTGTTCGATCCCCAGCGGATCGGTGTAGCAGGACGCCTCGAACGTGGTCCCCTCATGCGAACGCGCCGCCGACTTGGACGTGATCGTGCCGCGCCCGACGTATTCGCCTAGCCCGTCGAAGATCTCATCGAGATTGGCGTAGGCCCGCGTCACGGGCGGTCCG
>JAHWJX010000120.1 GCA_019348195.1 Pseudomonadota bacterium | reverse complement strand
TCCATCACGTCCTGCCGCTGGCCATGCCGGGCGTGATGACCGGGGCCATCCTGGCCCTGGCCAAGGCGCTGGGCGAGACCGCGCCCCTGCTGCTGATCGGAATGGTGGCCTTCACGCCATCGGTTCCCAGCGGGCCCACGGACGCGGCCACCGTTCTGCCCGTGCAGATCTTCCTCTGGAACAACGCCTCCGAGCGCGGCTTTGAAGAACGCACGGCGGCCGCCATCTTGGTGCTGTTGCTCTTCATGATCTGCATGAACGCGCTCGCCATCACGCTCCGCCGCCGCTTCGAACGCCGCTGGTAAGGACCCCATGAGCCTGCTCAACCGCGCCGTCACCGCCGACACGACCCTTCTCGCGCCGGCCGTACAGCCCCCGCACGCTGACAACTCCGGCGTGGACGGGCCCCTGCCGCCGGAGCCCCGGCGGGCCGCGCCCACCCTGGAGATCCACACCGGTCCGCAAGCCGGAGCCGCGGTGGGCGCCGTCAAGGTGTCGGCGCGGGACGTCAACGTCTTCTACGGCGACAAACAGGCGATCTTCGACGTCAGCCTGGACATCCCCGACCGGGCGGTGACCGCCTTCATCGGCCCGTCCGGCTGCGGCAAGTCCACCTTCCTGCGGACCATGAACCGCATGAACGACACCATCCCCAGCGCGCGCACCACCGGCTCCATCACCATGGACGGCGAGGACGTGAATGCGCGCGACGTCGATCCCGTGGTCCTGCGCGCGCGCGTCGGCATGGTGTTCCAGAAGCCGAACCCCTTCCCCAAGACCATCTATGAGAACGTGGCCTACGGGCCCCGCATCCACGGCCTGGCCCGCGGCAAGAGCGAGCTGGACGGCATCGTCGAGGCCTCCCTAAGAAAGGCCGGGCTCTGGAACGAGGTGGCCGACCGGCTGGACCAGCCGGGCACGAGCCTGTCCGGAGGCCAGCAACAGCGGCTGGTGATCGCGCGCGCCATCTCCGTCAGCCCGGAGGTGATCCTCATGGACGAGCCCTCCTCGGCCTTGGACCCCATCGCCACGGCCCGGATCGAGGAACTGATCGACGAGCTCCGCGGCCAGTACTGCATCGTGATCGTGACCCACTCCATGAGCCAGGCCGCGCGAGTGTCGCAGAAGACCGCCTTCTTCCACCTCGGCCGCGTGGTCGAAGCCGGCCCCACCGAGGACATCTTCACCAACCCCCGGGACAAGCGCACCCAGGACTACATCACCGGGAGGTTCGGCTGATGACCAACACCGACAACCACATCGTGCGCGCTTTCGGCGACGAGCTCTCCCAGCTGGCGGCGGAGGTGGCCCGCATGGGCGGCCTGGCCGAAGCCCAGGTCTCGGACGCCGTGGACTGCGTGGCCCGCCGCGACACCACCCTGGCCCACCAGGTGATCGAGCGTGACGAGAAGCTGGACGCGCTCCAGCGCGACATCGAGAAGCGCGCCATCCGCCTCATCGCGCTGCGTCAGCCCAAGGCCAACGACCTGCGCCGCGCCGTCGCGGCCATGAAACTCGCGCACTCGCTGGAGCGCACCGGCGACCTCGCCCGCAACATCGCCAAGCGCTCGCTGGTGCTGGCGGACGCCGCGCCCATGAGCCCGCTTACCCGTTCGATCGAGCGCATGGGCCGGCTGGTCACCTCGCGCATGAAGGAGGTGCTGGACGCCTACACGGGCTCCGACCTCGAAGCCGCGCTCGCCGTCTGGCGACGGGACGAAGAGGTGGACGAGCACTACAACAGCCTCTTCCGCGAGCTGCTCACCTATATGATGGGCGACCCCCGGACGATCTCGCCCTGCGCCCACCTGCTGTTCGTAGGCAAGAACCTGGAGCGCATCGGTGATCACGCCACCAACGTGGCCGAGATCATTCACTACGAGATGACGGGCGAGGACATGATCGACGCCAGGCCCAAGGCGGACGCGCTCGCGCCGGCTTCCGCCGGCGCCTAGGTCAGTGGCGCAGCCCTCGATCCTGGTGGTGGAGGACGAGGACGCCCTCGCCACCCTGTTGCAGTACAATCTCGAAAAGGAGGGCTACCGCGTGTCGGTGGCCGGCGACGGCGAGGAGGCGCTGGCCCGTGTCGAGGAAGCCCAACCCGACCTGGTCATCCTGGACTGGATGCTGCCCAAGGTGAGCGGCATCGAAGTCTGCCGCCGCATTCGCGCGCGTGGGGAGAGCCGCAACTTGCCAGTGATCATGCTGACCGCCCGCGGCGAGGAGAGCGACCGGATCCGCGGCCTGGACACCGGAGCCGACGACTACGTCTCCAAGCCTTTCAGCATGACGGAGCTGACGGCCCGGGTTCGCGCCGTGCTCCGCCGCATCCGCCCGGGGCTGGCCGAGGATCGGGTGCAGCACGGCGACCTTTCGGTGGATCGGGTGGCTCACCGCGTCCGCCGCGGAGGCAGGGAGGTTCATCTGGGCCCGACCGAGTTCCGCCTGCTCGACTACCTGATCCAACATCCCGGCCGGGTGTTCTCCCGCGAGCAGCTGCTGGATGCGGTCTGGGGCTCGGAGGTCTATGTGGAAGCTCGCACGGTGGACGTGCACATCGGTCGGCTGCGCAAGGCGCTGGGCGCCGACACCGCGCCCAATCCCATCCGCACGGTGCGCTCGGCCGGCTACTCCCTCGACCTCGAGGGTTAGGGGCGTTCCTGCGAAAGGCCTGCGGAGCCGGTCCCGCAGCACCCGGCGCAGCGGCCCCGCAGGGGTGGCCGGCCCCGGTTGTCCCGCCTCAGAGGCTCGAATCCCGCGGGGGGGCCCATTATAGGGTGTTCATGTTCACCGACCCCTCCGCCGCCGTTGATCAGCTTCAGGCCCAATACACCGAGGCCGCGGAGGCCTTGAGGGCCGCGCTGGCCACCTACCTCGACGGCGGGCCGCCCCCCGATCCCGCGCTGCGCCGGGCGGGGGTGTTCGCCTATCCCGAGCTGCGCATCACCGCGCCCGACGTGGCCCGCCCTCGCGTGGCGCGCGCCTACGCCCGGCTCTCGGCGCCCGGACCCTATGCGAGCACTGTGACCCGGCCGGAGATGTTCCGCGCCTACCTCACTGAGCAGATCGGGCTGCTCGTCCAGGACTACGGCGTCAGCGTCGAGGTTGGCCGCAGCCGTCAGGAGATACCCTTTCCTTATGTGCTGGACGGGGCGGGGTTCAGTCTGGACACCGCCGTGGCGGCCGACCTCGCGCGCTGGTTTCCAGCCACGGAGCTGGCCCAGATCGGCGACGAGATCGCCGACGGCGTGTGGCGGCCAGGGGCGTCGAGGCCCCTGGCCCTGTTCGACGGGCTGCGTACGGACTTTTCCCTGGCTCGCCTGCGCCACTACACGGGAACGCCCCCGGAGCACACGCAGCAGTTCATCCTGTTCACCAACTACCACCGCTACGTTGACGAGTTCGTGGAATGGGCCTGCGCTCGCCTGCGCGAGGACGGACCCTATGAAGCGCTGTCCTGCGCGGGCGGGGTGGTGGTCACGCCCCAGACCGCGGAGCCGGAACGCGCCATCGCCGACGCAGCCTGGCGGCGGCATCAGATGCCCGCCTACCACCTCATGGCCAAGGACGGCTCGGGCGTCAGCCTCGTCAACATCGGGGTCAGCGCGACCAACGCCAAGACGATTTGCGACCACCTGGCCGTGCTGCGCCCGCAGGCTTGGCTGATGATCGGCCACTGCGGCGGGCTGCGCCCGTCGCAGACCATCGGGGACTACGTCCTGGCGCACGCCTACCTCCGCGACGACAAGGTGCTGGACGAGGTCCTGCCGCGCGAGATCCCGATTCCGCCGATCGCCGAGGTCCAGGTGGCGCTGCAGCGCGCGGCCGAGATCGTGACCGGGGAGGGCGGCGAGGCGCTCAAGGCGCGGCTGCGCACCGGCACGGTGGTGTCCACCGACGACCGCAACTGGGAGCTCCGCTACTCGACCTCGGCGCTTCGTTTCAACCAGTCCCGTGCCGTGGCCATCGACATGGAGTCGGCGGCCATCGCCGCCCAGGGCTACCGCTTCCGAGTGCCTTACGGCACGCTGTTGTGCGTGTCGGACAAGCCGCTGCACGGTGAGATCAAGCTGCCTGGCCAGGCCAATCTGTTTTACGAACGCGCGATCAGCGAACATATCCGCATCGGGATCGCGGCGACGGACCTGATGCGCGCCGAGGGGCCCAGCCTGCACTCCCGCAAGTTGCGGGCCTTCAACGAACCCCCGTTCCGCTGACCACAGAAACGGACCGTGTTGAGGTTCGGTAACGGCGCGACGCTTGCGCGCAGACCTCCGACCTGCGGAACATTGCGCGATTCAGGCCTGTCAGCTACCCAGCGGGGCTCGCAACCTCCCGCAGATGAACGATATCTCGCCCTTCCTCCGTCCCGGAGCCGCCGACCTGTTCGCCGCCGGGGGTGAAACGGGCGGGCTGATGCGCGACCGCAACTGGACCGCGACTCCCCTGGGAGCGGTGGAGCGGTGGCCGCAGTCGTTGAAGACGCTGGTTGAACTGACGCTGGCCTCGCGGGAGCCCATGTTCGTCGCCTGGGGCGACGGCCTGACCCTCATCTACAACGACGCCTACGCCGCCATCCTGGGGGCCAAGCACCCGGCCGCCTTGGGACGGCCGTTCGCGGAAGTCTGGTCCGATATCTGGGCTCAGTTCGAGCCCATCGTGGCCCAGGTTCTGGCCGGGGAGTCGCGCTGGTACCAGGACCTCCATATTCCGATGCGCCGCTTCGGATACCAGGAGGACACCTGGTTTTCCTTCTCCTACACGCCCGTCCGCGACGAGCCCGGGCGGGTGGCGGGCTTTTTCTGCGCCTGCACAGAGACGACCGGCAAGGTGAAGGGCGAGGCCGCGCTCCGCGAAAGCGAGGAGCAGAATCGGGCGGTCGTCGAGAGCGCGCGGGATTATGCGATCCTCATGACGGACTCGTCCGGCGTGATGACGAGTTGGTCGCCGGGCGCCGAATCCCTCTTCGGCTGGTCGGCCCAGGAAGCGATCGGCTTGAACGCGGAGGTGACCTTCACGGCCGAGGACCGCGCGGCGGGCGCTCCGGCTGAAGAACTGGCCACCGCTGCGCGGGAGGGGTGCGCGCCGGATGAACGCTGGCACGTCCGGCGCGACGGCTCGCCCGTGTACATGAACGGTGCGGTGCGGCCCCTGCACGGGGAGGGAGGCGAACTGCGCGGCTTCATCAAGATCGCCCGGGACGAAACGCGGCAGCGGCGCTTGACGCAA
>JAHWJX010000011.1 GCA_019348195.1 Pseudomonadota bacterium | reverse complement strand
TGGGTGGGGCTTTTGGGGGTGATCTTCCCCATCGTAGGGATCGTGCTGGCGATCCGCGCCGCCAAGCGTGCGGAAAGCGGGGAATTCACCTTCGGCGACGGCTTCAAGGAAGGCGCCGCAGTGTCGCTGGTGGCGGCCGTCTTGGGCGGGCTGCTGAGAGCTCCATGATGACCCCGGGCGGGACTTCCGGGCTGGGCGCGGCCGGTCAGTTCGCCATGGGCCTGATCCTCAGCGCGGTGGCGGCCCTGTTCATGCGGCGCAAGGCGGACCCGGCCCAGTACAGTTGAGACCGGGCGGCGCTCAGTCCTGCAGCGGGCTGGGCTGGGTCTCGTCGGCGTAGGTGAGCGCCAGAAAGACGTCCTCGAGGTCAGGCTCCTCGGTGGACAGGTCCCTGATCCCCACGCCGGCGGTGCGCGCAGCCGCTAGAACCTGCTCCACGCTGGCCTGGCCGGTCTTGTAGGTCACCGCCAGACGACCGTCGGAGCGCAGCCTGGCGTCGAACCCGTTTATGATCGGCGCGGCCGCCAGCGGCTCCTGGGGCGCGATCACCACCGCGCGCGTGTCGAGGCGGGACAGGAGCTGCGGCGTGGGCTCGCTGGCCACCACCTTGCCCCGGTTCACGATGGCGATGTGATCGCACAAGGCCTGGGCCTCCTCCAGGTAGTGGGTGGTGAGGACAATGGTCACGCCTTGCGCGTGCAGCCCCTGAACATAGTCCCAGAGCTGGCGACGCAGCTCGACGTCCACCCCGGCCGTGGGCTCGTCGAGGATCAGCACGGGCGGGGCGTGGACCATGGCCTTGGCCACCATCAGCCGCCGCTTCATGCCGCCTGACAGGGCGCGGACATAGCTGTCCGCCTTGTCGCTCAGACCCAGCGCGCCCAGGATGGCCTCGGTGCGCCGCTCGCTTTTGGGCACGCCGTAGAAGCCGGCCTGCACTTCGAGGCTTTCGCGGGGCGTGAAGAAGACGTCGGCGGCAAGCTCCTGGGGAACCACGCCGATGGCGGCCCGCGCCTGGCGGGGGTGCTCGTCCACGTCCACGCCCCAAATGCGCACCGTGCCGGACGTCTTGCGCACGAGGCCCGCGAGGATGTTGATGAAGGTGGACTTGCCCGCGCCGTTCGGACCCAGGAGCCCGAAGATGGAGCCTCGCCGGATGCGCAGGTCCACCCCGCGGAGCGCTTGCTTGGCGGGCGAGGTCTTGCCCGCCGCATAGGTCTTGACCAGGCCTTCGGCTTCGATGGCCCAGTCGGGCAGTGGGGAGTGCTGGGCCATGGCGCTTTCAAACGGAGCCGCCCGTCCGCGTCGTTGACGCGCCGGGGACGGGCGGCCTAGTTAGGCCCGACCGCCGCCCCTGCCAACCGAGCCATGCCCGTTCCCAACGAAGCGCCCTACGCCATGCTGGCCGACCCGCCCGAGGTGATGCTGGTCGACTCCACCCGAGTCAGCTGCGACGGCGTGGGCGGGGCCTTGGGCCATCCCAAGGTGTTCATGGAGATGGGCGACAGCGGCTCTGTGGAATGCGGCTATTGCGACCGCCGCTTCGTGCTGCGCGGCTCGCCGGCCGAGCCGTCCGAGCTCGCCGCGCCGGCGACCCAAGGTTATCCGGAGTCGGCCTGAGCCCCCGACGCCCGGCGCCGGTGACCTGCCGCGCCCGCTGGCCTAGATAGGCCGGCGATGACCACCCCCCGCCTCTACCTCATCGACGGCTCCGGCTACATCTTCCGCGCCTACCACGCCCTGCCGCCCTTGACGCGGAAGTCGGACGGGCTGCCGATCGGGGCGGTGTCGGGCTTCTGCAACATGCTGTGGAAGTTCCTGAACGAGGTGAAGGGAGACACGGCGCCCACCCATCTTGGGGTGGTGTTCGACGCCTCCGAGCGCACCTTCCGGACGGAGATCGACCCCAACTACAAGGCGCACCGCCCGCCCGCGCCCGACGATCTGGTGCAGCAGTTCCCCATCATTCGCGAAGCCACGGCCGCCTTCGGCGTGAGCTGCCTGGAGCTGGCAGGCTATGAGGCGGACGACATCATCGCCGCCTACGCCTGCCGGGCGCGCGAAAGCGGGGCGCAGGTGGTCATCGTCTCCTCCGACAAGGACCTGATGCAACTGGTGGGCGACCACGTCGCCATGCTGGACCCGATCAAGCAGACGCTGATCGGCCGCGAGCAGGTCTTGGAGAAGTTCGGCGTCGAACCCGAAAAGGTGATCGACGTCCAGGCGCTGGTGGGCGACAGCGTGGACAACGTTCCCGGAGCGCCCGGCATCGGGATCAAGACGGCGTCGGCCCTGATCAACGAGTTCGGCGATCTGGACACGCTTCTGGAGCGCGCGGGCGAGATCAAGCAGCAGAAGCGCCGGGAGACGCTGATCGACTACGCCGACCAGATCCGGCTGTCGCGGCGCCTGGTCACCCTGGACTGCGACACCCCCCTGCCCGCTCCGCTGGAGGAGCTGCGGGTTCGCGAGCCGGACGGTCCGGCGCTGCACGCCTTTCTCGAGAGGATGGAGTTCAAGGGGCTGTCGCGGCGCATCGCCGAGGGCCGCCCGGCGCAGCCGGCCGTGAAGCCCTGGGTGGAGCCCGGCGCCCGTGCCCTGGCCGAGCCGCAGGCCATCGATCCGCGGTCCTACCCGGTCGTACGCGACCTGCAGACCCTGGATGACTGGGTGGCCGGCGCCATGCGCGCCGGCGTGATCGGGTTGGACGCCGAGACGGACGCGCTCTCCGCCGCCAACGCCCATCTCCAGGGCGTGTCGCTCGCGGTCGGGCCGGGTCAGGCCTGCTTCATCCCCATGGTCACGCCGGAAGGTCTGGAGCTGGAGTCCGAGGGTCCGCCCATGCTGGGCAAGGACGAAGCCCTGGCGCGCCTCAAGCCGCTGCTGGAGCATCCCGGCGTGCTGAAGGTGGCGTTCAACAGCAAGTACGACCTGGCGGTTCTGGCGCGCGAGGGCGTGGCGGTCGCTCCGATCGACGACCCCATGCTGATGTCTTACGCCTTGGAAGGGGGGCTGCACGGTCATGGCTTGGCCGAGCTGTCCAAGCTCCACCTCGGCCACGAACCCCTTGCCGGCGCGCGTCAGGCCGCGTCGGCCAGGGCGCAGAAGACCTTAGCCGCGTGGGACCTCGGGCAAGGGGCCGCCGCGGAGGACGCGGACATCGCACTCCGCCTGCACGCGGTGCTCCGGCCCAAGCTGCGCGAAGTTCGAGTGCTGAGCGTCTATGAGACGCTGGAGCGGCCCTTGCCGCAGGTTCTGTCCGCCATGGAGGCGGAGGGGGTCGCCGTGGACCCCGATCGTCTGCGACGCCTGTCGCAGACGTTCGGGACGCGCATCGCCGAATTGGAGACGGAGGCGCACGCCCTCGCGGGCCGGTCGTTCGGCCTGGGTTCGCCCAAGCAGCTGGGCGAGTTGCTGTTCGACGAGCAGGGGCTGCCCGGGGGCAAGCGCACCGCCACCGGCCAGTGGGTCACCGACGCCCAGACTTTGGAGGACCTCGCCGCCCAGGGCCACGCCCTGCCCAAGGCCGTGCTGGAGCACCGCCAACTGTCCAAGCTCAAAGGGACCTACACGGACGCGCTCACGGCCGCGATCCATCCCCGCACGGGGCGGGTGCACACCACCTTCCATCTGGCCGCATCGACCACGGGTCGGCTGTCGTCGTCGGACCCCAATCTGCAGAACATCCCGATACGGACGGAGATCGGTCGAGGCATCCGGCAGGCCTTTGTGGCGGCGCCTGGTCACAAGCTGATCAGCGCCGATTACAGCCAGATCGAGTTGCGGCTGCTGGCTCACATGGGCGACATCCCCGAGCTGAAGCGCGCCTTCGCCCAGGGGCTGGACATCCACGCCGCCACGGCCTCCGAGATGTTCGGGGTGCCGGTGGAGGGGATGCCGGCCGAGACCCGCCGCCGGGCCAAGGCGATCAATTTCGGCATCGTGTACGGAATCTCCGCCTTCGGACTGTCCAACCAGCTCGGGATCGACCAGTCGGAGGCCGGGGCCTACATCAAGGCCTATTTCGAGCGCTTCCCCGGCATCCGGGTCTACATGGACGGCGCCAAGGAGTACGTCCGGCGGTACGGCTATGTGCAGACGCTGTTCGGACGCAAGGTCCACGTGCCCGACATCCGCTCCAAGTCGGCCGCCCAGCGCCAGTTCGCCGAACGGGCGGCGATCAACGCTCCGATCCAGGGCACGGCGGCGGACATCATCCGACGGGCCATGATCCGCATGCCGGCCGCCTTGGCGGGGGCGGGGCTGCGGACCCGCATGCTGCTGCAGGTGCACGACGAGCTGGTGTTCGAGGCGCCCGACTGCGAATGCGAAGCGGCGATTGCGGCGATCCGGCCGGTGATGGAGCGCGCCGCCGATCCCGCCGTGGCGCTCAGCGTGCCCCTGGTGGTCGACGCGCGCGCGGCCCTGAATTGGGACGAGGCGCACTGACCGTCCCCGGCCTTTGTTGAAGGCGCTTGCAACCCGCAACGATCACGTGCATTTGATCAGCATCACGAGTTCGTGATCTCTGAGGAAAAGACCATGATCGACCGTAACAAGTTCCTGGCCCTTGCGGCCGTGCTGGCGCTGTCGGCCGGCGGCCTGGCCGCCTGCAGCGGCGAACGCGAAGCCGAGGCGGAAACGGGCGTCTCCGAAGCCGAGGTGAAGACCGAGGCCCCGGAGTCCATGGTCAGCGATCAACAGCTGCAGAACAGCGCGGACGCAGCGGCGGCCGCCGCTGCGACGGGCGCAAGCGCCACGACCACGGGCGGCATGGCGGCGCCGGCGGGCGACATGCCGGCGACGGGCGCGGCTGCGGCGGGCGGGGCTGCCGCTCCGGCTGCAGGCGCAGCGCCCCCCGCCGAACCGGCTCACTAAACCGAATGGAGGCGGCGCTTCTGCGGAGGCGCCGCCGCTTTCGTTCAGGCGGCTACAGCCGCCCCTGGAGCGCCGACCGCACCGGCGGCCACGACGGGCGAACCCTCAAGCCAGGCGTCGCCCTTCTCCCAGTGGTGAATGTCGTTGCAGGCGGGGCAGCGAAAAGCGTGGGAGCCGCTGAGCGCCTCGAAGGCCGCCTCTCTCATGCGCAGCACGGTGGGAACGGTGCGGGCCGTCTGGGGGCACTTGGTCAGGATGCGTGGCATCTCTGCCTAGCGCGCGGGAAGCGGCCTTTGTTCCCCTCCCATTCAAGTTTCTGAACAGGCGTTCAGCTTGTCGGCCCGACCGGAGCCTGTCACCGTGCGCCCATGAGCGACGCCGACCCCGCCGGGACCGCCGGGCCGCATCTGCGGAAGTTCCTGGTCGTGGCCGACGACAGCCCCGAGTTCTCGGCCGCCCTACGCTACGCTTGCGCCCGAGCCAAGGCCACCGGAGGCCGCATCACCCTGCTGCGGGTGCTGGAGCCTGCAGTGTTCGAGCACTGGTCCGGCGTCCGCGACGAGATGGAGCGCCAGCAGCGCGCGGAAGCGGAAAGCCTGCTGCAGAAGTTCGCCGCCCAGGTGATGGAAGCGACCGGCCACCCTCCCGAATTCGTCGTCCGGGAGAACGGCGACATCCGCGGCGCCATCCGCGCCCTGGTTCTGGAGGATCCCGAGATCAAGATACTGGTGCTGGCCGCCGCCACCCATGGCCGCGGCCCCGGCCCGCTGGTGAGCGCCGTGTGCAAGGAGGGCGTAAACCATCATGGGCGCAAACTGCCCGTCACCGTGGTGCCCGGCGACCTGACCGACGCGGAGATCGCCGAGCTGTCCTGAACGCTTGCGAGGCGCCCGGCGGCGGGCCACATCAGCTTAATGTTCATCCAAACGGAAGACACGCCCAATCCGCTGACCCTCAAGCTCATCCCCGGGCGCGAGGTCATGGCGGAAGGTGCGCGCGAGTTCAGCTCCCCGTATGAGGCCCAGGCCTCGCCGCTGGCCGAGGCCTTGTTCGACATCGACGGCGTGCGCCGCGTCTTCTTCGGGCCGGACTTCCTGACGGTGACCAAGGAGTTCGGCGTGGACTGGAAGACCATCCGCGCTCCCATCCTTGCCGCCGTGATGGATCACTACCAGTCGGGCGCGCCGCTCATCTCCCAAGCCGCCGAAGCGCCAGCCGGTCATGCCGAAGGCGAGTACGACGAGGACGCGGCCGCCATAGTGGACGAGATCAAGGACCTGCTGGACACGCGCATCCGCCCGGCCGTGGCCCAGGACGGGGGCGACATCACCTTTAGCCGCTTCGAGCCGGACACGGGCGTGGTCTGGCTGCACATGCGCGGCGCCTGCGCCGGGTGCCCGTCCTCCGCCATGACGCTCAAGGCCGGGGTCGAGAACATGTTGCGCCACTATGTTCCGGAAGTGACGGCGGTCGAACAGACGCTCTAGGCCTGGACCGGGCGCGTGATCCTGGCCATCGACACCTGCCTGGGCGCCTGCTCGGCCGCCGTGACCGAGGGCGGACGGCTGTTGGCCGCCCGCTCCGAGCCGATGGACCGCGGTCACCAGGAGAGGCTGGCGCCTCTGGTGGCCGAGATGGTGGGCGCCGCCGGGCTCGCCTTTGGTCGGATCCAGCGGATCGCCGTCACGACCGGGCCGGGATCGTTCACGGGCCTGCGGGTCGGGCTGGCGTTCGCGAAGGGCCTGGGACTGGCGCTCGAGCGGCCGGTCGTGGGCGTCGGCACGCTTCAAGCCTTGGCGGCGAGCGCCAGCGAGGCGGGATTGGTCGCGGCCATTGTCGACGCGCGGCGCGAGCAGGTCTACGTTCAGCCTTTCTTCCATGGCGCGCCACTGGCTGAGGCCGAGGCGCTGACGACCTGCGATGCTGCCGGGCGCCTCGCCGCTCTCGGTCGGGGCTGGAGATTGGTCGGATCGGGCGGGCCGCTGCTCGCGCCCTTGCTGGACCATTCGGAAGTGGATGGGCGCCTCGCCCCCGATCCGGTCGTGATCGCACGGATCGGAGCCTTCGCCCCGCTGGCGCCCGCCAGGCCCGTGTACCTCCGGGCGCCCGACGCCAAGCTGCCGGCGTGACCCCCACGCCGGCCGGCCCGGAGGACGCCCCCCGCCTAGCCGCCCTGCATGCGCGATCTTTCGAGCGGCCCTGGTCGGCCGAGGATCTGGCCGGGATGCTGGACGGTGAAGGCGCCTTGGCCTTCGCCGCCGAAGCCGGTTTCATCCTCCTCCGCTCCGTGGGGCCGGAGGCGGAGATCCTGACCCTGGCCGTGGCCCCCGAGCTTCGCCGCCAGGGGCTCGGGCGGGCCCTGCTCGACGCTGGCCTTAGCGCGGCTCGCCAGCACGGCGCCGAGGCGGTCTTCCTGGAGGTCGCGGCCGACAATGCGCCGGCCGCGGCGCTCTACGCCGCGTCCGGCTTCACCGCCGTGGGCGTGCGCCGCGGCTATTACCTCCGTGCTGGAGGGTCGGCGGTGGACGCCGTGACGCTGCGCCTTCGGCTTCCAAGCCCCGCCGCCTGAGGCTATAGGCTGAGCGCGATGGACCGCATCGAACAGCTGGCTCTCGAGAAGGGCATGCGCATGACGGAGCAGCGCCGGGTGGTCGCCCGCGTGCTGTCCCAGGCCGACGACCACCCGGACGTGGAGGAGCTCTACCGCCGGGCCTCGGCGGTGGATCCGCACATCTCCATCGCCACGGTTTACCGCACCGTGCGCTTGTTCGAGGAAGGCGGGATCATCGAGCGCCACGACTTCCGCGACGGCCGGTCGCGGTATGAGCAGGCGACCGAGTACCACCACCACCACCTGATCGACCTGAACACGGGACAGGTGACCGAATTCTTCGACGCGGAGCTTGAGGCGCTGAAGCACAAGATCGCCGAGCGGATGGGCTATCGGCTCGTCGATCACCGGCTGGAGCTCTACGGCGTGAAGATGGAGCCGGACACGAGCAGCAAGCCCCAGGTGGAGGGCGGGGAGGCGTGAAGCGCCTCTTCATCAAGACCTACGGCTGTCAGATGAACGTCTATGACAGCGAGCGCATGGCCGATGTGCTGCGACCGCTGGGTTACGTCTCGACGGACAGGCCGGACGACGCCGACCTGGTGGTGCTGAACACCTGCCACATCCGGGAAAAGGCGACGGAGAAGACCTATGCGGAGCTGGGCCGCATCAAGGCGCTGCAGCGGGCCAAGGCGGGGGATGGCCGAGGCGGCATGACTGTGGCGGTGGCCGGCTGCGTGGCCCAGGCGGAGGGGGCCGAGATCATGGCCCGGGCGCCGGTGGTCGATCTGGTCGTGGGACCGCAGAGCTATCACCAGCTGCCCGAACTGATCGCCCAAGCTGAGCAAGCGGGGGCATCGCGGCCCCGGGGCGAGCGGCTGCTGGCCGAGTTCGCGCCGGAGGCCAAGTTCGACCGGCTGGAGGGCGCAACGCGGCGACGCTCCGGCTATTCGGCCTTTCTCACCGTGCAGGAGGGCTGCGACAAGTTCTGCACCTTCTGTGTGGTGCCCTACACGCGGGGCGCGGAATGGTCCCGACCGGCCGGGGACATCATCCGCGAAGCCACCGGCCTGGCCCAGCAGGGCGTGCGCGAGGTCACCCTGCTGGGGCAGAACGTCAACGCCTACCTGAACAACGGCTGGACCCTGGCGCGTCTGATTCGGACGCTGGCCGCCATCCCCGGGCTGGACCGGATCCGCTACACCACCAGCCACCCGCGCGACATGAGCGAGGACCTGTTCGCCGCTCATGCCGAGGTCCAGGCGCTCATGCCCTATCTCCACCTGCCCGTGCAGGCCGGGAGCGACCGGGTGCTCAAGGCCATGAACCGGGCGCACACGGCCGAAAGCTATCTGCGCACCGTCGAGCGCATGCGGGCGGCTCGGCCGGACATCGCGATCAGCGGCGACTTCATCGTGGGATTTCCGGGGGAGTCGGAGGCGGACTTCGAGGCCACCTTGGACCTGGTCCGGGCGGTGAGGCACGCCTCCGCCTACGCTTTCAAGTACAGCCCTCGCCCGGGCACGCCGGCCGCCGCCATGGGCCGGCAGGTCCCTGAGGCGGTGAAGAACGAACGGCTGCAGCGCCTGGGCGCCTTGCTGGAGGCGCAGATGACGGAGTTCAATCTCGCCCAGGTCGGTCGCACCCTCCCAGTGTTGTTCGACCGCCGCGGACGGCGCCCGGGTCAAATCGCGGGAAAGAGCCCCTATCTTCAGTCGGTGCACCTCCAAGCCCCCGACACCCTCCTGGGACAGATCGCGCCCGTGACCATCACCGCCGCCGCCAGCCGCAGCCTCACGGGCGTGCTGGCCCAGCCGGCTGAACTCAGCGGCGAGCTCGCAGCTTGAGCGCAGCCCAGGACTACCTTCCGCTCACCGACACCGCGGCCCGAGCCGTCGCCGGCCCGAACAGCCGTCACGCCGCCCTGATCGAGGACGCCTTTCGCGTGCTCATCGAGACTCCGGGCGGCGGCGTGTCGGTGCGCGGCGACATGAAGGGGCGCACAGGCGCACGACGGGCGATCGAATCGGTGGCCAAGCGCGCGGACGCCGGCAGCGAGGTTACGGAGGCGGATGTGCGTGTGGCGATCGGATCGGCGCGGAGCGGCGAGGCGTCCCCTGAGCACGGAGCCCCGCTTCCCGTGGGGCGTCGCGGGGCCGTGGCGCCCAAGACGACGGCCCAGGCCCGTTACCTCGAGATGCTCGGGGCGCACGCCATGACGTTCGGGGTGGGGCCGGCCGGAACGGGCAAGACCTTCCTGGCCGTGGCCTACGGTGCAGGCCTGCTGCTGCGCGGCGAGGTGGACCGACTGGTGATCACCCGCCCGGCGGTGGAGGCCGGCGAACGCCTGGGCTTCCTGCCCGGCGACATGAACGAAAAGGTCGACCCCTACATGGCGCCGATCTGGGAGGCGCTGAGCGACATTGTAGGGGCCGACGCCCTGAGACGGCGTCGTGAAAAGGGCGAGATCGAAGTGGCCCCTATCGCCTTTATGCGCGGGCGGACCCTGAACCACGCTTTTGTCATCGTGGACGAGGCGCAGAACGCCTCGCGACTGCAGATGAAGATGGTGCTGACCCGCCTGGGCGAAGGCGCCCGCATGGTGGTCACCGGCGATCCGACGCAGGTGGACCTGGTCAATCCGCGCGATAGCGGCCTGGCTCACGCCCTGGGCATCCTGGACGGGGTCGAAGGTGTGGCCATCGCCCGTTTCGCCGCAGAGGACGTGGTGCGCCACCCGCTCGTCGAACGCATCGTCAAGGCTTATGACGCCGATGCGGCCCGGCGCGCAGGTCAGCCCATCGAATGATCGAGGTCGAAATCGAGGCGGACAGCTGGACCGCCGCCCTGCCCCAGGTCGAAGGCCTGGTACGGGCCGCGGCGGAGGCGGTTCTCTCCGATCGGACGGCGACGGGCGACGTCGTCGTGCTGCTCACGGACGACGCGGGCGTTCACCAACTCAACCGCGATCACCGGGGTCGCGACGCGCCCACCAACGTCCTGTCCTTCCCCGCCGCCCCTTCGGCGGCGCCCCACCTTGGGGACATCGCCCTGGCTCGCGAGACCTGCGCGCGCGAAGCGGACGATCAGGGCAAGACGCTGGAGCACCATCTGCAGCACCTGGTGGCGCACGGCGTGCTTCATCTGCTAGGGTGGGACCACATGACCGAGGCGGAGGCCGAGGCGATGGAAGGGCGCGAGCGCCTGATCCTCGCCGGGCTGGGCGCGCCGGACCCTTATCGCGATCGCGACGTCCCTCCCCATGGCTGACACAGACAGTTCAACAAGCCCAAGTTCTGGGAACGAGTCCGCCCGAAGGCCGGGCATTCTGCGGGTGCTGGGGCGCTGGGCGCTGGGGGAAACCGAGTCCGACGAGGCCGCCCGGCCCGTGTCGGAAGCCGAACGCGACTTGGTCGACCAGGCTCAAGCCTTTCAGAGCATCCGCGTCCAGGACGTCATGACGCCCCGCGCGGACGTGGCCGCCCTGGATCTCGACACGCCGCTGGACGTGGTCTGGCGCCGCTTCGCTGAAACCGAACACTCGCGCATGCCGGTGTTCCGCGAGACCCTGGATGAGCCGCTGGGCGTGGTCCACATCAAGGACTTGGTCAAGCTGCTCACTCCCGGCCCCGAGCACGCGGCGCCGGACTGGAGCGCGGCCGTCCTGGACGGGCTCCGGCGAGAGGCGCTCTATGTTCCCGCCTCCATGCGCGCGGCCGACCTTCTGGTCCGCATGCAGTCCACCCGCATCCACATGGCCCTGGTCATCGACGAATTCGGCGGCACCGACGGCCTGGTCACCATCGAGGATCTGCTGGAAGCGGTGGTGGGCGAGATCGAAGACGAGCACGACGTGGAGACCACGCCGGAGATCATCGAGCGCCCCGGGGGCTGGGAGGCCGACGCCCGGGCCCCGCTCGAAGACCTGGAGGCCATGGCGGGCGAAAGCCTGGCGCTGGATGATCACGAAGAGGAGGTCGACACGGTGGGCGGGCTGGTCGCCACCCTGGCCGGTCGCGTACCCCAGCGCGGCGAGATCGTGGCCCACCCCGCCGGCTATGAGTTCGACGTCGTCGACGCCGATCCGCGCCGCGTGAAACGGCTGCGGGTGCGCCGGCTGGAGCGGCCGGTCGTCAGCGACACGGCCGCATGACGCACCCCGCCCTGAGCCGGGCGGGCTCGGCTCTGTTGGCCCTGGGCTTCGGCGCGGCGGCCGGCTTCGCCCATCCGCCTTTCGACATCCTGCCGGGCGTCCTGGGATGGGCCGGCCTGCTCTGGTTGCTGGACGGCCGGGGCAAGCGGGAGCCGCAGCGCCCGCTCCGCTCCGCTTTCTGGCGCGCTTGGTGGTTCTCCCTGGCCTATTTCCTGGTGGGCACATGGTGGGTGGTGGAGGCCTTTCTGGTCGACGCCGAGCAGCACGGCTGGATGGCGCCGATCATCGTTTGCGTCCTGCCGGCCGGGATGGGCCTGTTCTGGGGGACCGCCGCGGTTCTGTACCGCCGCCTGGCCGTGGCCGGACCGGCCCGGCTCTTGGTGTTCGGCGCCAGCTTCGGCCTGCTCGAGTGGCTGCGGAACTGGCTGCTCACCGGCTTTCCCTGGAACATGGCGGGCCAGACCTGGGCCGCCGGCGGCGCGATCTCGCAGAACGCGGCCCTGTTCGGCGCGCTGGGCTTGACCGTGATCACCCTGCTGATCACCGGCGCGCCCGCGGTGCTGGCCGGAACCGGCTCGCGCCGGGCCCGCCTGGGCACGGTCGCCGCCGCCGCCTTGGCGCTCACCGCCATGTGGGGCTGGGGCGCCTGGCGGTTGTCCGGGGCCGAGGTTCGGGCCACCGACACCCGGATCCGCATCGTGCAGGCCAACATCTCGCAAGCGGAGAAGTGGCGTGAAGGCGCGCTGCCCGGGATCGTGGACACCCATGTGCGTCTCAGCCAATCGCCAGGGCTGGAGACGGTCGACGTGGTGGTCTGGCCGGAGGGCGCCCTGCCCGCCTCGCTGGAATACCTGTTCGACCCCGCGTCCCCGGGCGTGGAGCTGGGTCGCCGCATCCCGGATGCGCTCCGCCCCGGGCAGCACCTGTTCATGGGCGTCAGCCGCGCCGGCCCAGGCGGCGCCTACTACTTCAACAGCCTCGCCTTTCTGCAGCGCGAGCCCGCCGGATTGCGGGTGAACGGCTTCTACGACAAGCACCACCTCCTGCCCTTCGGCGAGTACCTTCCCCTGGGGAATTTGATGACGCGACTGGGCGTGCGCTCGCTCGTGAACATGCCGGCCGATTACGCGCCCGGACCCCCGCCGGCGCCGATCGCATTGCCCGGTTTGCCGTTGCTGCAACCCATGATCTGCTATGAGAGCATCTTCATGGATGCGGTGGGCGAGCGCGGACCCAGGCCCGCTTGGATGGTCCTGCCCTCGAATGACAGCTGGTACGGCGCCACAAGCGGTCCCTGGCAGCACCTGAACCTGGGCGCCTATCGCGCCATTGAGCACGGAGTTCCAATCGTACGGTCTGCGCCGACCGGCGTGTCGGCCATGATCGATCCCTACGGCCGCATACCCGCCGGCCAGGTGCTGGGCATCGGGCAGGCAGGCGTGATCGACGCCGCCCTTCCCGCCCCGCTCAGCCCGACGCTTTTCAACCGCTGGGGCAACCTGCCCTTCTGGATCTTCGTCGCGGCCGGGGCGCTTGTCGCGCTGCTGCCACGCTTTCGTCAGCGACCCGCGTAAAAAGCGTGACAAATCGCCGCTTTCGAGGCTTAGAGAGGGTCCGCAAGGAGGCTGAAACGGAAATGGCTGAGCACAAGACACCGGTGTCCTCGGCAGCAGGCGGCAAGCCGCCACGGACGCGGCCGCCGGGGGACCGTCAGCCCAATCTTGTGGACCGCCACGTCGGCGAGCGCGTGCGCGCCCGCCGCAAACAGCTGGGGCTCAGTCAGGATCGCCTGGCCGACGCCCTGGGGCTCACCTTCCAGCAGGTGCAGAAGTACGAGCGGGGCGCCAACCGGATCAGCGCCTCCAAACTCTTCGACACGGCCGCCGCGCTGCAGGTCGACATTCCCTTCTTCTTCGACGGCCTGCCGCCCCGGGAGCCTTTGGACGCAGCGTCCGAAGTCGACCCGCTCGCCTTTGACCCGCTGAGCCGCACGCCAGACGAGGCGGAGCTGCTGGCCGCCTTCCGCTCGATCACCCGCAAGCGCATGCGTCGCCGGGTGCTCGAACTCGTAAGGGAGCTGGCCGGCGAGGGGACTGAAGGATCGGACGACCGGACGGGCTGAGGCGCCCCGCCGCTTGCCGGACATAAAGATATCTTTATACCGGCGGCTCGTCCCCGCCGGGAGAGCCCGCTCTTGATCCGTCCGTCATACATTTTCACCAGCGAAAGCGTGTCCGAAGGCCATCCCGACAAGGTCGCGGACCGCATCAGCGACACGGTGGTGGACGCCTTTCTGGAAGCCGACCCGCAAGCGAGGGTGGCCTGCGAGACCCTGGTGACGACCAATCGGATCGTGCTGGCGGGCGAGGTCCGGGGCCCGGCCTCGGTCACGCCTGAGCTGCTGGAAGAGCGCGCCCGCGCCGCCGTGCGCGAGATCGGCTATGAGCAGGAGGGCTTTCACTGGGAGGAGGCCGACTTCGCCAGCCACCTGCATGCCCAGTCCGCCGAGATCGCCCAAGGCGTGGACGCGGCGGGCAACAAGGACGAGGGCGCAGGCGACCAGGGCATCATGTTCGGCTATGCGGTTGACGAAACGCCCGAGCTGATGCCGGCCACCCTGCAATACAGCCACAACATCCTGCGCCGGCTGGCCGAGGTGCGCCATGGAGGCGAGCGCGCGCTGCAGCCGGACGCCAAGAGCCAGGTCACGCTCCAGTACGAGGACGGTCGCCCTGTGCGGGCGCTCAAGATCGTGGTCTCGCACCAGACCACGGACCGGTTGGAGAGCGCGGAGGTACGCGCGCTCATCGAACCGCACGTCCGCGCGGTGATGCCCGAAGGTCTGCTGACGGAAGAGACCGAGTGGATGGTCAATCCGACGGGCGCCTTCCAGATCGGCGGGCCGGACGGCGACGCGGGTCTGACAGGCCGCAAGATCATTGTGGACACCTACGGCGGGGCGGCTCCGCACGGCGGCGGCGCCTTTTCAGGCAAGGACCCTACCAAGGTCGACCGATCAGCTGCCTATGCGCTTCGTTATCTGGCCAAGAACGTGGTGGCGGCCGGCCTGGCGCGCCGCTGCACACTGCAGGTCAGTTACGCCATCGGCGTAAGCCGGCCGCTTTCCTTTTACGTCAACCTGCACGACACCGGCGAGATCGATCCAGCCAAGCTGGAATCGGCGCTGCCGGACCTCATCGGCGGGCTGACGCCCCGCGGCATCCGCGAACACCTGGAACTGAACCGGGCCATCTATCAGCGCTCGGCCGCTTATGGTCATTTCGGCCGTCTGCCCGACGCGGATGGAGGCTTCTCCTGGGAACGCACCGATCTGGTCGACCAGCTGCGAGGCTTGGCCTGACCCACCAGCATGGGCCGATCCGCTCCTACGGCCGGATCAAATCGAGACCGATCAAGCCGCGCCAAGCCGGCCTGGTCGAGAGGCGCTTGCCCGAACTGACCTGGCGCCTGGGCGACCGTCCGGCTTTGGACGACCGGCCCGTCTGGCTTGAGATCGGCTTCGGCGGGGGCGAGCATCTGGCGGAACAGGCGGCCCGCCACCCGGACGTTCTGCTGATCGGAGCCGAGCCGTTCCAGAACGGCGTGGCCAGCGCGCTCCGCCACATCGACGAACGGGCGCTGACCAATGTGCGCCTGCATGCGGGCGACGCCCGTGAGCTGATGGAAGCGCTTCCCGAGGACGTGGTGAACAGAGTGTTCATCCTATTCCCCGATCCCTGGCCCAAAGCCAGACACCACAAGCGACGCCTGATGACCCAACCCTTTATCGCCGAACTGGCCCGCGTGCTTCGCCCGGGAGGCGTCCTCCGCTTCGTCACCGACTGGCGGGCTTACGCAGCCTGGACCCTTGAGCGGATGCAGGGTTCGCCCCAGTTTCACTGGACCGCGGAGAGCGCGGCGGATTGGCGCGAGGCGCCGAGCGACCACGTTTCCACGCGTTATGAAGCC
Source organism: Pseudomonadota bacterium (assembly GCA_019348195.1). Classification (GTDB taxonomy): domain Bacteria; phylum Pseudomonadota; class Alphaproteobacteria; order Caulobacterales; family Caulobacteraceae; genus JAHWJX01. The sequence goes on along the minus strand of JAHWJX010000011.1, from coordinate 33,451 downwards.
AAGCGCCTCGGCGATTCGGCCCCCCTGTTTCTGGAGTTCGTCCGCGTATGAGGCTCGCCACCGTCGCCGCCCTACTCCTGGCGACCGCCTGCGCGGCCTGCAGCGGGCCCGATCAGGAGAACATCGCCGATCGAGCCTTGTCCGCCGCGGCGCCTTCGGCCGAAGCCGCTTCGCTGGAGCCCCCGCCGCCGCCTAAGCCCGCCCCCGTGGGCTTTCAGAGCGAGATCGAGGCTGCGGTTCAACCCTTCGACGGCGACGTGGGCGTAGCGGTCAAGGACCTGCAGCAGGGTTGGGCCGCAACCTGGCAAGGCGACAAGGCCTTTCCTCAGCAGAGCACCATGAAGGTGTGGCTGGCGGTGGCTGTGCTGGACGCGGTGGATCGCGGCCAACTCAGCCTGGATGAAACGGTTGTGATCACGCCGCCCGACCTCAGCCTGTTCAACTCGCCAATGGTCCGACCTCTGACGCTGAAGACCGGCCGGATGGAGACCACCATCGACCGCCTGCTGCTGTGGGCGATCAGCAAGAGCGACAACGCCGCCACCGACATCCTCATGCGCCGCCTCGGTGGAGGACCGGCGGTCCAGGCGGTGCTGGAGCGCAAAGGCCTTCGCGGCGTGCGCGTGGGGGTGGAGGAGCGCTTGCTGCAGCCGCGCATCTCGGGCCTGGAGTGGCGGCCGGAGTACATCGACGGCGACCTGTTCAACCGCGCTCGGGATCGGGTGCCCGACAAAGTGCGCGACCAAGCGCTGGACCAGTATCTGCGTGCGCCGCCGGACGGCGCCACGCCGGTCGGCACGGTGAATGCGCTGCAGATGCTCTACGAAGGCAAGCTGCTCTCGCCGGAATCGACCGAGCGCCTGCTGCGCATCATGTTCGAAAGCCGCGCAGGGGCCGCTCGGCTCAAGGCGGGACTCCCGGAAGGCTGGCGCTTGTCGCACAAGACGGGCACAGGGCCGGACTGGCGCGAGACCACGGCCGGCTACAATGACGTGGGCGTCATGGTCGCCCCAGACGGCCGCACCTATGCGGTGGCGGTCTACATCGGCCGGACGGATCGGCAGGTGCGCGAGCGCCAGCAGCTGATTGCGAGCGTGGCCCGCGCCGTGGCGACGCACTGGGAACGGACGCGCACGCCGGCGACCCAGGTGGCGGAGGGGCCGAGCGCGCCCGCCCCGTGACCGAGCGGTTCGACATCGTCGTCGCGGGAGCCGGGATGACGGGCGCCAGCGCCGCCCTGGCCCTGGCGGCCGCCGGTTTCCGCGTGGCGCTGGTCGATCCCCAGCCCTTTGAACGACAGCTGGCGCCCACCTTCGACGGACGGGCGTCGGCGATCGCCTACAGCAGCTTTCGCATGCTGCGCACCCTGGGAGCCGGCGAGGTCCTGGAGCCGCAGGCGTGCCGGATCGAGCAGATCCTGGTCACTGACGGGCGCGCGCCCGGCGCCGCAGCGGGGAGCCCTCCGCCCTTCCACCTGCGCTTCGCCGCCGAGGAGATCGCCGGCCGTTCCGGGGGCGAGCCGCTGGGCTATATGGTCGAGAACCGCCGCATCCGAGCCGCGCTGGCCGAGGCGGTGGCGGCTTCAGGCGTCGCCGTTCTGACGCCTGCTCGGGTGGAGGCTGTCGAGGTTGGGCCGGCTTCGGCACGGGTGCGGCTGGCCGATGGGCGCGCGCTGGAGGCGGTGCTGGTTGTGGGCGCGGAGGGGCGGGGCAGCACGGTTCGAAACCTGGCCGGGATCGGCGTGACGGGCTGGAGCTACAGGCAGTCCGGCGTGGTCGCCACCGTGCAACACGCGCGCCCGCACGGCGGGGTGGCCTACGAACACTTCCTGCCGGGCGGGCCGTTCGCGATCCTGCCCCTGACGGAGAACCGAGCCAGCCTGGTCTGGACCGAACCGCAACGGCGGGCGGAGGCCCTGGCCGCGGCCTCCCCGGAGGCCTTCGAGGCGCACCTGCGCCGGCGGTTCGGCGACTTCCTGGGCGAGGTCGGGGTCGAGGGGCCGCGCTTTACCTACCCGCTGGGCCTGCTGCTGGCGGAGCAGTGGACGGCGCCTCGGGTGGCGCTGCTGGGCGACGCGGCGCACGCCATCCATCCGATCGCCGGGCAGGGGTTGAACCTTGGGCTGAAAGACGTGGCCGCTTTGGCCGAGACCCTGGCCGACGCGGGCCGGCGCGGCGAGGACATCGGTGCGGAAGCGGTGGTGGAGCGCTACGCCGCCTGGCGGCGGTTCGACACGGTGGCCCTGGCGGGAGCGACGGACGTCTTCACCCGCTTGTTCAGCAACGATTTCCCACCCCTTCGGCTGGCCCGGGGCCTGGGCCTGGCGGCGGTGAACCGGATCGGGCCCGCCCGCCGTTTCTTCATGTCCGAGGCGGGGGGCGCCGTGGGCGACCTGCCCCGGCTGCTGCGCGGCGAGCCGGTTTAGTCCGTCAGCTCGCGAGCCTCTTCCGGGAGCATCACGGGGACGCCGTCGCGGATCGGGTAGGCTAGGCGGGCGCTGCGGCTGATCAGCTCCCCGGCTTCGCGGTCGTACTCGAGCGGGCCGTGGGTGACGGGACAAACAAGCACCTCCAACAGCCGGGGGTCGACCTGAGGCTGGTGGTGCGGTCTCGCTGGGGGGTCGGTCATCGGGTCACTGCAGGGTTTGAGGGCCGTCGTCCTCGTCATCAAAGCCTGCGGCTTCGATCTCCAGCAAGGCTACGAGAGCCGTTTCGCGCTCCACCAGGTCGGCGGCCGCGAGCAGAGCCTGCTTCTCGGCGGAGGCGAAGGGCAGCGCCATCGACAGGCTGTTGATCAAGGCTTCGGCCGGAGCGCCGCGAGCGGTGTCCCACTCGATCTCCAGACCGCGCCGGTCAAGGTAGGCGCGGAGCGCCTCCAGCAGGCGGTCGCGGCCGAACTCCAGATCGAAGGGCGCCGGCTCCAGGTCCTCGCCAAAGGCGGAATAGTCGGCCCGAACCTGCCGGTAGGGCGTGGTGACGGGCAGTTCCTCCACCACCGCGAAGCGACAGACGCCTGTGAGCGTGATCAGGTAACGGCCGTCGGCGGTCTCGCTGAAGCTGGTGATCCGGCCGAGGCAGCCCAGCGGGGCCAGCGCCGGGCGTGCACGGTCTCCGCCCGACTGCGTAGCGATCATGCCGATGCTGCGATCGCCCGCCATGGCGTCGTCCACCATGTTCAGATAGCGCGGCTCGAAGATGTTGAGCGGCAGACCGCCCCGGGGCAACAGCAGGGCGCCGTCCAGCGGAAAGACGGGCAGGATCGCCGGCAGGTCCTCCACCCGCGCAGAGCCTCCCGCGATCGCGCCCGCGCTCATCAGCTGAACATCAAGGACGAGAGGCGCCGGCGGCCGGTTTTGGCCACGTCGCTGTTTGGCCCTGCGGCTTCGAAAATCTCCACCAGCTTGGCGCGGGCCGCGCCGCCGTTCCATTCGCGATCGCGGGCGAAGATGTGCAGCAGCGCGTCCACCGCCTCGTCCAACCGCCCGGAGGCGGCCAGGGCCTCGGCCAGGGCGTAGCGGGCCTGGTGATCGTTCGGATCCGCTTTGAGCCGATCCTCGAACTCGGCGAAGTCTGAAGCCGGGGCCGCCCTGGCGAGCTTCAAGGCGGCGCGAACGCTGTCCAGCTCGGGGTCCTTCGCGCCTGCCGGCGCCATGGACAGAATCTCCTCCGCGCGTTCCAGGTCGCCGCTGGCGAGGTAGACACGCGCCAGGCCGGCGATGGCCTTGGCGTTCTCAGGGTCCAGCTGCAGCAGTTGGGCGTAGGCCTGGGCCGCGCCGCCGAGGTCCCCGAGCTGGGCGGACTCGGCCGCCATGGCTAGCAGCGCCTCGATGTCGGCCGCGCCGTCTGCGCCTGGCCCCGCCTTTGACAGACGCTCGATGAAGGCCTTGATCTGGCTTTCGGGCAGGGCTCCTTGGAAGCCGTCCACCGGCTGGCCGTCCACAAAGGCGTAGACGGTCGGGATCGACTGGATGCGCAGCTGGGTCGCCACGCGCGGGTTCTTGTCGATGTCGATCTTGACCAGCTTCACGGCGCCCTTGGCGGCGTTGACCTGTTTTTCGAGAGCGGGGGTCAGCTGGCGACACGGACCGCACCAGGGCGCCCAGAAGTCGACAATCACGGGCTGGCTACGCGAGGCCTCGATCACGTCGGCCAGGAAGCCGGCGTCGCCGCTGTCCTTGATGTGGCCGCTGTTGCCGCCTCCGGTCGTGTTCTGCGCGCCGCCCAGCATGAAATCCTTGCTCCCGTGATCCGCCCTCAAGATGGTCCCGTGGGCGCCGTCCCGCAACGGAGGGGGGCCGCGCCGGAGAAGTCCACCACGGGCGCTTCGGCGCCCAGGGCCCGGAGGAAGGCCTGCAGGCCCGCCTGCGACAAGGCGGTGGTGGCGTCGTTGGAGAGGGGGTGGAAGTTGACAGGATCGGCGTCCACCAGCGCCCGGTCCAGCACCAAGGACACGCGCCCCCCCGGGTCGTTCAACAGGGCGAAGACCGTGACCGACCCCGGCTCCACGCCCAGCACTTCCCTCATGAGCTCGGCGGAGCCGAAAGACAGCCGGGCCGAGCCGATCGCCGCGGGAAGCGCTTTCAGGTCCACGCGGGTGTCGCCCAAAGCGCAGACCAGCCAGAGCCGCCCTTTGGCGTCCTTGAGGAACAGGTTCTTGGTGTGCCCGCCCGGCAGGGCGGCCTTGATCTCTCGGCCTTCCTCCACGCGGAACACGGGCGGATGCTCCAGCGTGCGGTGCGCAATCCCGTGCCGGTCTAGAAAGGCGAACAGTTCGGCCCGGGCGGCGGGACCGTTCCGGTCGAAAAGCACGCGACCGTCTGCGGACTGTTTCTCCAAGACACCTCCTGAACCCACTTCGGGACCGGTGATAACCCGGCCAGCCTCGGCGAGGGTTTCCGCCGAGTCTTTTCGCCCCCAACCGCTTGATCCGCCAGGACGGCCCCGCGCAAACTGGGGAGGCGAACGGGCTCGGCCCCTCGCGCCCTGGAGGTCTGCGGATGGAGCTTGAGTGTTTCTCGGTGGTGGCGCGGCCGCCGGAGCTGGTGCCGGGCGGGCCGGCGCGTCAATGGATGGATCATTTCAGCGCGCGCCATCCCTATCGCTGCCTGCCGCTGACCATGGCCAACACCTCCGGCTGGGAGATCCTGACTCCGTTCGGCTTCAGCGCCGAGTGGAACGGCGGCACCCACCAGCGTGACATCACCATCACCCCCGACCGGCCGAACGCGCAGGCGGGCGAGTATGTGTCATCGCACTTCAGCCACGGCGTGCTGACCTTTCACACGGGCTATCTGTTCCGCACGCCCCCCGGGTGGTCGGTGTGGACCTCAGGCCCGCCCAACCTGCCCAAGGACGGCGTCTATCCGCTGACGGGGCTGGTCGAAACCGACTGGCTGCCCTTTCCCTTCACCATGAACTGGATCTTCACCCGCCCGGGGCGGATCCGCTTCGAAAAGGGGGAGCCCTTTTGTTTTCTCACGCTTGTGCAGTCGCAGCCGCTGGACGCCGTGCAGCCGGTCCGCCGCTCACTGGCGAGCGACCTTCCGCTGAACAAGCAGTACGAGGCCTGGCGCACCTCACGCGACGCTTTCAACAAGTCCCTGCACAACCAGGAACCCGGCGCGATGCGCGACGCCTGGCAGCGCTTCTACTTCAAAGGCGAGGTTCCCGAGGACCTCGGCAAGGCGCCGCCGACCCACACCAACAAGCGCCGACTGAAGCCCCCTAGGCTCGGGCGGTAGCTCGTGAGCGCCCTTACCGGCGGAGGCCGGGGGTCGTGGCGGGATTGGCGCGCTGCCGCCCCCGCGAACAGGTCCTCGAATCAACACCCACCAAGCTCCAGGGCGCAGAGACGCCGCCAGCACACGAGACCCCGCCGTCTCATATGTGCTGAACCCGGACACCGGCTTGCCTTCCTGAAACTTTCCCGTCATAAGCGCCGCCCAGACCGCGGACGGGTTCGTCCGGCGCCAAGCGGGCGTAGCTCAGTGGTAGAGCACAACCTTGCCAAGGTTGGGGTCGAGAGTTCGAATCTCTTCGCCCGCTCCAATCTTCTGTCATGAAACGCACCTGACCCGGGTCGTCCTGTCCTGGCGTGAGACGGCCGGCTTGCCGGAGCTGGGCGCCGCCGCCGTGGCGGCCAAGCTTGACACGGGCGCGCGCGGGACCGCCCTGCACGCCACGGAGATCACCGTGCAAGGCGATCGGGTGCGTTTCACCCTGCATCCCTTGCCCGAGACTCCCGATGGCGTCCTGCGTTGCGAGGCCGCCCTGGCGGACCGCCGAGGTGTGACCAGCTCCAACGGCGTCAGCGAGGCCCGCCCCTTTATCCGCACGGCGCTGAGCCTGGCCGGGCTGCCGGCTCGGGAGGTGGAGATTTCGCTCACAGCCAGGCCGCTGATGCGCTTTCGGCTGCTGGTGGGACGGGAGGCGCTGGCTGGATGGAACGTTCTGATTGATCCAGGAGCGACCTCGGCAGGAGTCTTGCGTTAAGGTCCGGCCATGAGCCCTCCCGCCCCCGCCGCCTCTCCCACCAGTCGCAACGCCGATGTGGTCATCGCCGTGGTGGTGACGGGCGCGGCGCTTTATTGGCTTCGGGGCATTCTTACCCCCTTCGCCCTGGCCTTTTTCCTCCTGATCATGATCGACGGGCTGGAAGGCAAGATCCGCCAGCGGCTGCCTAGGCTTCCGGGGTGGGCGCCGCTGACGGTGGCTATCGGCCTGATCCTGCTGGCCTTCGGCGTTTCGGTCTATGTGGTGGCCTCCAACATCGCGAGCTTCGCGGGCGACCTGACCACCACCGGGCCCGGCGGGCAGAACAGCTATGCGACCCGGCTGAACGGGCTCATCGGCGACGTCGCCCGGCTGGTGGGCATCGACGAGGCGCCTACCCTGCGCGAGCTTTTCCGTCAGCTGAACCCGCAGCGCTTCCTGGGTCCGTTCGTGGCCGCCATCCAGGGGCTGGCCTCCGACGCGCTGTTCATCCTGATCTACCTGGGCTTCCTGCTGGCCTCGCGCCAGAGTTTCCAGGCCAAGCAGCGCGCCCTGTTCGGATCGCGCGAGGACCGGCGGGAGGCCGGGCGCATCTTCGACGAGATCCGTTCGGGCGCGCAGCAGTATCTGTGGATCCAGACGGTCACGGGGGCGATGATCGCGGTGGCCTGCTACGTGGTCATGCTGGCGGTGGGGCTGGACCGGGCGCTGTTCTGGGCCTTTTTCATCTTCCTGACCGGCTATATCCCCATCGTGGGGCCCGCGCTGGGGACGGCGTTGCCGGCCGTGTTCGCCCTGGTGCAGTTCGAGGGCTATGGGCCGCCGCTGCTCGTGTTTGCGGGCAACCAGGCTGTGAACTTCTTCGTGGGCAACGTCATCTATCCGCGCATGCAGTCCAAGGGGCTCAACGTGGACCCGGTGGTGGTGCTGCTCTCCCTGGCCTTTTGGAGCGCGCTGTGGGGGATCACGGGCGCCTTTCTGTCCACGCCGCTGACGGTGGTGGCCATGATCCTGCTGGCGCAGTTCCAGGGATCCCGCTGGATCGCCATTCTGCTGTCCCAGGACGGCAACCCCGACCCGAACGAGAACGGCGCACGCGGAGACCTCGCTCACGCCAAGCCCGCTTCGAGCCGGTCGCGGGCGCTGGGGAGAATCGGCCCCAACACGAAGGCGTGATGGGTTCCGGCGCGGTCTTCCACCCTGCAGACGGGCGCCTATCTCCTCGCCAAGCCCGGGCCGTCCCCCCCTGTAGCCCGGGCCAAGGCGCCTCGTCTCCCCGTCTTTCCGAGACCGGAGGCGCCCTACGGTCCCGGCCGCCGTTCCCCCCTTCGGCGGCCTGACCCGCGCCGTCGGACGCCCCCCGCGTCCGACGGCGTTTTCGTTTGACGGGGTGAGCGACGGGGCTGACCTCGGAGCGGGCCCCGTCCTTCTCGAGTGGTCGCCCAAACCGGCGCGCCCAGTTATTCACTATGACAAGCGCCGAAGTCCCAGCTTGGACTGCGGCCCGCCGCCCGCTAGGGTCGGGGCCCGATCGCAAGGGCATGGTTCATGGACGGCGCTTCCCAGTTCTGCTTCTCCCGCTCGACCCTGGCGGCGGCCTTTACGGCCCTGACCGGAACCGGTCTGGGCGCGGACCAAGCGGCTTTCCTGGACCAGGTGCACGAGGACTGCGGCCCGGGCGAGTTCCCGGACATGAACGCGCAGGACCTGGCCGCGGCCCTGTTGGACTTCTGGCGCTTCGCCCAGGACGCTTCGACCTCCGGCGGCTTCGACCCCAGGGTCCGCCTGGCCCCCACCTTTGGAGCGGACGGCCGAGACCTGAAACGCGACCGGCTGGAGGTGGTGCAGCCAGATGCGCCTTTCCTGGTGGACAGCGTGATGGGCGAACTCGGGGCGCAAGGGATGCGCGTTCGGGCCATGTTCCACCCGGTGGTGGAGCTGGACAGCCGAAGCGCCGGACCGGAGAGTCTGATCCAGGTCTGGCTGGAGCCTGTCGGCGAGGATCGCGGGGAGGCTTTGATCCAGGGCGTGCAGGAGACCCTGGCGGACGTCCGCGCCTCCGTGACCGACTTTCCCGAGATGGTGGCGCTGGTGGAGCACGCCACCGCCGAGCTGCAGCAAGCGCCCCCGCGCAAGGACCCCGAAGCGCTGGAAGAGGCCTTGCGTTTTCTGCGCTGGCTGTCGGCGGATCACTTCGTGTTCCTGGGCGCGCGGGCCTACGACTATCCGCGCACCGCGGAAGGGGGCTACGAGGCCCAAGCCGTGCTGAACACGCCCCCGGAAACCTGTCTGGGCGTGCTCCGGGATCCGGAGCGGCTCATCCTGCGGCGCGCCAACGAACCGGCGCTGCTGACAGCCCAGCTGCAGCGCGAGATCGACCTCGACGAGCCGGTGACGGTGGGCAAGTCCAACCTGAACAGTCGGGTCCATCGCCGGAACAAGATGGACTACATCTCCATCCGGCGGTACGGGCCGGACGGCCGCCCCTCGGGCGAAGTGCGCGTGGTGGGCCTGTTCACCGCCGAAGCCTACGACCGGCCCGTGCTGGAGGTGCCGCTGATCCGGCGCAAGGCGGCGCGGATCCTGGAGCGCGCGGTGCGTATGCCGGGCGGGCACAACGCCAAGCGGCTGCGCAACATCGTCGAGAACTACCCACGCGACGAGCTCTTCCAGGCCACCGAGGACGAGTTGCTCGAGACCTCGCTGGGCGTCCTGCATCTGTATGACCGCCCGAGAGCGCGGCTGTTCGTGCGACGCGACCCGTTCGACCGGTTCATCTCGGCGCTCGCCTTCTTTCCGCGCGACCGCTACGACAGCGACCTGCGCGCGCGCGCCGGCGAGATCCTCGCCGAGGCGTGGGGCGGGCATGTGTCGGCCTGGTATCCGTTCCACACGGAGACGGGGCTGGTGCGGGTGCATTTCATCATCGGGGTCAAGCCCGGGGAGCACCGGGAGCCCGATCTGGTCGCGCTCGAGAACGCCTTGGCGGAAGCCTCCCGCAACTGGCGCGACCGTTTCGACGAGGTGGTGCGAGAGCAGGGCCGGGTGGACGGCGTGCCCGCGACCGACCTGTTGGGACGTTACGGTCCGGACGCCTTCGAGGTGGGCTACCAGGACCTGTACGACGCCGCGGAAGCTCTGGCGGACGTCGCGGTGATTGAATCGCTGCAGGCGGAGGAGGCGGTGCGGGTGCGGGCCTCGCGGCGCCCGGACGACGGCCCGACCGTGTTCCGGTTCAAGCTATACCGGCCCGAGAAGCCAGCGCCGCTGGCGGACGTTCTGCCCATTCTGGAAAGCCTGGGGCTGAAGGCGCAGCAGGAGGAAGGCTTTCCCATCCGCCGGCGGCTGGCCGACGGTTCGGAGTCCGTGACCTGGGTTCACGAATTCGAGCTGAACGACCCACGCGGCGGGGAGCTGGTGTTCGAGGAGGTCAAGGCCGCTTTCGAGGACACGGTGGAAGCCGTCTGGCGCGGCGAAACGGAGAACGACGGCTTCAATCGGCTGGTGCTGGAGCTGGGCGTCCCCTGGCGGCTGGCGGCGCTGGTGCGCGCGCTGGCTCGCTACCGAGGCCAGTCAGGACTGGACCCCAGCCAGGCGGTGCAGGAGGAGGCGCTGTCCGAACACCCGGGGGTGGTGCGGCTGATCCTGGAGCTCTTCCGCATCAAGTTCGACCCGGCGCTGGACATGAGCCTGGAGGACCGGGCGGCGACTGCGGAGATCACCTTCAGCTCCATCGTCGAGGCGCTGCAGACGGTGCAGAGCCTCGACCACGACCGCGTGCTGCGGCGGCTGGCGCTTCTAGTGCGCGCGCTGAAGCGGACCAATTTCTATCAGCCGGACGCGACCGGCTCCGCCAAGCCTTACATCAGCTTCAAGGTGGCCAGCCGCGAGCTGGAGGAGCTGCCGGCGCCCAAGCCGTACCGGGAGATCTTCGTCTGGGCCCCGCATGTCGAGGGCGTGCACCTGCGCTTCGGCCCGGTGGCGCGCGGGGGGCTGCGCTGGAGCGACCGGCGCGACGACTTCCGCACGGAGGTGCTGGGCCTGGTCAAGGCGCAGCAGGTCAAAAATGCGGTGATCGTGCCCGTAGGCTCAAAGGGGGGCTTCTATCCCAAGGCGCTCCCGCGGGGCGGGCCGAACGAGGAGATCCGCGCAGCCGCCATCGCCGCTTACAAGACCTTTCTTTGCGGTTTGCTGGACTTGACGGACAACATCACCGCCTCGGGCGAGGTGGTCCGGCCGCCGCAGGTGATCGCGCACGAAGGCGACGATCCGTACCTGGTGGTCGCCGCGGACAAGGGAACGGCCACCTTCTCGGACATCGCCAACGCGGTGTCGGATGACTACGGCTTCTGGCTGGGCGACGCCTTCGCGTCTGGCGGCTCGGCCGGCTACGACCACAAGGTGATGGGCATCACCGCCCGGGGCGCCTGGGAGGCGGTCAAGCGGCACTTCCGCGAGATGGGCAAGGACATCCAGTCCGAACCCTTCACCGTGGTGGGAGTGGGCGACATGAGCGGCGACGTGTTCGGCAACGGCATGTTGCTTTCCAAGCAGATCCGCCTGCTGGCCGCCTTCGACCACCGGCACATCTTCATCGACCCCGAGCCCGATCCGGCCACCAGCTGGGACGAGCGCAAGCGCATGTTCGAGCTGCCGCGCTCGTCTTGGGACGATTACGACCGCAGCAAGATCTCGCCCGGAGGCGGCGTCTACCCCCGGGGGGCCAAGACGGTGGCCCTGTCGCCGCAAGCCCGCGCCCTGCTGGAGATCACGTCCGCGACGCCCACGCCGGCCGAAGTGATGCGCGCCATCCTCCGCGCACCGGCCGAGCTGCTCTACCTGGGCGGCATCGGCACCTATGTGAAGGCGCCGGAGGAGACCCAGGCCGAGGTCGGCGACAAGGCCAACGACGCCATCCGCCTCGACGGCCCGGAGCTCAGGGTCAAGGTGGTGGGGGAAGGCGCCAACCTGGGCCTGACCCAGGCCGGCCGGATCGCCTTTGCGCGCAGCGGGGGGCGGATCAACACCGACTTCATCGACAACAGTGCGGGCGTCGACTGCTCGGATAACGAGGTCAACATCAAGATCCTGACGGGCGCGGTCGAGGCTGCGGGCCAGCTGGACCGTCCGGCCCGCAACAGGCTGCTGGCCTCCATGACGGACGAGGTCGCGGCCAAGGTGCTGCAACACAACTACGACCAGACCCTGGCGCTTTCGCTGATGGAGGCCGCCGCGCGCCCTGACCTGGACGCTCAGGCCCGCTTCATGGCCGAGCTGGAATCCGCCGGAAAGCTCGACCGTCACGTCGAAGGCCTGCCGGACGCCGCCGCCATGCTGGAGCTCCAGGCGCAGAACAAGGGCCTGACCCGGCCGGAGCTCGCCGTGCTGCTGGCCTATGGCAAGCTCACCCTGTTCGAGGACGTGGTCGGCTCCACCGCGCCGGACGACCCCTGGTTCGAGACCACGCTGAGCGCCTACTTCCCCGAGCCGCTGGCCCGCTACGAAGAGGCCATGAAGCGGCACCGGCTGCGGCGCGAGATCATCTCCACGGTTCTGGCCAATGAGATCGTCAACATGGGCGGGCCCACCTTCGCGCCCCGTTTGCGGGCCAGCGCGGGGTGCGACACGGCCACCCTGGTGATCGCCTTCGAAGCGGCGCGCAGCATCTTCCGCCTGGGGAAGGCCTGGCACGCGGTGTCCTCGCTCGATCTACAGGTTCCGGCCGAGGCGCAAACGGCGTTGTACCTGGAGATATCGCGCGTGCTGCGCCAGCAGTCCTTCTGGCTGGCCCGCGGCGTTGGCCGTACGGACGCCACGGTGCAGGGGCTGATCGACGCCTACCGCGCCCCGGCCGACGCGCTGCAGGCCCTGGGCGCCGAGCCCTTGTCGGACTTCGAGACCGTGCAGGTCGAGCGCCGGGTGGAGCGTTTCGTCAAGCTGGGCGCGCCCGGAGCCCTCGCCCGCGAAGTGGCGGTGCTGCGGCCTCTCACGGCGACAACAGACATCGCCGACCTCGCCCGCGAGGCCGGACGACCGGTGGAAGAGGTTGCGCGGCTTTACCACCAGACGGGCGCCGCCTTCGGCTTCGACCGGCTGCGTTTCGCGGCCGGAGGGGTGGCCCGGAGCGACCATTTCGAACGGCTGGCCGTGCGCCGGCTGATCGAGGACATGCTGGCCGAACAGTCCGCCCTGGCCGCCGCCGTCCTCGCGGAAGCGCCGCCGGAAGCGGGCGCCAGCAACGAAGCCGCACGCGCGGCCGTGGAGGCCTGGATAGCCGGCCGCGAGGCCCAGACCCGGCGCGCGCTCAGGAACGTCGAGGAGGTGGAAGCCTCCGGCGGCGGCTGGAGCTTCGCCAAGCTGACCATCGCCAACGCCGCCCTGCGCGAGCTGGCCGCGTGAGCGAACTGGTGCTGCACGGTTACTGGCGCTCCGGCACCAGCTACCGCGCCCGCATCGCGCTCAATCTGAAGAACGTCGCCTACCGCCAGGTGGGCGTGGACCTGCGCACGGGCGCCCAGTCCGAGGCCGGCTTCACCGAACTCAATCCGCAGGGGCTGGTGCCGGCTCTGGTGACCCCCGAGGGGGTGCTGACCCAAAGTCCGGCCATTCTCGAATGGCTGGAGGAGGCCTATCCCCATCCGCCGCTGCTGCCGACCGCACCCTTCGCGCGGGGAGAGGTGCGCGCCATGTGCGCCCTGATCGGCTGCGACATCCATCCGCTGCAGAACCTGCGCGTGCTCAAGACGCTCCGCGCCGACTATGGAGCGGATGAGGCGGCGGTCCAGGCCTGGCCGCGCCGCTGGATCACGGCCGGCTTCAACGCCCTGGAGCGTCTGGTCGAGCGGCGCGGAGGGAACTACGCCTTTGAGGACGCCCTGACGCTGGCCGACGTCTATCTGGCCCCGCAGATCTACTCCGCGGGCCGCTTCGGCCTGGATCTCGCGCCCTGGCCGCGCCTGCGCGCGGCGGCGGAGCGGGCCGCTCTACACCCCGCCTTCGTTCAAGCCCATCCGGACACCCAGCCCGACGCGGACCGGGCCAGCTGACCGGGTAGCTGATCGGGATAGCCGCGTCCTCTCTCTTGAACTTCACTCGCGGGGGACGAGCCGCCCAGCTGCCGTCGTGTTCAACCAGATCGGCCAGGAACTGATCAGGTGCGCCTATCCCCGCTGAGGCGCTTGCCGTTGGCCGCCCGTCCCGCCTAGACACCGGCCATGGTCGCCCATCTGCTCGAGAACAACCGCCACTGGGCCGCCGCCCGCCTGGAGGCCGACCCCGACTTCTTCGCACGGCTGGCCCGGCAACAGCGGCCCCGGTACCTGTGGATCGGCTGCTCGGACTCGCGCGTGCCCGCCAATCAGATCGTGGGGCTGGATCCCGGCGAGGTGTTCGTGCACCGCAATGTCGCCAACCAGGCCCCGCCGCAAGACGCCAACTATCTTTCCGTGCTGCAGTTCGCGGTGGAGGTGCTCCAGGTCCGCGACATCATCGTCACCGGCCACTACGGCTGCGGCGGCGTGATCGCCAGCGTGGACGGCGAGCGCCACGGCCTGATCGACCACTGGCTGCACCCCATCCGCCGCATCGCTGAGGAGCGCCGCGAGGAGCTGGCGGCGATCGCCGACCCGGGCGCGCGGCAGAACCGGCTCTGCGAGCTGAACGTGGTGCGCCAGGTCGAGAACGTGGCGTCCGACGTCTTCGTCCAGGACGCCTGGGCGCGGGACCAGGCCTTGTGCGTCCACGGCTGGATCTATTCCCTCCACACGGGCCTGATCACCGACCTGCAGGTATCGGTCAGCGGTCGCGACGACTTCGATCGGGTGTTCGCGTCATGATATCCTCCATTGGCGGGGGAGGATCGGCGACGTCCGCCTAACCCACCCCGGCCAGCGTCACTGCCTTTATCTGCAGATACTCGTCCAGGCCGTGGATCGAGCCTTCGCGCCCGAACCCCGACTGCTTGATCCCGCCGAAAGGGTTGGCGGCGTGGCTGATCACGCCCGTGTTGACGCCCACCATGCCTGCCTCAATCCGGCGGGCGGCCCGGAACGCCCGGTCCAGACTCTCGGTGAAGACGTAGGACGCGAGCCCGAACTCGGTGGCGTTGGCCCGCTGGAGGATCTCGGCCTCGTCGTCGAAGGGGAACACGGCCATCAGCGGGCCGAAGGTCTCCTCGCCGCGCAGAAGGGTTCCATCGCCACCCACCAGCAGCGTCGGCTGGAAGAACAGGCCGCCGAGCGCGTGCCGCCCGCCCCCTATCACCAAACGCGCGCCGCCCTCCCGCAGGCCCGCCGCATGCTCCTCGACCTTGCGCACGCCGTTCTCGTCGATCAGCGGGCCGATCTCGACCCCGTCCTCAAAGGGGCGGCCCACCTTGAGCGTGCGCATCCGCGCCTCCACTCCCGCCACAAAGGTTTCCAGCAACGGTCGCTGCACATAGACCCGATTGATCGACACGCAGCTCTGGCCCGTGTTGCGGAACTTGCCCTTGGTCACGCCGTCGACCGCCCGTTCCAGGTCCGCGTCGTCGAAGACGATCCCCGGCGCGGAGCCGCCCAGCTCCATGGAGAGCCGCTTCAAGGTGGGCGCGCAGTCGGCCATCAGCTTGCGTCCCACTGGAGTGGAGCCGGTGAAGCTGAGCTTGCGGATGTCCGGCGAGCCGGTCAGCACGCGGCCCACCGTCCCGCTGTCCCCCGTGACCACGTTCAGCGCGGCCGGCGGTGCTCCCGCCTCCAGCGCCAGCTCCACCAAGGCGATGGCGGTGAAGGGGGTGGCCGAAGCCGGTTTCAGCACCACCGTGCAGCCGGCGGCCAGGGCGGGCGCGAGCTTGCGCGTCACCATGGCCGCTGGAAAGTTCCAGGGCGTGATCGCCGCCACAGGCCCCACGGGTTCCTTGAAGGTGACGACCCGGTCGGCGCCGCTCCAGCTTTCGATGGCGTGACCGCCCATGCGTTCCGCCTCGCCCGCGAACCAGTGCACGAACTGATTGGCGTAGGCGATCTCGCCGCGAGCCTCGCCGAAAGGCTTGCCGTTCTCCAGCGACATGACGGCGGCCAGCGCATCGGTATGTTGCTCGATCAACGCGGCCCAACGACGCAGCACCCCTGCACGCTCGAAGGCCGGCGTCGCGGCCCAGGCGGGAAAGGCCCCGACGGCGGCGGCCACAGCGGACTCCACCTGCTGGGCCGAGAGCTTGGGCACGGCGCCCAGCGTGGTCCCTTCCGCAGGGTCGTCAACGCGGATGGTCTCGGTGGCCGTGACCGGACGCCCCGCGATCAGCGCATGCTCGCGGACGAGCGCCCGCCCTCCGTCCGCCATATCCATGCCGATCTCCCTGCTTCCCACTTAGAACCTCACCTGGAGACTTGTTCCGAGCGTCCGCCCGTCCGGGCGCCCAGGAGGCGGGCGAGCGTAGTCGGGGCGCGTCCGTGAGCGGCGACTCTTGCGGTGCGCCGGCCCGCCCCGCTTTGCTCCCGCTCTCGGACGGTCTAAGCGTCCCAGCAAAACACACCCCGGGAGCGAAACCATGCGCGTAGGCGTGCCCAGCGAGATCAAGTCCGACGAATACCGGGTGGGGCTGACCCCGACCGCAGTCCGCGAATACGTCTCGCACGGCCACCAGGTCATGGTGCAGACCGGTGCGGGCCTGGGCGCAGGCTTCAGCGACGACGATTTCGTCAAGGCCGGAGCCAGGCTGGAGCCGGACGTGGAATCCGTCTTCCGCGACAGCGACATGATTGTGAAGGTGAAGGAGCCGCAGGGCGTGGAATGGAAGCGGCTGGGGCCGCAGCACATCCTGTTCACCTACCTTCACCTGGCGCCTGACCCCGACCAGACTAAAGGCCTGTTGGAGAGCGGCTGCGCGGCCATCGCCTATGAAACGGTGACGGACAATCGCAACGGCCTGCCGCTGCTGGCGCCCATGTCGGAGGTGGCCGGACGGATCGCGGTTTTCTCCGCGGCCGAAACCCTACTGAAGCACAATGGCGGCATGGGCCTGCTCCTGTCGGGCGTGCCGGGCGTGGCGCCCGCCCGCGTGGTCGTGCTGGGCGGCGGCGTGGTGGGCATGAACGCGGCGCGGATGGCCATGGGCCTGAACGCCGAGGTGGTGGTGATGGAGCGCTCCATCCCCCGCATGCGCGAACTGGACGACATCTTCATGGGCCGGGTGCTGACGCGCTACAGCTCCATCGCGGCGGTGGAAGAAGAAATCCTCAAGGCCGACGTCGTGATCGGGGCCGTGCTGATCCCCGGCGCCAATGCGCCCAAGCTGGTCCGGCGCGAGCACCTGTCGCGCATGAAGCCGGGTTCGGTCCTGGTGGACGTGTCCATCGACCAGGGCGGCTGTTTCGAGACCTCGCGGCCCACCACCCACAACGACCCCACCTACACCATCGACGGCGTGGTCCACTATTGCGTGGCCAACATGCCCGGAGCGGCGCCGCGCACCTCGTCAGAGGCGCTGAACAACGCCACTCTGCCCTTCGGTCTCGCGCTGGCCGACCACGGCCTCGAGGCCTTGCGCCGCGACAAGCACCTGGCGCGCGGCCTCAACGTGCTGGGGGGCAAGCTGGCCCACCCGGCGGTGGCGCAGGCCATGGGGGCGGAGTTCGTGGACCCCTACGGGGCTTGGGCCCAGGCGGCCTGAGCCGGCGATCACTAGCCCGTGAGGCGTGTGTCGTGGGCGACGCGAACATGGATTCGGACCTCGCGCTTGTGCTGATCGGCACGAACGGCGCGACTGCGGACACTGCATGCGCTGAGACGCCCAGTTCAGAGCAAGACGAGGCCCCGGAACACCGCTCCGGGGCCTTTTGGCTGGACACGGGGAACACCGGCCGGAGCTTCGCGCTAAGGGCGCTGAGCGGTGAACAGGAGCCGAGATGACCCCCAATGTCGTGGACCTGGTCCAAGGGGCGCTGGGCCCGGACATGCTCTCCCGGGCCGGCGAACGCTTGAACGAGGAGCCCAACGCGCTGGGACGCGCCGCCGGGGCCGCGGTTCCCGCCGTGCTCTGGCGCTTGATCGAGCGGGGGCGCGCGCCAGGCGGGGCGGACGCTCTCCTGGGCGCCATGCGTCGAACGGGGGCGGCGCGCGCGCTGGCCGACCCCTTGAGCCGGCTGCAGGCCGGCGCCCGTCCCGACCCGGACCTTCTGGCCGACGACCTCGAAGACCGGCTCGCCGGCTTCGCCCGCATCCGTCCGGAGTCCGCGGCGGCCCTGCTGGCGATGCTCACGCCCCTGGCGCTGGGCGCCTTCGCGCGGATCGCCCCCACGCCGCTGAACGCCGACACCCTGGGCCGCACCCTGCGCGAACAGGAAAACAATGTGGAACGCGCCTTCCCGCCGGGCTTCGACCTGCGCGGCGCCGAGCCGCCCACCCCCGCAGCCGCTCCCGAGCGCGCGTCCGCCGCCGTGACGGCGGACGCGGTCGACCGCGTCGTCGCCGCCGAAGCGGCGGCGGCTTCCGGAGGGGGAGAGGCCGTCCTGTTTCCCGCTCCGGCGCCGGCTGCGCAGCCGCCCGCCACGCCCGCTCCGGCCTCGACCAGCAGCGGGGGGCTGCCCGGGTGGCTGCTGCCGCTGCTGGCGGCGCTCATCCTGCTGGGCGTGCTCTTCTTCCTGCTCCGCGGATTCTTCGACACCCAGGCCGTAGGGCCTGCGGCGGCGCCCATTCCTCCAGGGGCTGCAGCCCCCGGGCGAGTCCCGGGGCCCTGACTGCTCCGAGCGGGCTCAGGCCGCCTTGCTGGCCGGACGCACGCCCGCGCCTTCGCGAGCGCAAAGCCAGTCCAGCACGTCCTGGGCGCCGAAGTCGGGCTTGGTCGGGTGCAGCGCCTCATACGCCGCCCGCACAAAGGCGAAGTCGCCGGGGGTGTCCACGGTCCAGCGAGGGGCGCCGTCGTCCAGCTCGGCCCGGGCGAAGCGGTCCGCCCGTGGCCCGAAGAAGAAGCGCAGGTCGCGCCGGTCGCGCGCGCCCCGCGGCTCGGCGGCCGCCTCGGCCAGCGCGTCCGCGGCGATCACCTCCACCCCGCCGTGCTCACCCGTACCGACGTAAGCGGCGCCTGACACGCGGGCCAGGGTCACGGCAGCATCGATCGCGTCGGGGTCGATCAGGGGATTGTCGCAAAAAAAG
Organism: Pseudomonadota bacterium; assembly: GCA_019348195.1. Lineage (GTDB taxonomy): Bacteria > Pseudomonadota > Alphaproteobacteria > Caulobacterales > Caulobacteraceae > JAHWJX01. The sequence goes on along the minus strand of JAHWJX010000011.1, from coordinate 14,831 downwards.
CGGGCCACGTGGGTGACGTCTTCGGCGCCCTCGGCCGCCTTGGCGCATCGCAGCACCGCATCGTCCGCGCTGCCGCGGAACACAGGGATGTCGCGCTGGGCCAGATAGGCGGCCAGGGGGTCGTCGCCGTGATCGCGCGTGGTGGCCACGACGACCTGATCCAGGGTTCGGGCCCGACGTATGCGCTCCAACTGCCGGATGATCATGGGCTCGCCGAGGATCGGAGCCAGCACCTTTCCGGGCATCCGGTTCGACGACATTCGCGCGTGCAGCACACCCAAGATCACGACACCAACTCCCGATCGGCAGGACTGGATCGGAGCCGCTCCAGGCCCCCGCACCCCGCCCGTTAAGGTCTTCGTTAATGCTAGTCTTGCTCAACAACTGTTAACGAATCACGAGCAGTTCGTTCATTTGGCTGTTAACCACGATTGTTGCTGCATTCTCGGGAACCGGACGGCTCCGGCTTGGTTACTCATTCGTGAACCTTAGCGAACGGTGAACGACGTGATCCGCAGCCTCTCCTCCGCCGTCCTCGCCTCCGCCCTTCTGGTCATGGCTGCCTGCGCCTCGCCGGAAGCCGAGATCGCCTCCACCGCCGCCGCCCCGCTGGCCGAAGCGCCCGCCGTGGAGGCCTCGGTGGCCGAACTCGAGCCCCAAGGCCTGCTGGTGCAGGTGGCCGACGCGGAGGACGCCCTGGTCATGCCGGTGAATTACAGCTGCTCCGACGACCGCAGCTTCACCGCCACCTTCCCCGAGCACGGCAATTCGGTGGTGGTCGCCGCCGCCGGCGACGTCCGCATCCTGGCGCATAAGGGCGCTTCGGACGCCGTGCTGTTCACCGACGACGCTTCCGGCGCCACCCTGTCGGCCGAGGGCGCGGGCGCCACGCTCACCGGGCTCGGCGACGGCCCTTATGTCGACTGCATGGCGGGCTGAGGCTCGAGCGTTCGCGTCAGAAAGGCGGCGAACCGCCGCCGCGACTCTCCAGCCATCTCCGGATGGCGGCGCATAGGAAACTGCGGCGCGGGCTCGTCGAAGCTGTGCGACCCGGCCTGCATCTCCCAAAGCTCGAGCGCTCCGCCGCCCCGCCGGACTGGAGCATAGATCAGCTCGACGTCCGCGCGGCAGGTGACGTGATCCCACGATGGGACCACGCCCAGCACCTCCGGACCCCGCAGCCACGGCCGTCGCCGGCTCAGCGCGCCGAACCCGCCGTAGGGATAGGCGAGGAACAGGCTGCGGACGCCGGCCAGGAGCCCCGGGTTCGGATCGGCCAGCGCCGCCTCTCCCGGCTGCGTCAGGGGCATGGTCATGAGGTCCATGATCGTCCAGCCGCCGTGGCTCCAGCCGGCGAGGCAGATCCGCTCCGGATCCACATCCGCCCGCCGGGTCAGGCCCCAGAGCGCCGCCAGCACGTCGCCGGCCCGCTCCCGTCCCCAGAACCGGGCGCCCGTGCACACAAAGGCGACCCCGAAACCATACCCCCAGCCTCGCGGCGCGAAGCTGTCGATGACGAACGCCCGGACGCCGGCCGCCGCGGCCGCCTGCGCGTACTCCGCCATATGTCCGCGCACGCCGCCGCAGCCGTGGAACAGCAGCACCGCCGGCCGGCGAAGCCCGTCGGTCGGGCCGTGCACCTCAATGTGCGGCTCCAGTTGCGCCCAGAGCTCGGCGGTGGTGGGCGGCGCGCTAATGGCGGAACACCCGCACGCCGGTGAAGGCCATGGCGATCCCGGCCTCGTCGGCAGCCGCGATCACCTCCGCATCCCGCATCGAGCCGCCCGGCTGGATCACCGCCGTGGCCCCCGCCGCCGCGGCCTCCAGCAGTCCGTCCGCAAACGGGAAGAAGGCCTCCGACGCGCAGGCGCAGCCGCGCAGGTCCAGCCCGAAGTCGGCGGCCCGCAGCGCCGCGATCCGGGCGGAGTCCTTTCGGTTCATCTGCCCCGCGCCCACCCCCAGCGTCTGGCCGTTGCGAGCATAGACGATGGCGTTGGACTTGACGTGCTTGGCTACGGTGAAGGCGAACAGCATGTCGGCGACCTCGGCCGCCGTGGGCTGGCGACGGGTCACGACCTTCAGGTCCTCGGGGCCGATCGTCGAGTTGTCTCGGCTTTGAACAAGGAAGCCCCCCGAGACGCTACGGAACACCTCCTCGAAGGACTGCGGATCGTGAGCCGGAAACCCTCCGGTCAGCAGCAGCCGGAGGTTCTTTCTTCCGGCGAAGACAGCGAGCGCCTCTTCGTCGGCCTCGGGCGCGATGACGACCTCCGTGAAGACCTCAACGATGGCCTGCGCCGCAGCACTATCCAAGGTACGATTGGTGGCGACAATGCCGCCGAAGGCCGAGACCGGATCACACTGAAGAGCACGGCGATATGCTCCCTCTACAGTGTCGCCCAGCGCCACACCGCAGGGATTGGCGTGCTTGATAATGGCGACCGCGGCCGGTGCCCACGGTTCCCAAGGCTCCCATTCTGCGACCAGCTCAAAGGCGGCGTCCGTGTCAACGATGTTGTTGTAGCTCAGAGCCTTGCCCTGAACCTGACGGGCGGTGGCCACACCGAATGACCCGTCATGGGTGCGATAGAAAGCGGCTCGCTGATGAGGATTTTCCCCATAGCGAAGGGTTTGACCTAGCCTTCCGGCGATGACCTTGCGGACGGGAGCTTCGCCGCGAAGCCGGTTCATGAACCACGCGGAGATGGCGGCGTCGTAGGCGGCAGTGCGGGCGAAAGCGGCTGCGGCGAGCTCGTGCCGAAGCTCGATGCTGGTCCCGCCCTCCGCCTCCAGAACCTGCACGACTTGCTCGAGCTGTTCCAGCGCGGTGCAGACGGCCACGTAGCCATGGTTCTTGGCGGCGGAGCGGATCATGGCCGGTCCGCCGATGTCGATCTGCTCCACAACTTCGGCGTAGGGGGCGCCGGTGGCGGACGCATGCTCAAAAGGGTAAAGATCGACCCACAGCAGGTCGATCCCGCCGATGCCGTGCCGCTCCATGGCTTCGGCGTGAGTTGGTGCGTTGCGCACTCCCAGCAGCCCGCCATGCACGGCCGGGTGCAGCGTCTTGACCCGCCCGTCCATCATCTCAGGCCAGCCGGTCAGTTCGGCCACGTCGCGCACGCGGAGACCCGCCGCCTGCAGCGCCGCCCGGGTGCCGCCCGTGGAGATCAGCTCGACGCCGAGCGCGGCCAGCCTGCGACCGGCCTCGACCAGCCCTGTCTTGTTCGACACGGAGATCAGGGCCCGTCGCACGGGAAGCTGGTCGGGAGACTGGGGGAAGGACGCGGTCATGCGGCCCTCTAACCCGGCCGGAACGCGGGCTCCAGCCGTTGCAAGGCGGCCAACACGGCGGACTCGTCGCGTCGCTCGGCCGCATGGATCAACACCCGCACCTCCGGTTCCAACGCCGCCCAGTCCGGCGCCGGGTCCACGGCCGCCAGCACGCCGTCCGCCGCCGTCGGGCGTACGGCTTCCGCGGCGTAGAATATCTCCTCCGACAGCTTTTCGCCGGGGCGCAGCCCCGTGTAGCGGATGGGGATGTCCCGGTCGGGCGTCAGGCCGTGCAGCCGGATCAGCTGGCGCGCCAGGTCGTCGATCCGCACCGGATCTCCCATGTCCAGCACGAACACCGCTCCGGCGTCGTCGGCCTCGGGCAGGGCGCCGGCTTCCAGCACCAGGGCTGCGGCCTCCTGCACCGTCATGAACCAGCGCACCATCTGAGGATCGGTGATGGTGACAGGCCCGCCGTGCGCGATCTGCCGCTCGAACAAGGGAACCGCCGACCCGGCCGAGCCCAGCACATTGCCGAACCGAACCACCGCCGTCCGCGCTCGCCCGCCCGCCGCCAGCGCCCGCACCGCACGCTCGGCTACGCGCTTGGTGGCGCCCATGACGTTGGTCGGGTTCACCGCCTTGTCGGTGGAGATGAACACAAAGGCCTGGCACCGCTCGCGCGCGAGCTGCATCACATAGATGGCCCCGGCGACATTGGTCAGCACGGCCTCGGCCGGGTGGGTCTCCATCAAGGGCACGTGCTTCAGGGCGGCGGCGTGCAGCACCACGTCCGGGCGTCCCAGGTCGAAGACCTCCTTCATTCGTGCGGGATCGCGGATGTCGCCCAGCGCGGCTGTCCAAGGGACCTCCAGCTTCTCCTCTCGAAGCTGGGCGTCGATGGCGTAAAGGTTGAACTCGGACGCATCCACCAGGATCAGATGCGCCGGCCCCAGCCGCGCGGCCTGCCGGGTCAGCTCCCCCCCGATGGTGCCGCCCGCGCCCGTCACCAGCACGCGCCGTCCATTGATCAGCCGCCGCGCCCGCTCCGGATCCAGCTTGCGTGGCGGACGCGCCAGCAGGTCGGCCGCCTGGACAGGCGAAAGCTGGGTCTCGCCGCCGCTGGTGGGCCGAGCGCGGGCCACGGTGGCGCCGGCCTCACTCGCAGCCGTGACCACCGCGTCCAACACCGCCCGGGTGGGGCGGGGATCGGCCACCACCACCTGTGGAGGCCGGGCGTCCCGCGCGGTCACCGCCTTCAGGATCGCCGCAAGATTGCGGATGTCTCCCAGCAGCGGCACGCCGCGGACGGTGCGCCCGCTCCGGGCCGGCCCCAGGGTCACCATGCCCGCGATCGGCGCTGCGCGCGACAGCTTGGCCCGAGTGCCGGTCAGATACTCGGCCACCATCTCCGGGTCGCCCACGATCACCGAGGCCGGCCGGCTCCGGTCCTCGAACCCCCAGCCCAGCAGCCGCCCTCCAGTGGACAGCGCCACGGCAAGCACCCGCCCGGCGCTCAACAGTGCGGTGGCCAGCAGGGTGACCACGATGGGGGTGGATCGGGGAAATTCCGCCGCCCGGGTGAACAGGAACATGATCAGCAGCGTCAGCAGATTGGCTGCGGCGGTCGCCAGGAAGATCCGCCACACGTCGCGCAACGCCGTGTAGCGCCAGATGCCCTTGCCCAGCCCGAACAGCGGGAAGATCACGGCGCAGATCAGCACAAAAACGAGAATGCTGGTTGGCAGGAGGGAGCCCGGGATCGGCTTGCCCTCCAAGGCGAACCGGGTGACCAGAGTCAGCGCCATCGCCGAACCGGCCATGAACAGGTCGTGGGCGTAGATCAGCCGCGGGCTGGACTCGAACAACAAGGGACGCCGGCTCACCGTCTAACCTCCTCGGCAGCCGCCGCCGCGGCACCGCCGCCCAGGCTCCGGCCCGCCTCCGACTCGGCGGGGGCCAGCTTCCATCTGACCCGCGCGCCCGTCCCGCCCCGCGTTTGGCCGCGCAGCACGATCTGGGTGGACCGACGGGCCAGCCCGCCTTCGAAATGGGCGGAAGCCTCCAGCTGCACGTCGGAAGAGTCGTTGCGGAACCACCAGCCGCGCTCGGACGGTCCGAACAGCAGCACGCTGCGCCCGTCACGGGCCAAGCTCGCCTTGACGTCCGGATGCAGGTGAAAGCGCGCCTGGTACGGCGCCGAGGCAGTGGGGCGTCCGCCGACCGGGGCCAGTCGATCCTCGCCGCGCAGCTCGTCAGCGGCGGCGTCCAGGTAGAGGCGACGCTCGTGCATCAGCCCGTAGATAGGCGCCCAGCCGTCGTGATTGAGCGTCAGCCAGACGCCGCCCGTCACCTCGTTGCGCCGAGCCTCAACCCGCCGCGCGCCGCCAAGCAGCCGCGGACCCAGCACCCCGGCCAGCCCCGCCGCGACCGGCGCGCCCGGACTGGCTTCGTCCACGGTCACCGTCGAGCCCGCGCCCGACAAGCGCCAGGCCTGCGGTCCCGCCGCCTCGGGGCTCCAGCCGCCGTTGGTGATCAATCGGTCGCCGTCGCCGCTCACATCGATGGCCAGCGGCTGGGCGCAGGCCGCCGTGCTCCAGGCCCCGGCGGCCGGCGGTCCCGCATCCACCATCAACTGCAGCCGGCTCCCCTGCAGCCGTTGGTAGCGACTGTGCGGCGCATAGCCGAAGGGCCGGGGCCTGGGCGTCTCCTCCTCCGCGTCGGCCTGGGTGGCGGTCACCGCCGCCGCCGTTCCGGCCTCGCCGCCCTGGAACACCGCCAACCGGCCGTCACCCAAGGTGAAGAAGCGCACCGCCGCCCCTAGCCGGTCGAGCGCGCGGCTGACAGCCGCCGGCGCCTCGCGCCCGCGCTGCAGCAGCAGGTCGTCCAGCGTCATGAGATCCAACAACAGCTCCAGGGCGGCCTGAGGCGAGCGCGAACGGTGCCCGCCATCCGGGAGCACCGCCACCTCCAGCGCCTTGACCAGGCGTGCAAGCGCCTGGGCGCCGACCCGGCCCGCGGCCTCGCCTTCCAGCGCCGAAGCGGCCACGGCGGCCGCGCAGGCCCGCTCGGCCGCCCCGACCGGCTCCCCCTCGTCGCGCACCAGCCCGTCCGCCTGGCGCAGCAGGCTGGCCAGCAGCACGCCCCGCGCTTCAGGGTCCGCAACGCCGCCCAGCCGGCCCGCCGCGCAGGCCAGCTCCATCACCCGGCGGCCCATCACCGGCCCCGACCAGCTGAAGGCCGACCACCGCCCGAAACTCCGCTCCCAGTCCAGGAACAGACGCAATCCCTCCCGCGCGCCCGGTTCGCCTCCAGCCAGCAGGTCGCGCATCCAGCAGAACCGGTGCAGCGCCTCTGCGAACCGCTTGGTCGGGCTGCTCCGGTCCCAGGGGTCGCCGCCCTGGCCCACATCGAGCAGCGCGCCCGCGAGCCGCCAGCGGCCGTCCAGGATGTCCAGGCCACGTTCCGGGTCGGCCGGGCGAAAGCTCCGTGGGGCGCCCGCCAGCCCTGGCGCGGTCAGTCGGCGACGCAAGGCCTCAGCCGGCGCGGAGCCCCTCCATTCATAGCCGGCCTGCCGGCGAACGCGGGCGCCCGCGGCCAGCAAGGGCAGGCTCCAGTCGGGCGGCGCGCCCCCCGTCATGCTCGGCTCAGGCCGCCGCGCGCTCGGGCGCGCTTCGCAGGGCCGCGATGTTGTCGCGGTACCGGTCGGGACCGCCGCGGAAGGCCGCCGAACCCGCCACCAGCGCCGTGGCCCCGGCCTCGACGCATCGCCGTGCGGTGTCCGCGTTCACGCCTCCATCCACCTGCAGCACGACTTCGCTCCGCCCCGCCCCGTCCAGCATCCGCCGGATGCGCGAAACCTTGCGTAACTGCCCCTCGATGAACGACTGCCCGCCGAAGCCCGGGTTGACGGACATCACCAGCACCAGATCGAGTTCGTCCAACACGTTGTCGACCACTTCTGCGGGCGTGCCCGGGTTCAGCACGACCCCCGCTCGGGCGCCCAGCTCGCGGATGCGGCGCAGGGTGCGGTGCAGGTGCGGTCCCGCTTCGGGATGCACGCTGATCCAATCCGCGCCGGCCTCGCGGAAAGCCTCCAGGTGCGGGTCCGCCGGCGCGATCATGAGATGCACGTCGAACGGCAGGGCGGTATGCGGGCGGAGCGCCCCGATGACGCCCGGCCCGAAGCTGATGTTGGGTACGAAGCGTCCATCCATCACATCCAGGTGAAGCCAGTCGGCCCCGGCGGCCTCGATCGCGCGCACCTCCTCGCCGAGGCGCGCGAAGTCCGCCGACAGAAGCGACGGCGCGATAATAGGCGGGGTTGGCATGACCCGTTTGGCTTACGGGCGGCGGCCCAACTCGGCAAGCGGCCCCTAACCTCGCCTGACCATCCGGGCGATGTAGAACCCGTCCAGCCCGCCCCTTTCCGCCCACATGGACGGCAGGAGCCTCAAGTCGCCCTCAGCCGTGAGCGCCTCCTCGGGCGCCCCGGCCTCCCCCGCGGCCGGCGGCGCCCGCTCGAAGCCGGGCGAGCGCGCCAGAAACGCCGCCACCTGCGCCTCGCCCTCCTCAGGCTCCAGGGAGCAGGTGGAGTAGACCAGCCGGCCGCCCGTCCGAACCCGCCGCGCCGCGCTGTCCAGCAGTTGCGCTTGCAGCGCGGCCAATTGACCAACCTCGCCCGGTCGCGCCGCCCACAGCACGTCCGGGCGCCGTCGGAAGGTCCCCGTCGCCGTGCAAGGCGCGTCCAGCAGCACCGCGCCGAAAGTCCGCCGGTCGTCCCAGCTGACCGCGTCGGCCGCGACCACCTCGGCACTCAGCTGCGCCCGCAAGAGGTTCGCCTCCAGCCGTTTCAGCCGCGCGGCGGACCGATCCAGCGCCGTTACCTGCGCCCCCGCGGCCGCCAGCTGCAGCGTCTTGCCGCCCGGCGCCGCGCACAGGTCCAGGGCCGTCTCGCCTGGCTGCACATCGAGCAGCCGGGCAGGCAAGGCCGCGGCGGCGTCCTGCACCCACCAGCCCCCCTCCGGGTAGCCGGGCCACCCCGATACATCTCCACGCCGCTCGGTCCGCACCGACCCGGTGGGGAGCACCTGGCCCTCCAGCGCCTCGGCGATCGCGGCGGGGTCGCCCTTGGCCGAGAGGTCCGTCGGGGGCTCCTGCCCGATCATCGCGGCCACCGCCCGCGCGCGCTCCTCGCCGTAAGCCGCCCGCCACCGCGCCCACAACCAGTCCGGCAGAAAAGCCTCGGGGGGCGCCTGGGGCTTTCCGTCGCGCGCGAGCCCACGCAGCACCGCGTTCACCAACCCCTTGAACTTCCGCGTGGCCCCGTCCGCTTCCGCGAGCCGCACGCCCGTGTCCACCGCCGCCCAGGCGGGCGTCTCCAGCGCCCACAGCTGCGCAGCCCCCAGCCGAAGGATGGTCCGGACCCCTTCCGGGGGCTGCCGCTGCAGCCGGGCGTCCAGCGCCTGGTCGATCGGCCCCAGCCATCGCAGGGCGGCCAGGGTCAGCGCCCGCGCGAACCCCCGGTCCCGCGGCGACAAGGCCTTGAACCCGGCCGAGGCCGCCGCCTCCTCCAGCCCGTTGCGTCGGGCTAGCGCCGCTTGAAGCAGCCGCCCGGCCTCGCGCCGCGCCCCCAGCCCGTCCTCGACTTCGCCCGTGTTCGACATGGGCCGCGATGTGCGGTCGCCCGCCCGCAAAGTCGAGAGTCGTTCGCAGGCAACCCCCGGCCGCCCTCGCCTGTTCTTCCCGGCGAACCCTCATTCAAAGAGATCCACCATGGCCCACCTCAGCAAGAACGGTCTTTCCACCGCGGCCGGCGCCGCCGCCCTGGGCTTTGTGGCCGGCATGTTCGTCGTGCCCGCCCGCAAGCTCGCCCACCAGGGCCTGGAAACGGTCATCAGCAAAAACGATTGGTTCGGGATCCTCAAGCTCGAGCACGCGGCGGTGAACACCCTGTTCGAGCAACTTCTCGCCACGGACGAGACCCAGACCAAGAAGCGCACAGCCCTGTTGCTGGCCATCAAACAGGGGCTGACCAAGCACGCTCTCCAGGAGGAGGACGTGGTCTACCCCGCGCTGCGCGAAGCCGGGATCGAGGCCGACACCAAGGAGCTCTACGCCGAGCACGCCGACATCAAGACCTACCTCCACGAGCTGGAGACCAAGCCCAAGGACGATCCCCAATGGCTGGAGCGCGTGCGCGCCTTCCACACCTTGATTCAGCACCACGTCCGCGACGAAGAGGACGAGATCTATCCCCGCTTCCAGAGCCAGCTCTCCCAGGAGCAGAACGCCGCCCTGACCAAGCGCATGAACGTCGAAGGCTTTCTGCTGGCCTGACCTGGCCCGGCCCTCCCCCGCGTTGCGGCGGAGGGCCCTCCCGCCCCATATTCCGGGCGATGAAGTTCCTCGACCAAGCCAAGATCTACACACGTTCCGGCGACGGCGGGGCGGGCTCCGTGTCCTTTCGCCGGGAGAAGTTCATCGAATACGGCGGTCCGGACGGCGGCGACGGCGGCCGGGGCGGCCACGTCTTCGTCGAAGCGGTTGAGGGCCTGAACACCCTGATCGACTACCGCTACCAACAGCATTTCAAGGCCGGCACCGGCGTCCACGGCATGGGCAAGCAGCGCAACGGCCCCGCCGGCGAAGACGTGACGCTCAAGGTGCCCGTCGGCACCCAGGTGCTGGACGAGGACGGGGAGACCCTCCTTGCCGACCTGGACCATCCAGGTGCGCGCATCCGCCTGCTGCGCGGCGGCAATGGCGGGCACGGCAACATCCATTTCAAGGGCTCGGTCAACCAGGCGCCTCACTTCGCCATGCCCGGCCAGAAGGGCGAGGAGCGTTGGATTCGCCTCCGCCTCAAGCTCATCGCAGACGTGGGTCTGGTGGGCCTGCCCAACGCCGGCAAATCCACCTTCCTGGCCGCCGCCTCCGCCGCCAAGCCCAAGATCGCCGACTACCCCTTCACCACCCTCTCTCCCAACCTCGGGGTGGTCGACCTCAGCGTGGGCGAGCGCTTCGTGGTGGCCGACATTCCCGGCCTGATCGAGGGCGCTTCCGAAGGCGCCGGCCTGGGGGTCCGCTTCCTGGGCCACGTGGAGCGCACCGCGGTCCTGATCCACCTGATCGACGGCACGCAGGAGGACGTGGCCGAAGCCTACCGCACCGTCCGCACCGAGCTCGCGGCCTATGGCGAGGGCCTGGAGGACAAGCCCGAATTCCTGGCGCTCAACAAGATCGACGCGCTCGACCCGGAGACCCGCGACCGCCGCGCCGCCGAGCTGGAGGCCGCCGCCGGCGTGGCGCCCCGCCTCGTGTCCGGCGTCTCCGGCGAGGGTGTCCGCGAGCTCCTGCGCGCCGCCTACGCCCAGGTTCGCGCGGCGCGCGGCGACAGCAGCGCGGAGACGCACGAAGCTCCCTCCGAGGTGGAGCCGGCCGGGGCCGAGTGGCGCCCCTGAGGCCCCGGCTCACCTCCGGCTGCGCCCCGCGCGCGCCGGTCCACCGCCCCGGCGGCCTCCGTTCGGGCCTCCTTCTCCACCCCGGGATGCGCGTGGGCCTGTTCGGCGGCTCGTTCGACCCCGCCCACCCCGGCCACGCCCACGTGGCCGAAACCGCCCGCCGCCGCCTGGGCCTGCACCGCGTGCTCTGGCTGGTCTCGCCTCAGAACCCGTTGAAGCCCCACGCCGCCGCCCCCTTGGACCGTCGCTCGGCCTCCGCCCGCGCCCAGGCGCGCGGCCCCGCCATGGTGGTCTCCGACCTCGAGACCCGCATCGGCGCGCGCTACACGGTCGACACCCTGCGCTGGCTCCGCGCCCGCCACCCCGGCGTGCGCTTCGTGTGGATCATGGGCGGCGACAACCTGCGCCAGTTTTCCGGGTGGCGCGGCTGGGCCGACATCCTGCGCACCATTCCCGTGGCCGTGGTCGCCCGCCCGGGCGGGACCGCCGCCCAGTTGCTGGCCGGCCGCCTGTCGCCCGCCGCTCGCCGCTTCGCCCACGCCCGCCTGCCCGCACGCGCCGCCAGCCGCCTGGCCCACGCTCGGCCTCCCGCCTGGACCTATCTGGAGAGTCCGCTCCACCCGGCTTCCTCCACCGCCCTGCGCGCGCCGGCGGACGCCGCGTGATTTCCACCCGAAGCCGTGCTATATCTGAGCTTCGGGACCCATCCCGCAGGGAGCTCACGCTGACCGACGACGCCGCGCACCTCGCGCACCCGGCCGCCCCTCTCGATGTGACGCAGGCCATCGCCCCCGACGACCTCGCCGCGCTGATCGAGTCCCGCCTCGACGACGACAAGGCGCAGGAGATCGTCCGCATCGACCTTCGCGACAAATCCTCGGTGGCCGACCACATGATCGTGGCGTCCGGCCGCTCGCACCGGCATGTGGGCGCCATGGCCGACCACCTCCTGCGCGCCCTCAAGGACGCCGGCCTGGGCAAGGCGCGGGTCGAGGGCCTGCCTCACTGCGACTGGGTCCTGATCGACGCCGGCGACGTGATCGTGCACCTGTTCCGCCCCGAGGTCCGCGCTTTTTACAACCTCGAGAAAATCTGGGCGGTGGACGCGCCGCACCGGACGCACGTGGCCGCCGGCATCTAAGCCGGCCGGTGCGCATCACCATCGTGGCGGTGGGTCGGCTGGGGCGCACCACCGAGGGCGCCCTGGCCCAGGATTACGCCGAGCGCGCAACCGCTGCAGGCCGCGCGCTGGGCCTGGGCCCGGTCGAGATCGTCGAGGTCGAAGGTCGCAAGCCCGGCCGCGACGCTGAAGGCGAGGCGCTCCTGACGGCTCTGCCGACGGGCGCCCGCCTGATCGCCTGCGATGAAGGCGGACGCGCCTGGCCGTCCGTTTCCTTCGCCGACCGGCTTGGCCGGCTTCGAGACGACGGCGAGCGCCGCCTGGCTTTTTTGATCGGAGGGGCCGACGGTCTTTCCGCGCCGGTCCGCCAGGCCGCCGCCGAGTTGATCGCCTTTGGCCCCCAGACCTGGCCCCACGCCCTGGTCCGCGTTCTCCTGGCGGAACAGCTCTATCGGGCCGCCACCATCCTGGCCGGCTCGCCCTACCACCGCGCCTAGCGCCGCCCCGGTTGCTCCCTGCGGCCCGCCCCTCTAGCCTCCATGCGCCCTTACGGAAGCTGCGTTCATGGACACCGAGAAGAAGACCTTCACCGACGAGGAGGCGCTCCACTTCCACCGCTGGCCCACGCCCGGCAAGATCGGCGTGGCCGCGACCAAGCCCATGGCCACCCAGCGCGACCTGTCGCTGGCCTACTCTCCGGGGGTGGCCGTCCCCGTTCGCGCGATCGCCGCGGACGAGGACCTCGCCTACGAATACACCTCCAAAGGCAACCTCGTGGCCGTGATCTCCAACGGCACCGCCATCCTTGGGCTGGGCGACCTGGGCGCCTTGGCCTCCAAGCCGGTCATGGAGGGCAAGTCCGTTCTCTTCAAACGGTTCGCCGACGTCGACAGCATCGACATCGAGGTGACCACCAGAGATCCCGACGAACTCATCACCGTCGTCAAGAACATCGGCCCGACCTTCGGCGGCATCAATCTGGAGGACATCAAGTCCCCTGAATGCTTCATCATCGAGCAGCAGCTGCAGGAACTGCTCGACATCCCTGTCTTCCACGACGACCAGCACGGCACGGCCATCATCACCGCGGCCGGCCTGATCAACGCCTGCCACATCACCGGCCGGCGGATCGAGGACGTCACCGTCGTGCTGAACGGCCCAGGCGCAGCGGGCATCGCCACCCTGGAGCTGATCAAGGCCCTGGGCGTCCGCCACGAGAACGTGCTGGCCGTGGACCGCAAGGGCGTGCTGTGGACGGGCCGCCCCGAGGACATGAACCAGTGGAAGTCCGCCCACGCCGTGGACACCGACAAGCGCACCCTGGCGGAAGCGCTGGACGGCGCTGATTGTTTCATCGGCCTGTCCGTCAAGGGCGCGCTCACCCCCGAACTGGTCCGGACCATGGCGCCCCGGCCGATCATCTTCGCCATGGCCAATCCCGACCCGGAGATCACGCCGGAGGAGGTCCATGCGGTCCGCCAGGACGCGATCGTGGCCACCGGCCGGTCGGACTATCCCAACCAGGTCAACAACGTCCTGGGCTTCCCCTACATCTTCCGGGGCGCCTTGGACGTGCGCGCCCGGCGCGTGAACCATGAGATGAAGATCGCCTGCGCCCAGGCCCTGGCCCGGCTGGCGCGCGAGGACGTGCCGGACGAGGTGGCCGCGGCCTATGCGGGGCGCCGGCTCAAGTTCGGGCCCGAATACATCATCCCCACGCCGTTCGACCCGCGTCTGATCTCCTATGTTCCGCCCTTCGTGGCCCAGGCGGCCATGGACACGGGCGTGGCCCGCACCCCCATCGCCGACATGGACGCCTATCGCGAGCGGCTGGCGCAGCGCCTGGATCCGACCGCGGCCTTTCTGCAGAAGATCACCGGCGCCGTGCAGGCCGCGCCCCCCAAGCGCGTGGTCTTCGCCGAGGGCGAGGATCCGGCCGTCATCCGCGCCGCCTGCGCCTTTGAAGCTCAGGGCCTGGGCCACGCCATCCTGGTGGGCCGGGAGGAGCTGATCCTGGAGAACATGCGCAGCGCCGGCGTGGACCCGGCCGACTGCTCCAAGATCGAGGTGATCAACGCGCGGCTGTCGGAGCGCAACGAGGAGTTCGTAGACCACATCTACGGCAAGCTGCAGCGCCAGGGCTTCCTTCGCCGCGACGTTCAGCGGCTGATCAACCAGGACCGCAACAGCTTCGCCGCCTCCATGCTCGCGCTGGGCTACGCCGACGCCCTGGTCACGGGCGTGACCCGCAGCTTCGACCAGGCCCTGGCGGAGGTGAGCCGCATCATCGAGCCCGCGCCGGACCAACGGCTGATGGGCATGAGCATCGTGCTGGCCAAGGGCCAACCCATCTTCGTGGCCGACACCACGGTCAACGAGCTGCCCAGCCCGGAGGAGCTGGTCTCCATCGCGGTGGGCGCCGCCCGGGCCGTCCGCGCCATGGGCTATACGCCGCGTGTGGCCTTCCTCAGCTACTCCGCCTTCGGCAATCCGCCGGGCGAACGCGGCGACCGCATCCACCAGGCGGTGGAGCTGATGGACCGGCGCACGGACGTCGACTTCGAGTACGATGGCGAGATGCCGCCCGAGGTGGCGCTGGACCCCGCTTCGGCCCGCGCCAACTACCCCTTCCTGCGCCTGAGCGAGCCCGCCAACGTGCTGGTCATGCCCGCCATCCACTCGGCCTCGATCGCCACCCGGCTGATCCAGTCTTTGGGCGCCGCCACCGTGATCGGCCCGCTGTTGCTGGGCGCCTCCAAGTCCGTCCAGATCGCGCCCTTGTCGGCCAACGTCAGCCAGCTCCTGACCCTCGCCACCTTCGCGGCCTATGACGGCACGGAGGCGGGGGCGGGATAGGGACGGTGGGCCGGCTTCGGCATCGGGGCCAAGCAGCGGGAGTCAGGCCGGGGCAGTCCGCAACCCGACCGCCGCGCGCCTCTGGCGACCGGACAGAACCCAGCACAGCAGGAGGGCGG
>JAHWJX010000119.1 GCA_019348195.1 Pseudomonadota bacterium | reverse complement strand
TCGTCGCTCGGTGGCCGAGGGGCCCTTCCTCCTGGGCGGCTGGTCGATCGCGGACGCCTTTTTCACCCCGGTCGCAACGCGGTTCCGCAGCTACGGAGTGCACCTCAGCGACTACGGGGACGCGGGCGAGGCGGGGACCTATGCGCAGGCGCTCCTGGCCGAGCCGGAGTTCCTCGAGTGGGAACGCGGCGCCCTGGCGGAGCAGGCTGGCGCTTGACCGGCGGGCGCCTGACCCGGCCTGCGTGCGGCCGCGCCGAACCCGGCGTAAATCTCAGGACGATCGGAGCTCGAGCAGGTCCCATCGATTGCCGTAAAGGTCATGGAAGACGGCCACGACGCCGTAGGGCTCCGTCCGCGGCGGCTCCTCGAAGTGAACACCGGCCGCAAGCATTCGAGCGTGATCTCGGGCGAAGTCCTCGGTCTGTAGGAAGAAGCCGACCCGGCCGCCGGCCTGATCGCCCACGCGAGCGAGCTGCCCGGGCGACGTCGCCTTGGCCAGCAGCAGCCCGGCGCCGGCGCCCCAGCCTTGCGGCGCGATCACCAGCCAACGCTTGCCGGGGCCCAACGGCGTGTCCTCGACCGCGCGAAACTTCAGCCGGCCGACATAAAAGGCGAGCGCCTCGTCGTAGTCGCGGACGAGGAGCGTGACCAGCGCCAGCCGCTGTTGCACCGCTCAGAACAGGCCCAGCGCCTTGAGGCTGGCCACGCCATCGCGCCCCACGATCAGGTGGTCGTGGACCTCCACCCTGAGGGCGCGGCCGGCGGAGACGACCTCCCGGGTCATCTCGATGTCGGCGCGGGAGGGGGTGGGGTCGCCGCTTGGATGGTTGTGCACCAGGATCACGGAGCTGGAGGACAGCTCCAGGGCGCGGCGCATGATCTCGCGCGGATAGACGGGGGCGTGGTCGACGGTGCCTTCGTTCATGACCTCGTCCGCGATGAGCTGGTTCTTGCGGTCCAGGAACAGGACCCGGAACTGTTCGCGTGGCTGGTGGGCCAGCGCCACACGCACATAGGCCAGCAGAGCGGACCAGGAGGAAATCACCGTGCGGTCGCGGGTTTCGCCCAGGGTGACGCGCTTGGCGGCTTCGTGCAGGGCCCGCAGATCCAGGGCCGTCTCGGCGCCGACCCTCAGCTTCCTGCCCTTGGCGTCCAGGCATTCGACCCGCAGGAGCTCGGCTTCGGGGGCGGCGAGGGCGGCGGAGAAGGAGCCGAACCGGGCCAGCAGGGTCTTGGCCAGCGGCTTGACGTCCCGTTGCGGGATGGAGCGGAACAGGAACAGCTCCAGCAGTTCGTAGTCCGGCAGGGTCTCGAGCCCGGCTGAGCGGGCGCGGTTCCGCAAGCGCTCGCGGTGGCCGCTGTTCAGCTTGCCCGCCGTCTCGCTCAGGGCCGGGACCCGGGCTTGTCCAGCCCCGCGGGGGAGTAGGTGAATACCTCCACTCCGTCCTCGGTGACGCCCACGCTGTGCTCGTATTGCGCCGACAGGGACTTGTCGCGCGTCACGGCGGTCCAGCCGTCGTTCAGGACCTTCACCTCCTTGCGGCCCAGATTGATCATGGGCTCGATGGTGAAGAACATGCCGGGGCGCATCTCGATGTTCGCCTGCGACCGGGCGCCCGGCTCGCGGCTGGCGCTCGCGTCATAGTGCAGGACGCTGGGAGCATCGTGGAACAGGCGGCCGATGCCGTGGCCGCAGAAGTCCTCAACCACTGAACAGCGGTGGGCGTGCGCATAACTCTGGATGGCCTGGCCGATGTCGCTGAAGCGGGCGCCGGGCTTCACGGCGGCCACGCCGCGGGTCAGGCATTCGTGGGTGATGTCCAGCAGGCGTTGCGCCCGAGGCGCGACCTGGCCCACGGGATACATGCGGCTGGAGTCGCCGTGCCAGCCGTCCAGCTTCACCGTGGCGTCGATGTTGGCGATGTCGCCTTCGCGCAGGACCAGGTTGGAGCGGCCGCCGGGGACGCCGTGGCAGACCACATGGTTGACGCTGATGCAGGTGGTCCGCCCATAGCCGCGGTAGAAGAGACAGGCGGGCACAGCCCCGTGGTCCATGGTGAATTCATAGGCCAGCCGGTCGAGGTCGTCGGTCAGCACGCCGGGTTTGACCAGGGGCGCCAGCATGTCCAGCAGTTCGGCCACCAGGCGGCCGGCGCGGCGCATGCCTTCGAAATCCTCCGCTCGGTGCAGGCGGAGCTGGCCCGTGCGGATCTGGACCTCGGCCTCGGCGGCCTCGGGGCCCTGGGTTTCGTGAACGTTCATGCGTGCTCCCTCCGGCGGTGCATAACATAGAAGACCCCGGGCGCGCCCGCTTGAGACGCCGCACGGTTTGGGCCACGAAGGCGGGCATGAACACCGTGCTCCGCCTAGCCGTCCTGCCCCTCCTGACTTCTCTGATCGTGACCCCCGGCGCTGCGCAGACCCGGAGCGCGAGGCCGGAGCCGGACCTGGAGCGGACCGCGGCCCAGCTGCGCGATCGGGCGGGCACGGACGCGACGGCCTATGAGTTCGTGGAAGGGCTGACCACCGAGATCGGGCCGCGCCAGGCGGGCACGCCGGCGGAGCGGCGCGCGGCGGAGTGGGCCGCGGCGCGGATGCGGCGGCTGGGCTTTGACCGCGTCAGCATCGAGGAGTTCCCGCTGGCGGCCTGGGTGCGGGGCGAGGAGCAGGCCGTGATCCTTGGCGCCAGTCCGCAGCGGGTGGAGCTGGACGCGCTGGGCGGATCCTCGTCCACCCCCCCGGGCGGGATCGAGGCGGAGGTGGTGATCTTCGACACTCTGGAGGCGCTGCAGGCCGCTCCGGCAGGGTCGCTCCGGGGCAGGATCGCCATGGTGAACCGGCGGATGACGCGCACCCAGACGGGGCAGGGCTACGGCCCCGTCTCCGCGGGACGGAGCGGGGGGCCTAGGGCGGCGGCGCAGGCGGGCGCAGTCGCCTTTCTGCTGCGTTCGGCGGGGACGGACAGCCACCGTTTCGCGCACACGGGCGCCACGGCTTATCCCGAAGGCCGGCAGCCCATCCCGTCGGCGGCGGTGTCCAATCCGGACGCGGACCAGATCGAGCGGCTGGCCAGGCGGGGACCGGTACGCATGCGGCTGGTGCTGAACTCGACCCTGCAGACGGCCTCCCGGTCGCAGAACGTGGTGGCCGAGATCCGCGGGCGGGAGCGGCCGGACGAGGTGGTGCTGCTGGGCTGTCACCTGGACAGCTGGGACCAGGGCACGGGCGCGATCGACGACGCGGCCGGTTGCGCCATCGTGACCGGCGCGGCCAAGCTGATCGCGGACCTGCCGCGCAACCCCCGCCGAACCATCCGGGTGGTGCTGTTCGGCGCCGAGGAGGTGAGCCAGCCCGGCGGGCAGGGGCTCTCAGGCGCGCGCTTCCACGCCGCGCGGGCGGACGCGCCCAATATCGTGCTGGCGGCCGAGAGCGACTTCGGCGCGGGCCGCATCTATTCGGTGCAGCTGCCGGCAGCCGCGGCTGGCACCGAGTTCGCGCGCGCCTTCGCCCGGGTGATCCTGCCCACCGGGGCATTGTTCGACGCTTCACCCGCCACCGGCTCGGGTCCCGACATCGGGCCCTTGATCGCCGCCCACCGCACGCCGCCGGCGGAGCTGCAGCAGGACGGCACGGACTATTTCGACTTCCACCACACGCCGGACGACACCCTGGACAAGATCAAGCCCGAGGCGCTTCGCCAGAACGTGGCCGTCTGGGCCGCCTTCGCCTGGATGGCGGCGGAGAGCGGGGTGGACTTCCGCGGGGCGCCCGCGCCCACGCCCACGCCCACGCGATGACGGGCGACCGCGTCACGGCGGCGATCCTGATCATCGGCGACGAGATCCTGTCGGGGCGGACCCAGGACACCAACACCCAGACCCTGGCGCGCTTCCTGGGCGTGCGCGGGATCGAGGTGATCGAGGTCCGGATCGTGCCGGACGAGACGGACCGGATCGCCGAGGCCGTGAACACCCTGCGGGCCAAGGCCGACTATCTGTTCACCACCGGCGGGATCGGGCCCACCCACGACGACATCACCGCCGACGCCGTGGCCGAGGCCTTTGGGACGCCTCTGCCGGAGAACCCGGAAGCGGTGGCCCTGCTGCTGGGCCGCTACCCCGGCGTCGAGCTCAACGCGGCACGGCGACGCATGGCGCGCATCCCGGAGGGCGCAAGCCTGATCGCCAATCCCGTCAGCATCGCGCCGGGGTTCCAGATCGGCAACGTCTTCGTCCTGGCGGGCGTGCCCGCCATCATGACGGGCATGCTGGACGACGTGGCGCCGCGCCTGCGGGGCGGCCAGCCGGTGGTGAGCCGCACGGTGCGCGTCTCCGGCGTGGGCGAAGGCGACATCGCCCAGCCCCTGGCCGCCGCCGCCAGAACCCACCGCGACCTGTCGCTCGGCAGCTACCCCTTCTTCGACCCCGCCGCGGGCCGCTACGGCTCCAACCTGGTCGTGCGAGGTCGGGACGCGGCGCAGGTGGAGGCGGTGGTGGAAGAGCTGATCCGCGCGCTGGGCGAGGCGGGTGTGACGGGGATCACGCGGCCGGAGTGAAGGGGAGGGGTGGGGCGGGGGCGAAACTCACCCGTTTGGGGCGGCGAGCGAGGCTCTGACTGGACCCCCTCAGGCTCGCTCTATAGAGCCTCGCCCTGCGGTGCGGACGTGGCGGAACGGTAGACGCAGCGGACTTAAAATCCGTTGGCCCCAGGTCGTGTGGGTTCGAGTCCCACCGTCCGCACCACTCAGCCTGGGCGACCAAGCCGGCCAGCTCTAGTCGGCCAAGTGGAGGGCGTAGGTGTGGGCTCCGGCGCAGTCGCCCTGCAGGATCATGGCGGCAGCAGCGGATCGGCGGTCCCGTGATGCCTTGGCAATGTCCCGTTCGGCGGCTTCGGCTTGCCGTTGGCGCTGACCCGCCTTCCACGGAAGGCATCATGGCCAGCGGCCTCGAAGACCGAACCGACCAGCCCGAGCAGAGCACCCGAAACACCCTTGCCACCGGAGAGCCGTCCACACATGCTCTGCAGGACGGCGACACGGTCGTGCGGCCTCTCGATCTCGTCATCTTCGGCCGAGTTCGCACGGAGGAGCCGCCCAGGCCCGTGGAAGCGGTCGGTTCATGCCGTCATGTCCATTCAGAGGGAGCGGGAACGCTCACCTGTTCAGCCCAGACGAGCTTGGGCGCGTTCAAGGCGTCGTTCAGGACCAACGGGGAACCGCCGGTGTCGGCGAACTCCAACTAGGCGCTCTACTTACCTCCTA
>JAHWJX010000118.1 GCA_019348195.1 Pseudomonadota bacterium | reverse complement strand
CCGCGCCAGCAGCCGCGGCCCCTGCACCGGCTGCGGCCGCGCCGGCTGAGACGACGCCTGCGCCGGCTGAGCCCGCCGCCGCGCCGCCGCCGGCCGAAACGCCGCCCGCCCCGTAGCTCCGTCGATTCGGGCTTCGCGCGGGCCGAATCTCCCCTCATACTGAGTCCCCATGTCTCCGATCAGGACGCGTTACGTCTTCATCACCGGCGGCGTGGTCTCCTCGCTGGGCAAGGGGCTGGCTTCCGCAGCGCTGGGCGCCTTGCTGCAGGCGCGCGGCTACCGCGTGCGGCTGCGCAAGCTCGATCCCTATCTGAACGTCGATCCGGGCACGATGAGCCCGACGCAGCACGGGGAGGTGTTCGTCACCGACGACGGGGCGGAGACCGATCTCGATCTCGGCCACTATGAGCGGTTCACCGGGGTCAGCGCCTCACGCTCTGACAACGTCACCACCGGCCAGATCTACAAGACCATCATCGAAAAGGAGCGCCGGGGCGACTATCTGGGCGCCACCGTCCAGGTGATCCCCCACGTCACCGACGAGATCAAACGCTTCGTGCTCTCGCCCGCATTGGACGAGGAGGGCAGGGCGGTCGACTTCGTGCTGGTCGAGATCGGCGGCACCGTGGGCGACATCGAGGGCCTGCCCTTCTTCGAGGCGATCCGACAACTGGGGCAGGAGCTGCCCCGCGGCGACAGCTGCTTCGTCCACCTCACCCTGCTGCCGTTCGTGAAAACGGCCGGGGAGATGAAGACCAAGCCTACGCAACACAGCGTGCGCGAGCTGCGCGCCATCGGCATCCAGCCGGACATCCTGCTGTGCCGCTGCGAGCAGCCGATCCCGCCGGACGAGCGCCGCAAGATCGCCCTGTTCTGTAACGTGCGGCCCACGGCGGTGATCCAGGCGATCGACGTCCATGGCATCTATGCGGTGCCGCTCAACTACCACCAGGAGGGCTTGGACCGGGAGGTGCTGGACGTGTTCGGCATCACCGACGCGCCGGCGCCCGACCTGTCCCGCTGGGAGGCGATAGACCAGCGGCTGCGTCATCCGGACGGATCGGTGACCATCGCCGTGGTGGGCAAGTACACCGGGCTCAAGGACGCCTATAAGTCGCTCGTCGAGGCGCTGCACCACGGCGGCCTCGCCAACGACGTGTCGGTCGAGCTCGACTGGGTCGAGGCGGAGGCGTTCGAGAACGGCGAGGCGATCACGCGGCTGGAGAACGCCCACGGCGTGCTGGTGCCGGGCGGCTTCGGCGCCCGCGGTGCGGAGGGCAAGATCGGCGCAGTCCGATTCGCGCGCGAACGCCGGGTGCCCTTCTTCGGCATCTGTTTCGGAATGCAGATGGCGGTGATCGATGCGGCCCGCACCGCCGGGGTGGAAGGCGCCTCCTCCACCGAGTTCGGCCCGACGCGGGAGCCCGTGGTGGGCCTGCTCACCGAATGGGTGCGCGGCAATCAACTGGAGACGCGCCGCGAGGGCGACGACAAGGGGGGGACCATGCGGCTGGGCGCCTATGACGCCGTGCTGACCCCTGATTCGCGGGTGGCGGAGGCCTATGGATCCACCACCATCACGGAGCGGCACCGGCACCGCTACGAGGTCAATATCGGCTACAAGGAGACGCTGGAGTCCGCCGGGCTGCGCCTGACCGGCATGAGCCCCGACGGCGTCCTGCCCGAGATCGCCGAGCGGCCCGACCACCCCTGGTTCATCGGCGTCCAGTACCACCCGGAGCTGAAGAGCCGCCCCTTCGCGCCTCACCCTCTGTTCGCGAGCTTCATCGCCGCGGCGAAGACGCAGAGCCGGTTGGTCTGAAAGGTCCGGACTCTGGCCGCCGGGTGAGACGTCGGCGCTTCTCGGGCGAGCCGTTTTCCGCAGGCTCTGCGTTGCGCGTCCCTGACGAACGCGACAATCATCTCCGGCGCGCACAGCGATGGGGATCTCACGTGACAACGCAGAGAAGATGGGCCGTGATCGCAGGAGCGATCCTCCTCGCCTTTTCCGGTGCGGCTCACGCCCAATGCAAGCTGGACGTTGTCGCCGAGCTGCCGATCGTGATGGACGGGAACCGCCCCTTGATCGAAGACGAGATCAAGGGGCGGCGCATGCCCCGGGCGGGGTCGGGCGAGGCGGAGCTGCTGCTCGGCGCCGACTTCTTCCAGGCCCACCGCGTGCTTGTCTCCTACCCGGCAGAGGAAGGTGTATTTCACCTACAACGGAGGGCCGGTGTTCCAGGTCGAGGGACCGCTGCTGGATGACGGCGAATAGCTGATGGACGAGCGGGTCTTTTCCGTCCTGTTCCTGCTCATGGCGGGCGTCCTACCTCTGCGGGAGCTGAGCGCGAACTGGGCGGGGCGAGCGGAGCGGCGCGGGGCCGTCAAACTCCTATGGATCGCCTACGCCCTGATGGCCATGGCGGCCGTCATCGCGCTTTTCGTAGTCGGCAGGCAGGAGGACCGGGTCCGGCCCCCTCCTGCGACCGGCTCGGAACAGCTGGCCTCGGCCAGCACGGCTTGCGCCGGCGGGGCGCCTCGGGCATAAGCGCGCTCTGACGCGGCGGCCCGACCTTCGGTTCGGAGCCGCCGCTTGCGTTCAAAGCCCCTCTTCGAAGAGCCCGTTCCATGGCCGTTCCCAAGCGAAAAACCTCGCCCTCGAAGCGCAACATGCGCCGCAGCCACCACGCGCTCGAAGCCAACTCCTTTGTCGAGGACAAGGACACCGGCGAGCTGCGCCGTCCGCACCACATCGATCTGAAGACCGGCATGTACAAAGGCCGGCAGGTGATGACGCCCAAGGAAGACTGAGGCTCAAGCCTCACCTCCGCCGAACCGAGAAGCGCGCGGGCCCGGGCTCGCGCGCTTTCGTCTGTCTGGCCGTGAGTGTCGGACTCAGGTGGCCTCGCGGAAGGACACCATCCGCTCGCGTCGCTCATCCCACAGCGCCAGCTTCACGCAGCGGAAGCTTTCCGCGATGGTGAGCCGGCCGATAGTCTTCAGCTCCGGCTGTTCCTTGAGCACCTCGCCCAGCCGGTAGAAGGGAACCCGGCTGTCGACGTGGTGTACATGGTGGACGCCGATGTTGGCCGTGAGCCAGCGCAGCGGCGCGGGCAGGTCATAGTAGGAGCTGCCGTGCAGGGCGGCCTCGTCCCGCTGCCAGCGGCCTTGGCGCGACCAGTGGGTCTCCTCGAACTGGTGCTGCACATAGAAGAGCCACACGCCCAGCGAAGCCGCCATGGCCACCGTGAGCAAGTGCACCAACAGGAACGCTCCCCAGCCCAGCCAGGAGCCGAGAGCGAAGAAGAGGGCGGCGACCGCGAGGTTGGTGGCCATGGCGCTGGCCCAGGGACGCCAGCCCGCGCGCATTAAATCCACCGGAACCCGGTGCTGCACGAAGAAAACGAACGCCGGACCAAAGGCGAACTGGGTGATCGGGTGCCGGTAGGTGCGGTACAGCCAGCGCCGAGCGGGGGTCATGGCGCGGTATTCCTCAACGGTGAAGGTGTCGATGCCGCCGGCGATGCGCCGGTCCAGGTGCCCGGATGTGGCGTGGTGGATGGCGTGGGTCTGGCGCCAGTAGGCGTAGGGGGTCAGGGTCACGACGCCCAGCACGCGCCCGGTCCAGTCGTTCGCGGCCTTGGACGGAAAAAAGGCGCCGTGGCCGCAGTCATGCTGGATCAGGAAGATGCGGGTCAGGAAGCCGGCGGCCGGCACAGTGAACAGCAGCCCCGCCCACCAGCCGCGCTGAGCGCAGACCAGGGCCGCGGTCCAGAAAACGGCGAAGGGGATCAGGGTCACCGCCATCTCGAAGAGCGCGCGGGGATTGGACGGCGTGCGGTGCTGGGTGAGCGCCTTGGCCAGGGCGCGCGGGCAGGGAGTCGTCTCGGACAAGAAGGAAGCCTCGGTTTGAAGGGGATGCGCCTAGAACGCTTCTGCGACCGGAAAGTGTCCTCCCAACTCGCCTGAAGCTGGAACGTCACCCGTTGCCCATCGGCGGAGCGACGGGCTAAGCCTCCGCGCCCCGCAGCCTGGACCGTTCCATGACCGACATCGTCGACATCACCGCCCGCGAGATCCTCGACAGCCGCGGCAATCCCACGGTGGAGGTGGATGTGGTGCTGGAGGACGGCGCCAGCGGCCGGGCGGCCGTGCCTTCGGGCGCCTCCACCGGGGCGCACGAGGCGGTGGAGAAGCGGGACGGTGACAAGGGGCGGTACGGCGGCAAGGGCGTGCGCCAGGCCGTGGATGCGGTGAACGGCGAAATCTTCGACGCCCTGTCCGGCATGACGGCGGAGGACCAGCGCCGGCTGGACCGGGTGCTGATCGAACTGGACGGCACGCTCAACAAGGCTCGGCTCGGCGCCAACGCCATCCTGGGCGTCTCGCTGGCCACCGCCAAGGCGGCGGCCCAGAGCGCAGGGTTGCCGCTCTACAAATATGTGGGGGGGGTGTCAGCGCGCGTGCTGCCCACGCCCATGATGAACATCATCAACGGCGGCGCCCATGCCGACAATCCGATCGACATCCAGGAGTTCATGGTCATGCCCACGGGGGCGGACACCTTTTCGGACGCCCTGCGCATGGGGGCGGAGATCTTCGCCTCGCTGCGGAAGGGGCTTAAGGACGCCGGCCACAACACCAATGTCGGGGATGAGGGCGGGTTCGCGCCCAATCTGGCCAGCGCCGACGAAGCCTTGAGCTTCATCATGAAAGCGGGTGAGGCGGCGGGCTACCGCGCGGGTGAAGACTTCCACCTGGCGCTGGATGTGGCGGCGACCGAGTTCTTCCAGAACGGCCGCTACGAAATGGGCGGGGAAGGTAAGTCGCTCGATCCGGCGGGCATGGTCGACTACCTCTCCGGCCTGGCGTCGCGTTTCCCGATCGTCTCGATCGAGGACGGCTGTTCGGAGGACGACTTCGATGGCTGGGCGCAGCTGACCGCGGCCTTGGGGGAGCGGATCCAGCTCGTGGGCGACGACCTGTTCGTGACCAATCCGGTTCGACTGGCGGAGGGGATCGAGCGCGGCCTGGCCAATTCGATCCTGGTCAAAGTCAATCAGATCGGGACCTTGAGCGAGACTCTGGACGCGGTGGATATGGCGCACCGCTCCGCCTACACGGCGGTGATGAGCCACCGTTCGGGCGAGACGGAGGACAGCACCATCGCCGACCTGGCGGTGGCCACCAACTGCGGGCAGATCAAGACGGGCTCGCTCAGCCGCTCGGACCGCACCGCCAAGTACAACCAGCTGCTGCGGATCGAGGAGATGCTGGACGACCAGGCGGCCTACGCCGGGGCCTCCTTCCTGCGGAGCTGACCGCAGTGGGGCTCCAAACTTCACAGGTAAGGTT
>JAHWJX010000117.1 GCA_019348195.1 Pseudomonadota bacterium | reverse complement strand
GCCAGCCCATCGAGTGGGAGCAGTTGCTCGTCGTCCTCGGACGACGGGGGATCAGCTCCGTCCACACCGTCCGCGAGGGCGAGCGGGACGTCGCCGAGGGGGAGGGCGGATGGTGACCCGCATCATGGCCGCCGTCGATGCCGAGTACGCCGAGGTGACCCGGGTGCGCATTCGCCGGGCGCTGCGCCAGCTCGCCGCCGAGGGTCGGCCCTGCGGCGGGCGACTGTTCGGCTACGTCTCGGCGGTGGACGACGACGGACGCAAGACACGAGCCATCGTGCCCCATGAAGCTGAGGCGGTCCGATGGGCGGCGGCGGAGCTCCTGCGGGGAGAGACGCTGGCGTCGGTCGCTCGGGCCTTCGACGCCAAGGGCATGGCCCACGTCAGGAAGGGCAAGACGTGGTCGCCGACCCACATCCGCAGCCTGGTCACCAATCCAACGGTCGCCGGCATGCGCCCCGACCTGCCCGAGCCGCAGGTCCCGCAGATCGAGCCGGCCATTCTCCGTGCTGTCGAGCCCGGGTGGGCTCAGGCCCGAAGCTGGTAGGGCCGGAGCTGGGTTCTCAGGGTCTCGGGCAGGGGCGCCGAGCGCCCTTCGCGCGTATAGACCAGCACGGTGTCGCAGGTCCCGATGCAGCGGCCGTCCTGAAACAGCCCCTGGGCGATCTCGTAGGAGGAGCCGCCGATCCGCGACACGCCGCCGCCGGCCAGGAGCGTCGCCGGATAGAAGCCCTCGGCCAGGTAGCGGACCGTGAGCTGGGCGATGACCGTGCGGCTGCCCTTCTCGCGGGCGCCCTCGACCGCCATGGCCAAGTGCAGGCGCACGCGACCTTCCTCATAGATCTCGGCCAGCCGGACGTTGTTCAGGTGGCGCAGGGGGTCGACGTCCGCGAAGCGGGTCGGAACCTCGACGGTGAACGGGTAGGCGTCGAGGTTCAGGCGGGCGGGATCGGGTTTCATCAGCCGCCTCGTTTCAGGGTTTCGCGCGCGATCACAAGCTGCTGGATCTGCGAACTGCCTTCATAGATCCGGAACAGGCGCACGTCCCGGTAGAAGCGCTCCACCCCATACTCGGTCATATAGCCGGCCCCCCCGTGGATCTGGACGGCCCGGTCCGCCACCCGCCCCACCATCTCGGAGGCGAACAGCTTGGAGCTGGCGGCCTCGAGGGTGACGTTTTCGCCGGCGTCGCGCCGCCGCGCCGTCTCCAGCGCCAGGGCGCGCGCCGCGAGCGCCTCCGTCTTGGAGTCCGCGATCATGGCCTGGACCAGTTGCAGGTCGGCGATCGCCGAGCCGAACTGGCGCCGCTCCTGGGCATAGGCCACGCAGTCGGCGATCAGCCGCTCCGCCAAGCCCACGCAAACCGCCGAGATATGCAACCGGCCCCGGTCCAGCACCTGCATGGCGATCTTGAAGCCCTGGCCCTCCTCGCCCAGCCGATTTTCGGCGGGCACGCGGACGTCCTCGAAGATCACGTCGCAGACGTGGGCCCCGTGCTGGCCCATCTTGCGCTCGGGCTTGCCGACCGACAGTCCCGGGCTGTCGCGGGGCACGAGAAACGCGGACACGCCTTTCGCCCCCGGGGCGTCGCCGGTTCGGGCCATCACGGTGAAGAGGTGCGCCTTGTCGGCGTTGGTGATGTAGCGCTTCGACCCGTTCAGGACGTAGCCGTCCCCGTCCAAGCGCGCGCGGGTCTGGACGGAGGCGCTGTCCGAGCCGGCCTCCGGTTCGGTCAGGGCGAAGGAGGTGACGATCTCGCCGCAGGCGATTCCCGGCAGCCAGCGCGCCTTCTGCTCGGGCGTGCCGTGCATGATCAGCCCCTGGCTGCCGATGCCGACATTGGTGCCGAAGGCGGAGCGGAAGGCCGGGCTGGTGCGTCCGAGCTCGAGCGCGACGAGGCACTCGTCCTCCATGCCGAGACCCAGGCCGCCGTAGGCCTCGGGCACCGACAGACCGAACAGGCCCAGTTCGCGCATCTCGTCGACGAGGGCGTCGGGGATGGCGTCGTCCTCGGCGACCTGCGCCTCCAGCGGGCGGAGCCGCTCGATCACGAACCGCCGGACGGTCTCGATCAGCTGGTCGCGGGTGTCGGTGTCGAGCGCCATGGCTCAGGCGTCGAACACGATGACGGAGCGGGCCAGTTCGCCGCGCTTGAGCTCGTCGAAGCCGGCGTTCACCTCGCCCAGGCCGATCCGGCGCGAGATCAGGTCGTCCAGCTTGAGCCGCCCTTGGAGATAGAAGTCGACATAGCGCGGCATGTCCACGGGGAAGCGGTTCGAGCCCATGAACGAGCCCTGGATCCGCTTCTCGGCCAGGAAGTCGATCCCGGGGATCTCGATGTTCACCCCGGACGGGATCATGCCGATGGAGGTGACCGTGCCGCCGCGCCGGAGCATGCGCCAGGCCTGTTCAAGCGTCGTCTTGAGCCCGATGGCCTCCAGGGCGTGGTGCACGCCGCCGCCCGTCATCTCCAGCACCGCCTTAGCGGGATCGTCCACGGCCGAGGCGTCGACCACGTCGGTGGCCCCGAGGCGCCGCGCGAGCTCCAGCTTGGCGGGGACACGGTCCACCGCGATGATCCGGCCCGCGCCCGCGATGGCCGCGCCGTTCACCGCCGACAGCCCGACGCCGCCGCAGCCGATCACGACCACGCTCTCGCCCGGCCGCACCGCGGCCGTGTGCACCACGGCGCCGACACCGGTCACCACAGCGCAGCCGATCACCGCGGCGACGTCCAGCGGCATGTCGCGGCGGATGGCCGTGCAGGCGTGTTCGTGGATCAGCATCTGCTCGGCGAAGGCGGACAGGTTCAGGAACTGGTGCATCACGCCGGGCGCGTCCCCCAGACCTGCCTCACTGGGCCCCGGCTGGCCCAGCCGGGGCGGCTCGCCCTTCCTGCGGCGGGTGTCCGGGCTGACGCACAGCGACAGATGGCCGGTGACGCACTGGTCGCAGTGGCCGCAGAAGGCGCTCAGGCAGGTCACCACATGGTCGCCGGGCTTCACCGTGCGGACCTCGGAGCCCACGGCCTCCACCACACCTGAGGCCTCATGGCCCAGGACGGCGGGGAGGGGGTGGCGGTAGCTCCCCTCGATGAAGTGCAGGTCGGAGTGGCAGATTCCAGCCGCAGCCGTGCGGATCAGCACCTCGTGCGGGCCCGGCTTGCCGATCGCGACCTCCTCGATCGCCAGGGGCTGACCCACCTGTCGCAGAACAGCGGCCTTCATCGATCAGACCCTTTCCAGCGCCATGGCCACGCCCTGGCCCACGCCCACGCACATGGTCACCAGGGCCCGCCGGCCGCCGCCCGCCTCCAGGGCATGGACCGCCGTCATCGCCAGCCGCGCGCCGCTCATGCCCAGCGGATGGCCCAGCGCGATCCCGCCGCCCTGGGGATTGAGCCGGGGGTCGTCGTCCGCCACCCCCAACTGGCGCATGCAGGCCAGGACCTGGGAGGCGAAGGCCTCGTTGATCTCGATCAGGTCGAGGTCGTCCAGCCCGAGACCAAGCCGCTCCAGCAGCTTGCGGGTGGCGGGCACGGGCCCGATCCCCATCATCTTGGGCTCAACTCCCGCCGTGGCCATGCCCAGCACGCGCGCGCGAGGCGTCAGCCCGTGCCGCGCCGCGGCCTCCTCGGAGGCCAGGATCATGGCGGCCGCGCCGTCGTTCACGCCCGAAGCGTTGCCGGCGGTGATGCTGCCGCCGTGCCGGAAGGGCGTCTTCAGCCGGGCCAAACCTTCCAGCGTCGTGTCCGGCCGGATGTGTTCGTCCGCCGCGAAGGTGAAGGGCTTGCCCTTGCCGTCCCGGGCCTCGATCGGCGTGATCTCCGCGGCGAAGAAGCCGTCGCGCTGCGCCGCCGCGGCGCGCTGCTGGCTCCGGAAGGCGTAGAGGTCCTGGTCCTCGCGGCTGATCCCATAGGTCGCCGCCACGTTCTCGGCCGTGTCCGGCATAGACGCCGTGCCGTACTGCTGCTCCATCAACGGGTTGACGAAGCGCCAGCCGATGGTGGTGTCGTGCACTTCGGCCCCGCGCTGAAAGGCCGTCTCCGCCTTGC
The DNA here is from genome assembly GCA_019348195.1 of Pseudomonadota bacterium. Taxonomy (GTDB): domain Bacteria; phylum Pseudomonadota; class Alphaproteobacteria; order Caulobacterales; family Caulobacteraceae; genus JAHWJX01. The sequence continues at coordinate 1,316 of JAHWJX010000117.1, read as the reverse complement.
CCATGACGAGGGGCGCGCGCGTCATGCTTTCCGCCCCGCCGGCCAGCGCCAGACTCATCTCGCCGGTGCGGATCGCGCGGGCGGCCGTCCCCACCGCGTCCAGCCCCGAGGCGCAGAGCCGGTTCAGGGTGGTTCCCGGCACCGAGACCGGCAGCCCGGCGAGGAGGGCGGCCATGCGCGCCAGATTGCGGTTGTCCTCCCCGGCCTGGTTGGCGCAGCCCATGAGAACCTCGTCGACGGCCTCCCAGTCCGCCGACGCATTGCGCGCGGCCAGCGCCCGGATGGGCGCGGCGGCCAGGTCGTCTGCGCGCACATGGGCCAGGGCGCCGCCGAACCGTCCGATCGCGGTTCGCGTGGCGTCGCAGATGAAGGGCGTGGCGCTCATGCGAGGGTGTCCCGGGCCGGCCGCTGCGGATGCGACATCCGGGGACGGCGCGCAAGGCCGTTCGGCCTCCAGGCCCAAACCCCTTGTTCGAAATCGCTCAACCGGGCGCGACCTCGAGATCGCGGGTCAGGGTCCGGCCGGCCCGGAGGTAGTGGAGGCCGGCCCAGACATAGACGAGCGAGGCCGCCATGATCGCGTGCTTCACTCCTTCGAAGGAGGCGGTCCGGCAGGCTGCGGCCTGGGCCGTTGGGGAGCCGGGGAGGGCGCGCCCGCCCGGGCATGCGGCGGCGTAGTCGCCGGCTCCGAAGGCCGTCTGGGCGAACAGGTCGCTGAGCCCGCCCACCACCGTAGGGCCCAGACCCAGGCCGATCAGGTTGATGATCAACAGCAGGATGGCCGTGGCCGTGGCCCGCATCCGGGACTCGACCATGTTGCTGGTCAGCCCCCAGGTCGGGCCGAGATAGAAGTAGTGGATCACGGCGGGCACGATGATCAGCAACGCCATGGGCAGGAGCGCGGTCTGGGCGAAGGTCAGCACATAAAGCGGGGCCGAGGCGATCAGCCCGACCGCCGGGATCAGCACATGGCTGCGCTTGGACCGCTTGCTGGTGCGGTCCGCCAGCCAGCCGCCCAGGCCCGTGCCCAGGGCCGCCGACAGCCCTCCGACCAGCCCATAGGCGGAGGAGGCCTGCACCAGACTGATGTCGAAGCCGCGCAGCAGGAACGGGATGGTGAAGGCGCCGATGCCGTAGCCGGCGAACAGCAGCGCGGTGCGCCACGGGCGGAAGGCGAAGTTGCGGAAGGCGAGGGTGGAGATCACGCGCCCGTGTCCTCCACCACCGCGCCGTCGCGCATCGCGATGCGCCGCCGCGTGGCCGTGGCCAGCGACTCGTCGTGCGTGACCACCACGATGGTGGTGCCGTCGGCGTTG
>JAHWJX010000116.1 GCA_019348195.1 Pseudomonadota bacterium | reverse complement strand
GGGGGATCCCCAGCCGGTCGCGGCAGTAGAGCACCTGGGAGGCGAAGGCTTCGTTCAGCTCCCACAGGTCGATGTCGTCCACGGTCAGGCCGTGCTTCTCCAGCAGCTTGGGCACGGCGAAGACGGGTCCGATGCCCATCTCGTCCGGGTTGCAGCCGGCGGCCATGACGCCTCGATAAGCGCCCAGCGGCTGCAGGCCGCGTCGCTCCGCCTCCTTGGCCTCCATCAGCACCGCGGCCGAGGCCCCGTCGGAGAGCTGGGACGCGTTGCCCGCGGTGATGTAGCGGCCTTCCTTGACCTGCTGGCCATTGGCGAAGACGGGCTTGAGCCCCTGCAGGTCCTCCAGCCGGGTCTGCGGCCGGTTTCCCTCGTCCTGCGCCAGGGTGACCTCGCGCTCCGAGGCGGTCCCGGTGGCCTTGTCCACCACGGTCATGGTGGTCTGCAGGGGGACGATCTCGCCGGCGAAGCGGCCTTCCGCCTGGGCCTGAGCGGTGCGTTGCTGCGACTGGAAGGCGTATTCGTCCTGCGCCTCGCGGCTGATCCCATACCGGTCGGCGACGATCTCGGCGGTTTCCAGCATGCTCATGTAGAGCGACGGGACGTGCTCCACGATCCAGGGGTCGGCCATGCGGTGGCGGTTCATGTGCTCGTTCTGGACGAGCGAGATGGACTCCAGCCCGCCGCCGATCGCCACCGTTATGCCGTCCTGGGTGATCTGCTTGGCCGCTGTGGCGATGGCCATCAGGCCCGAGCCGCACTGGCGGTCCAGGCTCATGCCCGCGACGCCCGTGGGCAGCCCCGCGCGGATCGCCGCCTGGCGCGCGATGTTGCCGCCTTCGGAGCCCTGTTGCAGGGCCGCGCCCATGATCACGTCCTCCACCTCAGCCCCGTCGATGCCGGCGCGCTCCACCGCGGCGGCGATGGCGCGGCCGCCCAGCGCCTGGGCCTGGGTGTTGTTGAAGGCCCCCCGATAGGCCTTGCCGATGGGGGTGCGGGCGGTGGACACGATAACGGCTTCGCGCATGATCGGGGTCCTCGAAGGCAGGCGTTGGGGCGAGCGGTATGGTCCGGTTTAGGCCTGGGCGCCCCAATCGTCAAAGCACGAGCGGGTCGGGTCTTCGCCGTTTTCGAATTATTGGTTGCCTCGGCGCCCCCCATCCGTAAGTTGCCCGCGACCCCTGATCCGGAGCCGGCGCATGACCCTTTTCGATCTCACGGACAAGGTCGCCATCATAACCGGTTCGTCCCGCGGGATTGGCCGGGCGATCGCCGAGCGCATGGCCGAGCACGGCGCCCGGGTGGTCATCTCCTCGCGCAAGGCCGGCCCGTGCGACGAGGTGGCGGGCGAGATCAATGCGCGGCACGGGGAGGGAAGGGCCATCGCCGTGCCCGCCAACATCTCCTCGAAGTCCGACCTGCAGAATTTGGTGGACGCGACCCTGCAGGCCTGGGGTCGGGTCGATGTGCTCGTCTGCAATGCGGCCTCCAACCCCTATTACGGGCCCATGGCCGGGATCGAGGACGACCAGTTCCGCAAGATCCTGGAGAACAACGTCATGGCCAACAATTGGCTGATCGGCATGTGCGCGCCCCAGATGCTCGAGCGGCGGGACGGGGCCATCATCATCGTCTCGTCGATTGGCGGCCTCAAAGGCTCGCCGGTGATCGGGGCCTATAACGTCTCCAAGGCGGCCGACTTCCAGCTGGCCCGCAACTTCGCCGTGGAATACGGTCCGCACAATGTGCGGGTGAACTGCATCGCGCCCGGGCTGATCCGCACCGACTTCGCGCGCGCGCTGTGGGAGAACCCGCAGAGTCTGAAGACGGCCACCACCACCACGCCGATGAAGCGGATCGGCGAGCCCGATGAAATCGCAGGCGCGGCGGTCTACCTGGCTTCGCCAGCCTCCAGCTTCATGACTGGCCAAGCCATCGTGGTGGACGGGGGTGCGACGATCTCAAGCGGCGTCATCGGGTGAGGCGGCCATGAGCGACTTGCAAGCATTCCGCCACGAGACGCGCGCCTGGCTGGAGGCCAATTGTCCGGCGGAGATGCGCGAGCCGGTCCGCAGCGAGGGCGATGTCTGCTGGGGCGGCCGGCGCTGGACCTTTCAGTCGCAGGCGCAGCGGCAGTGGCTCGAGCGCATGGCCGAAGCCGGCTGGACGGCTCCGGAATGGCCGCGTGCATACGGGGGCGGCGGCCTCTCGCGGGAGGAGGCCAAGGTGCTCCGGGCCGAGATGGCGAAGCTCGGCTGCCGATCCCCGCTCAACAGCTTCGGCATCTGGATGCTCGGTCCCGCGCTGCTGCGCTACGGCACGGAGGACCAGAAGCGGGCGTATCTGCCGCCCATCGTGCGCGGCGAGATCCGCTGGTGCCAAGGCTATTCGGAGCCCAACGCTGGATCCGATCTGGCCTCGCTCCAGACCCGCGCCGAGGACCGGGGCGACCATTGGCTGGTGAACGGCCAGAAGATCTGGACCTCCTATGCCGACCAGGCGGACTGGATCTTCTGTCTGGTGCGCACCGATCCGGCCGCGCCCAAGCACCTCGGCATCAGCTTCATTCTGTTCGACATGGAGAGCCCGGGTGTCTCGACCCGTCCCATCAACCTGATTTCCGGGAAGTCGCCCTTCTGCGAGACCTTTTTCGACAACGTGCAAGTTCCAAAGTCTAACCTGGTCGGTGAGCTCAACCGGGGGTGGGACGTGGCCAAGTACCTGCTCACCCACGAGCGCGAGATGATCAGCGGCATGGGGAACCTGGAGGGCTCCCCCTCAATCGGCGCGTTGGCGACTCGCACCCTGGGCCTGGAGGGGGGCTTTCTGGCGGACCCGATGCTGCGCGGGCAGATCGCCGCGTTCGACGTGGACGCCATCGCCTTTCGGCTGGCGATGGAGCGGACCGGTGACATGGCGAAGGCGCGCCAGGCGCACCCGGCCGCCTCGTCCATGCTCAAGTATTATGGTGCTGAGCTGAACAAGCGCCGTTTCGAGCTGCTGATGGCCGCCGGCGGCGCGGATGCGCTGGAGTGGGAGGGCGAGCGTTCCCGCGACGGGGATCTGGCGCGCTCGTGGTTGCGGACCAAGGCGAACTCTATCGAAGGCGGCACCAGCGAAATCCAGTTGAACATCGTGGCCAAGCGCATCCTCGAACTGCCGGGCGGCTGATTCATGTCCCTGATTCTGAGCGAGGAACAGGCCATGCTGCGCGACACAGCGCAGAGTTTCTTGGCTGAGAACGCGCCTGTGGCGCACCTGCGCGAGCTGCGCGACCGACACGACGCCGACGGCTTTTCACGCTCGCTGTGGGCGACCTTCGCCGAACTGGGCTTCACCGGCATCCTGGCGCCCGAAGCGCACGGAGGTCTGGGGCTGGGCCACGTGGAAGCGGGCGTGGTGATGGAGCAGATCGGCCGCAACCTGACGCCCAGCCCCTTTCTGTCCAGCGCCCTTCTGACGGTGACGGCCTTGGTCCGCGGCGCGGACGAGGCGCGTCAGGCGGAGTGGCTGCCCAAGATCATATCTGGCGAGTTGATCGGCGCCCTCGCCGTGGACGAAGGGCCGAAACATCGCCCGCCCGCGGTGTCGCTGAGGGCCGAACGCGCCGGCACGGGCTTCCGGCTGAACGGCGTGAAGAGCTTCGTGGTGGACGGCCATGTGGCGGACCTGCTGGTGGTCGCGGCCCGGACGGGCGGCGCCCCGGTCGATCAGGCCGGGCTGACCCTGTTCGTGGTCGATGCGAAGGCGCCGGGTCTCACCGTGGAGCGTACGGTGATGGTCGACAGCCACAACGCCGCGCGCCTTCGGCTGGAGAACGTGACCGTCGACGCCGACGCGGTGCTGGGTCAGGCGGACGGCGGCTGGACGCTGCTCGAGGGCGTGCTGAACGTGGGCCGGGCGGCGGTGGCGTCCGAGCTGGTCGGCGTCGCCGACGAGGTCTTTGGCCGCACGCTGTCCTACCTCCGGGAGCGCAAGCAGTTCGGGCGCGCCATTGGCGAGTTCCAGGCGCTGCAGCACCGCGCGGCGCATCTCTACACCGAGATCGAGATCGCCAAAGCCGCTGTCATCAACTCGCTCCAGACGCTCGACGAGTCTTTCGAGGGGGCCGCGGCGGCGGTCTCCGTGGCCAAGGCCAAGGCTGGCTCGGTGGCCAGCCTGGCGGTCCAGGAGGCGGTCCAGATGCATGGCGGCATGGGCATGACCGACGAATATGATATCGGCCTCTATATGAAGCGGGACCGCGTGTTGAACGAGCTGTTCGGAGACCCGAATTACCATGCGGACAAGCTCGCGCGTCTGAAGGGCTATTAACACCCCTCACTAAGAGGAGGGAGACTTGCTTATGCCGCTCGATCCGGAAACCTTCGACCTCCTCCTTGTCACCATCCGCCGCTTCGTCGCCGAGCGTCTTCGCCCGCTGGAAGAGCGGGTGGACCGGGAGGATTCCGTTCCTGATGAGATCGTACAGGAGATGCGGGAGATGGGCCTGTTTGGCCTCTCCATCCCGGAGGAGCATGGCGGCCTCGGCCTGTCCATGTCGGAGGAGGTGCGTGTCGCGCTCGAGCTTGGGCGGACGACGCCGGCCTTCCGCTCGGTGTTCGGCACCAATGTCGGCATCGGCAGCCAAGGCCTGGTGATGGCCGGCTCGGACGAACAGAAAACCGAATGGCTGCCGAGGATCGCGAGCGGCGAGATCATCACCAGCTTCGCGCTCACTGAGCCCGGCGCCGGCTCCGACAGTGCGTCCGTGCAGACCCGGGCCGTTCGTGACGGCGAAGTCTACCGCCTGTCGGGGGCCAAGCGCTACATCACCAATGCCGACAAGGCCTCGCTGTTCACCGTAATGGCTCGGACGGGCGGCGAGGGCGCCCGGGGCGTTTCCGCCTTTCTCGTTCCAGCCGACCTTCCCGGCCTCAGCATCGGCAAGCCTGAGAAGAAGATGGGCCAGCAGGGCGCCCATGTCTGCGACGTTCATTTCGACGGGGTGCCGGTGCCTGCCGCCAATCGCCTGGGAGAGGAAGGGGAGGGCTTCAAGATCGCGATGCGCGTGCTCGATCGCGGCCGCCTTCACATCGCGGCGGTCTGCGTCGGCATTGCCGAGCGGCTGATCGCAGATGCGGTGGCTTATGCTACCGACCGTAAGCAATTCGGCAAACCCATCGCCGATTTCCAGCTCATCCAGGCCATGATCGCGGATTCAAAGACGGAGACGATGGCGGCGAAAGCACTGGTCCTGGAAGCAGCCGCGCTCAAGGATGCGGGCCGGCCGATCACGCTCGAAGCCGCCGCGGCCAAATACTTTTCGAGCGAGGCCGTGGGCCGCGTCGCCGACCGCACGGTCCAGATTTACGGCGGCGCCGGCTATATCGCCGATTATGGCATCGAGCGCTTATACCGCGACGTGCGGCTGTTCCGGAT
>JAHWJX010000115.1 GCA_019348195.1 Pseudomonadota bacterium | reverse complement strand
CAAACTGATGAGCAGGCTGTAGTTCCCCAGCGCGAAGAAGACAGCCAGCGCCGCCCGGTGCACGGCTATAGGGTAGTTGACCATAGGCGCATCCGGATGCAACGCCGCGTTAAGGCTAGTCTAGAAGGCTCACGGCGCGATGCTCGAGTCGCCTTCGCTCGCCCTCTGCTGGGCCGAGCCAAGCCGGCCCGCGTCACGCCACGTCGAATCATACGCTGCGGCAACAGCCATAATGCAGCGGGACATGCGGGCTGAGCCGTTAGACTGTCCGCCCACCCTATCCGAGGAGGCCACGATGAGAGTGATCGCAGGAAGCTTGCTGGCGGTCTTGCTGGCCCATGCCGCAACAGCGTCGGCGCAGTCGGCGCCCGGGGCGCTTCCTCCTCCGTTCGCGGCGGGAGAGCCGCTGGGCGTGGTCGTCGACGGCGTGCGAACGCCCATCTCGCCGAACGTGAAGGTGTACGGCGCCGTCGTGAACGCCGAGAGCTGCGTCTATGACGCCGGGCGCAAGCTCATCCTGGCGGTCAATCGTGGAGCCAACCAGAACGAGGTCCCAAACGACGGCTTCGTGTCGCTGATCAACCCGGATGGATCGGTGCATACCCCTCGCTGGATCGGTCAGACCCGCGCTGGGCTGGTTCTGAACCACCCATTTGGGAGCGACATCCACAAGGGCCAGCTCTACCTCGCCGATCGCGACGGCGGCGTTGCGGACGGGACCCCCAGCGTTTCGGTGCTGCGTCGCTTCGACCTGAGAACCGGCGCGCCGACCGGCCAGATCGTAGTGCCCGAGTCGACCGGCTTCAACGACATCGCCGTCGCGGCGGACGGAACGGTTTACGCGTCCCAGACCGGCGGCGGCGAGGCCAAGCTTCCGATGCGGATCTACAAGGTCCTGCAGGACGGGCGAACTTCGGTCCTGATCGAGGGCGCGCCACTGTCCTCGCCCAACGGGGTCGGCCTGGACCCCGCCGGGAACCTCGTGGTGCTCAACATGGGCGATGACCGCGTTCTGACGTTCTCTCCTCAGGGCCGGCTGCTCAGGACGGAGCGCGCCGCCCAGCCAGGCAGCGACGGGCTGGTGATCCTGCCGGACGGCACGAAGTACGTCAGCAGCGTCCGGCAGGGCGGCGTCTCCAGGATCCGGCCGGGTGAACCGGCCGAACTGATCGCCAGGGGCATCCCAAGCGCCGCCTCCATGTGCTTCGATTCCGACTCGCGACGGCTGGTCATTCCCATGAACCCGAACAACGCCCTGGCCTTCATCAGTATCGAATAGTCCAGTTCGGAAGATGCGGCGCAGCTGGGCTGCAACGGCGACCCCGGGACAGGTCGCTCGCGTCGTCAGCTTCGATGCGGTCGGGGCCAGCCCTGGACAGGCGCCTTAATCCTCATCGTGTCCCGCAGTTTCGGTCGCCCCCCTGCCCCATGCCTGGCCCCCCTCCTGTTCGAACCAGAATGGGGCGCGGGCGCGCGGCGTGCGGCCGATCTCGTTCATGGTCAGGCTTTCGAAAACGCGCCCGTTCACCACCACCCACCGCACCGAGGTGGAATTCCTGAGGTTCTCCAGCGGGTTCGCGTCCAGCACCACCAGGTCGGCCAGCTTGCCCGGCTCGAGAGAGCCGATGTCCCGGTCCAGGCCCAGGTACTCGGCCCCGTTCAGCGTGGCGGCCCGGAGCGCCTGCAAGGGCGTCATCCCGCCCTGGCCGAACATCCACAGTTCCCAGTGCGCGGCCAGGCCCTCGCGCTGGCCGTGCGCGCCCAGTTGCACGCTCACGCCCAAGTCATTCAGCTCCTTGGCGATCCGGGCGTTGTTGACGTGGTTGTTTTCGTCCTCCGGCACCAGCGTCCGCCGACGGGCGCGCGCGTCCAGGATGCGGCGGGGCACGAAGGTGTTCAGCCTTGGGTCCTTCCAGACGTCCGTCGTCTGATACCAGTAGTTCTCGCCCCAGTTTCCGCCGTAGGCCACCACCAAGGTCGGCGTGTAGCCCACCTCCGTAGCCGACCAGAGCTGCTTCAGGTCGTCGTAGATGCGGGCGGTCGGGATCGAGTGCTCGATGCCCGTGTGGCCGTCCACGATCATGTTCATGTTGTGCTGGATCAGGGACCCGCCTTCCGGCACCACCATCATCCCCAGCTGGCGCGCGCCTTCGACGAACTGCTGGCGCTGATCGCGCCGGGGCTGGTTGTAGCTCTTCACGCTGAAGGCCCCGACCGCCTTCATCCGGCGGAGGTTGGACAGGGCGTCGTCCAGCCCCTCCACCTGGGCGGTGAAGGGCGTGGCGGCCCCGTACAGGATGGTGCCGGTCGAGAAGATGCGCGGCGCCACCACCGCGCCGGCCTTGGCCAGTTCGCTGTGGGCGAATATCTCGCTGGTGTCGTTGGACGGGTCGTGGATGGTGGTCACCCCGAAGGCCAGGGAGGCGTAGTTGACCCAGCTCTGCTGCGGGATGATCTCGTCCGAGCCCATAGAGCCATGCCAGTGCACGTCCACCAGGCCGGGGATGATGGTCTTGCCGCCGACGTCGATCACCTGGGCGTCGCGGGGGACCTGTATGCTCGCGCGCGGCCCGACCGCCTCGAGGCGGTTGCCGTTCACCACCACCACGCCGTCCTCGATGACTTGGTCGCCGCGCATGGTGATCACCCGGGCGCCGGTGAAGGCGGTTCGGCCGGTCGGCTTGGCGTAGGGCTGGCTGAAGCCCAGGCTCACGCCCCGTTCCGGGGGTTTGGGCAGTTCGGCCGGGGCGCCCTCGAAGAAGCTGAAGGCTTCGCGCAGTTCCCGGGCGTAGATCTCGGGTCCGAGCGACCACCACAGCCGCCGCCCGTCGCCCGACCAGTGGAGGAACTCGCCCGCGTCCCGTGTCACCCGCGCGACGGGCAGGCTCTTCTGCTCCGGGCCGATCTCCACCGCCTGGCCGGTGCGAACGAAAGGCATGACATAGGCGTTGAACCGCTCCTGCCAGGCCAGGTGCTTCTCGTCCGGCGACAGGACGAACTCGGCCGCATAGGGCGAGATCACGTGCGTGACCTCGTCGCCCCCGTCGACATCGACGGACCGCAGCCCGCGCTTGCTCTCGCCCTCCTTGTCGCCCTTCTCGGTCGAGCTGAAGAAGATGCGGTCGTTGGAGGCGCCCCACTGCGGCGCCGTCCCTGCCTTGGTGACCAGCACGGGCGCACCGCCCTCGACGGGCGCGACATAGATCCCCGTTTCGCGCGCCCACAGCGCCGGGCGCAGGAAGCCGTCGCTGACCGTGCGATAGGCGATCCGCTTTCCGTCGGGCGAGAAGCTGGGTTCGATGTAGTGCCCAGGCGTTCGACTGATCACCCGCCCCGCGCCGCCGGCGGCCGGGATGACCCGGATGGAGCCGAAATCCTTGTCGCTCCAGGTCGTATAGACGATCGAGCGACCGTCCCGCGACCAGGCCGGATACAGCTCGAAGTGGTCGGCCTGGCGCGTCAGCCGGCGGGGACGCGACCCCGCCTTCATGTCCCGGATCCACAGGTGGCCCAGCGCTTCGAACACGACGCGGTCGCCGGAAGGCGAGACCTCCGCCCAGCGCAGCATCTTCACGTCGAACTGGTCGGGCGCCACCGCCACCGGGAAACGCAGCGCGTCCTGCACCGTGCGCGTGCCCCGCACCCGGAACGGGATGTCGCTGACCCGTTTTGAGGCTATGTCCACGCGCGCGATCTTGCCGCCGGCCCACAGGACCACCGAGCGGTTGTCGGGCGTCCAGGCCATGGCCGGGTACACGCCGTGCACCGCCCAGGTCTCCTGCATGTCCCGGTCCAGCCCGTCCCAGATCGGCGTTTCGCGCCCGGAGGCCAGGTCCAGGACGAACAGGGTCGACTTGTTCCGGACGCGCCGAACGAAAGCCAGGGACTTCCCGTCCGGCGAGGGCGTGGGCCGGATGGAGCCGCCCGGCCCGGTGACGAACGGCTCGAGTTCGCCCTTCTGACGGTCCAGGCGCTGGATGACGTAGATTTGGCTGTTCGGGTCCTTGCTGTATTCAAAGACCGCGCCCGGCGTGGCGTCGTCGCTGAAATAGAGATACCGGCCGTCGGGCGAGAAAGCGGGCTCGCCGCTGTCCTTTTGATCGGTGCGCTTTTTGGTAAGCTGCACGCCCTCGCCGCCCGCCCGGTGGTACATCCACATCTCGCCCGCCCCCAACGATCGCCTGGAGGTGAAGTGCTTGCGGGCGACGATGTATTCGCTGTCAGGCGACCAGCTGGGCTGGTTCGGCAGGCGGAAGGTCTCCTTGCTGACCTGCTTCGGATTGGTCCCGTCGCGGTTCATGATCCAGATGTTGTCACCTCCGCCTCGATCACTCGTGAAGGCGATCCAGCGGCCGTTCGGCGAATAGCGGGGCTGCATGTCCCATGCGATCCCGGTGGCGATGGCGCGCGCCTCGCCGCCGCCGATCGGCATCACGTAGATGTCGCCCAGCAGGTCGAAGATCACTTCGCGCCCGTCCGGGCTGACGTCCACCGACATCCAGGTGCCGGTGGCTGTATCGATGGACACCTGCCGCTTGGGTCCGGCGGGATTGTTGACGTCCCACTTAGGCTTGGCAGGCGAGGCTTCCGGTGTGGCGGCCGGCTCCGGCCGAGGCGTGATCTGGGGTTCGGCGCCCGGATTGTCCTGGACGCGCTCGGAGGCCGCGGGCTCCGGCTGGGCTCGCTGCGGATCAGGGCTCGGAACCGGCGGGGTCTGCGCCAGGACGGAGGTGGACACCAGCAAGGCGGCCACGCCGGCCAGGCTTGTTTGCAACTTCATGGAGGTGACGCCCGCAGAACCGTTCGAACTTACGTCCAGACCACGGTCGGTGGCGTTCCGTCCAGCGTCTCTTAGTCCTGCCAGCGCGAGCCAGGCCCGGCGGGTCGATGGCCAGAAGCTAGCGCTCGCGTTTTGCAGCCCATGCGCGCGCCGGCCCCGGAGCATACGAGGGCTCAAGTGATCCAACCGCCGGTCCATCGGCAGGCCCGACCCGCTGTCTGCCGTTGACGGGTCCGAGGAACGGTTTAGCGTCTTTCCCACAGGCGGAGGCGCGTGTGCATAAGCAGATCGGACGAGCCGGACTGGCGTTCTTTCTTCTAGCAGCGCCGGCCGCTCGAGCGGCGCCCGCCCAGGACGTCGAAGCCCGCATTGGCGCGCTGGAAACGGCGCTGGCGACGCTCAAGGCCGAATTGGCGCGCAGCCGCTCAGAGACAGTGGCGACAGCCCCCGTCGGCTCAGGCTCGGCGCCCACGGCGGCCGCTCCCGCCGTCCCCCTCGCTCCAGCGCCGCGGCGGAGCCCGCCCCGGCCGGCTCCAGCGCGGCGACGGTCGTCGAGGGCGCCCACTGCACCCCGGCGCGGAGGCACGCATCCAGCTCGCGGCGGTAGAGCGCGCCCATGCGCCCCACGCGGAACTCGTCGTGCGGGCTCTCCAGCACCTGCGACCGCCCGCGCGGTGAGTAGAGCGCCACGCGCC
>JAHWJX010000114.1 GCA_019348195.1 Pseudomonadota bacterium | reverse complement strand
TGGGCCGGCAGTCCCACGCCGGCCAGATTGGCCACCGCCGCGACCGCCGCCCCGACCAGCAGCTCCACCGGCCCGAGCTCGATCCCGTACAAGGCGGCCAGGTAGATCACCACCGCGAGATTGGCGGGCACGCTCGCATACCGGAACACCGAAACGGCCAGGGGCAGCACCAGATCGCGCACCCGTTCCGACACCCCCGACCGCTCGGCGGCGGTCAGCATGGCGGGCAGGGTCGCCAGAGAGGACTGAGTGCTGAGGGCGACCGCCTGGGCCGGCGCCCCGGCGCGCAGAAAGCTGAGCAGCCCCACGCGGCCGAAGACCACGGCCAAGGGGTAGAGCAGCAGGGTGGCCGCGGTCATGACCGCGGAGACAATCACCACATACTGGACCAGCACGCCGGCCGCGCCGATGCCCACCCGCGCGCCCACGACCAGCGCCAGGGCGAACACCCCGAAGGGCGCGAGCCACAACACCCCGCCCACCAGCACCAGCATGGCCTGCCCGATGGCGCGAAAAGCGCCGGTGATCCGGTCGCGCAGGTCCGGCTCGATCCGGGTCGCGGCGAAGCCGAACAGCAGGCCGAAGACCACCAAAGGCGCCACGGCCGTCTCTGCGGCCGCCTGCACCGGATTGGCCGGGATGAAGGAGCGCAGAAACTCGCCGGCCGAGGCGATCTCCGGGGCGGCCGTTCCTGGCGCCAACCCGGCCCTGAGCGCCGCGCCCGCCTCGGCCGGCACGGGCCACAGTTGCAGCAACAAGGGCGTCAAACCTGCTGCGACCAACGCGCCGAAAAAGAGCAGAGCGGCGAATATCGCGATCACCCGGCCGGTGAACCGTCCCGCGCGGGCCGCGTCCGCCGCCGAGGCCACCCCCGTGACGATCAAGGAGAAGACCAGCGGGATCACCGTCATCCGCAGCGCGTCCAGCCACACCCCGCCGATCGGCTCGGCGACGGCCACCGCGCCATCGCGCAGCGCGGCGTCCGCGCCGCGCAGCGCCGTCCCGACCAGAAGCCCGGCGATCAAGCCCAGCAGAATGCGCGCAGCGAGCGGAAAGCGTCTCATTGCGTCCACAAGCCGGACTTTGCTGCGCCGCACAAGGGGGCGTTCCAAGCCCGCTGCGCGGTTCTCCTCCTGGGGGTTACAAGCCCGCGCTAGAGAACGACCTTCCCGAGAGTTTCCCGGCCATGATGACCGCCGCCGATTTCGACCTGCCCGTGCTGGAGCTCGCGCCCCTGCTGATCGGCGCCACCCTCCTGGTCGACGAGGTGGGCGGCGTGATCGTTGAAACGGAAGCCTATCACCATGAAGACCCGGCCTCGCATAGTCGCTCAGGGCCCACGGCGCGCAACGCCTCCATGTTCGCCGGGCCCGGCGTGGCCTACGTGTATCGCTCCTACGGCATTCACTGGTGCCTCAACCTGGTGGGGCCGCGGGGCACGGGCGTGCTGATCCGCGCGCTGCGGCCGACGGCGGGCGTGGACCAGATGATCCAGCGCCGGGGCTTGGCCGATCCGCGGCGGCTCTGCTCGGGTCCGGGCCGCGTCGGCCAGGCGCTTGGGATCACCCGCAGCCACGACGGACTGCCCCTCGACGGGCGGCCGTTTCAGGTGGACGCGCCCGCAACGCTGCCGGAGGTCGTCGCAGGACCGCGGATCGGCATCAGCAAGGCCGTGGATCAGCCCTGGCGTTTCGGCCTGAAGGGCTCGCCGTTCCTCAGCAAGCCCTTCCGCTGAAGCCGCGTCAGATATAGCGCCGGAGGCTGCGCGCGAGCTCGCTGGGGCTCGACTTCTTCTTGGATTGCGGCGGCTGGTAGGCCACCCGGCTGTGCTCGGAGCAGTAGGTGCCCTCGGTGCCGCGACCGCAGAAGGTGAAGCCGTCGCTGGACGGATCGCCGATCGGCCACTTGCACATGTGGGCCGAGAGCGTGAGCACGGTGGCCGTGCCGGGCGCCTCCGTCACATAGACCCGGACAGGCTCCGAGCGTGGAGCGGCGCCGGCGCCCTGGACGGCTTCGCTGCGCCGGGGTGCGGAAACAGTGGCCGGACGCGCCGGACGCGGCGTGCGCAAAGTCGCCCGGGCGGGCTGGGACGGCGCAGCGCGACCGGACAAGCCCAGGCGGTGCACCTTGCCGATCACGGCGTTGCGCGTGACGCCGCCCAGCTGCTTGGCGATCTGACTGGCGGACAGGCCATCCAGCCACAGTTTCTTCAGAACTTCGACGCGATCATCCGTCCAGCTCATCGGCGCATCTCCCGCCGACGAGCCGTCGGCGACTATATCTGGATTCGGAAGCGGCTGGATCGCCGCGCCCAACACCAGATACAGTAAACAAACGGTTAATGAGCACAATACGTAGGGCCAGGTCTGTCCACAGAAACTAGATGTGGCGCCGAGTGTTTCTTGTGGGGGAACCCGTTCGCTACCGGGTTGCACCGCAGTCGGACCCGGCGCACATGGCCCGGATGACCGCGTCTGACCTCGCCCCCGCCCACCGCCCACCGCAGTCGCTGGAGCCGCGTCGGTACCGCGGCGTGAACTGGCTGGGATTGCGGACGCTCTACGCCCGCGAGGTGCGCCGCTTCTGGAAGGTGGGCCTGCAGACGGTGGCCGCCCCGGTGGTCACCACCTTGCTTTACATGCTGATCTTCGTGGTCGCCATGCAGGGGGTCAGCCCGCCGGTGGGAACGGTGCCCTTTGCCGAGTTCGTGGCGCCGGGCTTGGTCATGATGGCCATACTGAACAACGCCTTCGCCAACGCCTCGTCATCTCTGATCCAGGCCAAGCTGATGGGCACCGCGCCCGACTTCCTGACCCCGCCCCTATCCCCCGCCGAACAGGCGGCGGGCTTCTCCTTGGGCGCCGCCACCCGCGGGGTGGTGGTGGGCGCCGTGACCGCCCTGGTGGTCTTCCTGCTGGCGCGGCGCGTGACCGTGGTCGAACCCTGGGCCGTACTTTACTTCGGGATCACGGCCTCCTTCATGATGGGCTTCGCCGGCGTGATCGCGGGTCTCTGGTCGGAGAAGTTCGACCAGCTCTCGGCCGTGACCAACTTCGTCATCGTGCCCCTGACCTTTTTGTCCGGCACCTTCTACCTGATCGACCGCCTGCCTGAGCCTTTCGCCACCCTCAGCCGCTTCAACCCGTTCTTCTACCTGATCGACGGCTTCCGTTACGGGTTCATCGGCCACGCCGACAGCGACCTGCGCATCGGCGTGATGCTCACGTCCGTGTTGACCGTGGCGCTGGGCGGGCTCTGCTGGATCCTGTTTCGCCGTGGCTACAAGCTGAAGAGCTGACCTGCCTTACTGGCAAGCCAAGCACTCTTCGTAGTCGACCCGCGCGGCGACCTTGACCGCCTTCTCCGCCGCCGGGTCGGCGCCCGCAAAGGCGGCCCGCTGCACGGATTTGCTGCGGAGGTAGTAAAGCGACTTCACGCCGCGCTCCCACGCGCTCCAGTGGATCATGTGCAGGTCG
This sequence comes from Pseudomonadota bacterium, assembly GCA_019348195.1. Lineage (GTDB taxonomy): Bacteria > Pseudomonadota > Alphaproteobacteria > Caulobacterales > Caulobacteraceae > JAHWJX01. Next base: position 2,147 of record JAHWJX010000114.1, on the reverse strand, counting down.
AACTTGTCGACGTCCCCCGGGAGGAAGACGTTCAGCGACTGCGACTGACAGATCTCCGGCGTGCGGTCCGCGGCCAGTTCGATGATCCAGCGCTGGTCCAGTTCGAACGCGGTCTTGAACACGTCCTTCTCGTCGGGGGTGAGCGCGTCCAGGTGCTGCACCGATCCCTCGTTCTCCAAGATGGAGCTCCAGGTCTCGGCCGTGTCCAGTCCCCGCTCGGCCAGCAGGCGCTGAAGGTAAGGGTTCTTGACGGCAAAGGAGCCGCTCAGGGTCTTGTGCGTGTAGATATTGGCGGGGATTGGCTCCACGCCCGCCGATGTGCCGCCGCAGATGATCGAGATCGAAGCCGTGGGCGCGATCGCCAGCTTGTGGCTGAACCGCTCCATCACCCCGCGGTCGGCGGCGTCCGGACAAGCGCCGCGCTCGGCGGCCAGCATGCGGCTGGCGGCGTCGGCCCGCGAACGTAGGTGGCGGAACAGCCGCCGGTTCCAGCTCTTGGCCAGGGCGGACTCGAACGGCACGCCCTGTCCTTGCAGAAAGCTGTGAAAGCCCATCAGGCCCAGACCCACGGAGCGTTCGCGGCTGGCGGCGTAGATGGCGTCGGCCATGGCCGGGGGGGCCCGGTCGATGAAGTCCTGCAGCACGTTGTCGAGGAAGCGGAAGGTGTCCTCGATGAAGGTCGGGTGGTCGCGCCACTCCAGGAAGGTCTCGGCGTTGACCGACGACAGGCAGCAGACGGCCGTGCGCTGACGTCCATGGTGGTCCATGCCCGTGGGCAGCATGATCTCGGAGCAGAGGTTCGACTGCGTCACCTTGAGCCCCAGCTCGCGCTGGTGCGACGGCAGAGCCCGGTTCACCGTGTCGGAGAAGATCAGGTAGGGCTCGCCCGTCTGCAGCCGTATCTCCAGGATCTTCTGCCAAAGGGACCGGGCGTCCACCTGGCGCATCACCTCGCCCGTCTTGGGCGAGCGCAGCCCGAACAGGGCGCCCTCGCGCACCGCCTCCATGAACTCGTCCGTTATGGAGATGCCGTGGTGCAGGTTCAGCGACTTGCGATTGAAGTCGCCGGACGGCTTGCGGATCTCCAGGAACTCTTCGATCTCCGGATGGTGGATGTCGAGATAGACGGCCGCCGAACCCCGCCGCAGGGAGCCCTGGCTGATCGCCAGGGTCAGGCTGTCCATGACCCGGATGAAAGGAATGATCCCGGACGTCTGGCCCGCGCCCTTCACCTTCTCTCCGATGGAGCGGACCCCACCCCAGTAGGTGCCGATGCCGCCGCCGTTCGAGGCCAAGGCCACGTTCTCGTTCCAGACACTCTGGATACCCTCCAGGCTGTCGGAGACAGCGTTCAGGAAGCAGGAAATGGGCAGGCCGCGATCCGCGCCGCCGTTGGACAATACGGGCGTGGCCGGCATGAACCACAACCGGCTCATGTAATCGTACATTCTTTGGGCGTGGTCGGCGTCGTCGGCGTAGGCCGTCGCCACGCGGGCGAACATGTCCTGGTAGCTCTCGCCCGCGAGCAGGTAGCGATCCTCCAGCGTCTTCTTGCCGAAATCGGTCAGGAGGTCGTCGCGTGAGCGATCCACCTCGACCTTGCGCACCAGTTGCAGATGAGGCTTGGCCTCTGTCCTGACCACAGTGGGCGCAAAGCTCCCGTCCATCGTCTCGGACCGCACCGCTTCACTCGCGCCCAGCATAACCGCCCCGAATCGTTCGAACTGAAAAATCGTCGTGCCATCCACATTTAGGCCTGGACGGCTTCGACGACCCCAATATCTAGGCCACAGGGTTAAGCAGACGTCAACGACAGCGGCGCCCGCATCCGTGGATCGGCTGTGGATGAACCAGTGCTGCGCCGGGTGCGGACGTAGGCCCCGCGCGCCGGAAGCGAGCCGTGTCCGGGACCCGGGCGCCAGGCCGCTCAGGGGCAGTGTTTGATGCGGGCCGCGCCGCAGGTGGCGCCCATGTGCGCCTCGGCCCAGTCCTCGACGCTTTGGGCGCCGTCGATCACGCAGCGGGGGCGACCTTCCGCCACCACCAGGACCACGCGCTCGCCGGAACCCGGGTTGAACCACCAATCCTGGCCGCCTCTGTTCACATGCAGCAGACCGGGCGAGGAGAGATGGCAGATCGTGGCCCGG
>JAHWJX010000113.1 GCA_019348195.1 Pseudomonadota bacterium | reverse complement strand
GACCCTGAGGTCGAGCCGGTCCGGCGCCACCCCGGCATTCGCGGCGATGCCGACCTGCCGCCCAAGTGGAAGTTCGATCCATCCCGGCCAGTAGCACGCATCACCTTCACCCCCGTTTCCGGCTGAGCGCCTGAAGACCTGGATATTCTGACATGAAAAACCTGTTCCTGGCGGCTGCGGCCGCCGCTGCGCTCAGCGCCTGCGCCGCGCCCGGCATCGGCCCTGGCGGCAAGCTGCCGCTGCAACCGCCGCCAATGGGCGTTCCGCACAACGCGATCGAGTATATGATGCTCGCCGCTTCGGGAGACCTGTTCGAGATCCAGACCTCGCAACTGCTGCTGCAGCGGGGACGGACTCCCGAACTCCGCGCGTTCGCCCAGCAGATGATCGAGCACCACACCCGCCTCAGCGCGGCGGCCATGGCGGCGGCCCGCGCCGGCGGCGTGAACCCGCCGCCGCCAGTCCTGCTCAATCGCCACGCCAACATGCTGAACATGCTCTCGGCCGCGGGACCGGACCAGTTCGAGCTCACCTACCTGCGGATGCAGCTTGCAGCTCACAATGAGGCGCTGCTGGTCCACACCGCTTACGCCGCCGCCGGCGAGAACCCGTCACTCAAGGCCGCCGCCGCAACCGCCGCGCCGGTTGTGCAGGGTCACCTGACGCAGGCGCGGGTTCTGGGCATGCCGCTCACGCTGTGAGTCCAGACGGCTCGGGGACGCGGCGGCCGCGCGCATCCCCGAGCCTCAGACCACGCGGCCTGGAGGTGTTTCGATGTTCGGGTGGCTCACGCATGGCGGTCGGCAGACTGGAGCTCCGGACCGTCATCGCGCGGACGGGGCTCCGCCCGCAGGCGACAGCGACGGCAGGGCGGGTCCAGCCAACTGGAACGAAGAGGTTGCTCGCTTCACGGCCAAGAGGATCGGCAGTTACGGTTCCCTTTTGAACGAGATAGGCCGATGCGGTAATCTGCTCGAGCTTGTGGAAGTTCAGCAGAAATGGTGGCTGAACGCGGTGCAGGATTACACCGGCTTCGCGGCTGAGCTGTATGAGGGCTCTCCTCAAATTTCGACAACCGCTGCTTCGGGCGCGTCGGAGGATGGCCTAGAGGAGGACGGCCGATCCGCTTAGATCAGCGGTGCTCCAGTCGTGTTCACCTGGCCGGGACCAAGGCCTTGAAGGCCGTCCGGACGAACTCAACCGTCGCAACCGGACCCAGCTCCACCGTTTCACCATCCAGGATCGCAGGGATGTTCTCCTCGGACCGGAGATCCACGCGCCGGACCTTGGCCGTGGTCACGTTGGGGTCGTTGCGCCATTCGGAGAACAAGGTCCGAAACGCCAGTTTGAAGGCGTCCACCGCACCGTGCGGCGTGAGCACGGCCGCCTCCAGAGCCGCTTCGTCGTCCTCCATGGCCCGCGATGTCAAAGGACAAAGCACCGACAAGGCCTCGGCTTCTCCCGCGCGCCCGTCGAATTGGTACCGAAGGGGCGTGTTGAAGGCTGCTTTCAGCGCCTCGACGCCCTCCTTCACCGCGTCCACGAGCTGGTGTTCCCGCACTGCTTCGCGCGCCTCCGCCCATAGGGAGGGGCTGCCGAGAATGGCCGCGATGAAGAATTGGTGCTCGCCGATGCGCCCGCCGTTGACGGGCCGGACCTCAGGCGCGGCCAGCACCGCCCGAAGCGCGTCCTGCCAGCCGTGATCGCCGTAAAGCGCCTTGGGCAGCATGTTCATGGTGCCGCCCGGAAGCGGAATCAGAAGGGGACCGCTGTTCGTGCAGGTTTCAGCGGCTGAACGGATGGTGCCGTCGCCGCCGAGGACGATCAGCACGCCGAGCTCGTGGCCGCCCGCCTCCTCCAGCGCGGAGCCCACCGCGTCCGATCCGCCGCACCAGACCTTCTCCAGTCGGCAGCCGGCCTCCTGCAGCAGGGCCTCCATCTCGTGTTCGGAGCCCACGTCGCAACTGCCGCTGGAGGTGTTGAGCAAGGCCCCTACACGCAGGGTTCGCAGGTCGGGCGCAGCTTCGTCGGGCATGGGTGGTCCTAGCGGTCTGGCGAGGTTACGCCGTGGGAGCCGCTCCGTTCCATGGGTGAAGCCGGGGTTGAACGAGCGGCTCCCTTCTCGGCTCTATCCCAGGAGAGCCAGCGCCGCGAGCCTGTGAACCCCTCGGCCGCGACGTCCAGCTTCCGGCCGGGCCGCATCGCGCACCCGCCGTACACGCCGTCCCACTCTCAGACACAGGGCGCCCGCCGGATCAGCGCCCTCCTAGGCCCAGACCGCCGCAATCAGGGGCGTCCCCACAACCACCACCAGAATGGACAGCGGCAGGCCCCGATGACCGACCATTCGATGGTGTTGTAGGCCTCGTCCGGGGTACGTGAGGAAGTCGCACGCCGGGCCCAAGGCCACCGCCATCAGGAATGGATCCGGGTCACGCCCATCGGGCACCAGTGCAACACCCTGGTCATGGGACCGGGCGGCTACAGGCTGAAAGGCGAGGCTTCCGGCTGCAAGCCTAGCTCCGGGCTCCATGAGGACGCAACCGGCCGCTCATTCGCCCGAAGCCGCAAGGAGAGCACGCGACTGCAGCTACCCACACGACCTCCGGGTCTGTAGGTTCTCGGGCGCGCCCGGTGGCGCAGCAGCGGCGATGATCAAACAAGCGGACACGAGCCCCTCGGAGTCGCACGGAGCCTCCGAGCTCCTTCCCCCCGGTCGTGTGTTTCTGCGTTTCCTTCGATTCGGCCTGCTCGCCTGGGGCGGGCCGGTGGCGCAGATCGCCATGCTGCGCCGCGAGCTGGTGGAGGAGCAGCGCTGGCTGTCCAGCAGCCGGTTCAACCGCCTGCTCGCGGTCTTCCAAGTGCTCCCGGGGCCGGAGGCGCACGAACTCTGCGTTCACATGGGCATGCTGCGGGGCGGTCGCCTGGGCGGGCTGCTCGCGGGGCTGGGCTTCATGCTGCCGGGTTTTCTGCTGATGTTCGCCCTGTCCTGGATCTACTTCAGGACGGGTATCCCCGAGCAGTTCGGTGCGGTGTTCCTGGGCGTTCAGGTGGGCGTGATCGCCATGATCGTCCGCGCGGTGCATCGCATCGCCGGCCATGTGCTCGCCGATCCCTGGCTTTGGGCGCTCGCCGTGGGCAGCGCGACGTCCACCTTCTTCGGAGCGGATTTCTGGATCGTGCTTCCGGCGGCGGGCGTCCTGTACCCGCTGCTCCAGCAACGCCGGTTCGGATGGGCGGCGCTCGCCCTTGCCGTGGCCTCCGCGCTGATCCTGCTGCTTACGCCCCTGGCCGCGCCCGCTTTCGCGCTGGTTCCGGCGGGCCCTCCCGCAGGGCCGAAGACCGGGGTCAACGACGTGCCCGCCCTTGCTCTGTTTCTCTCTGGGTTGAAGGCGGGGCTGCTGACGTTCGGAGGCGCTTACACCGCTATCCCCTTCCTCAGAGACGACGCCGTCGGGCGGGGCTGGATGAGCGACAGCCAGTTTCTGGACGGCCTTGCCTTGTCCGGCGTGCTGCCGGCGCCCCTGATCATCTTCTCCACCTTCGTAGGCTATGCGGCGGGGGGCGTGGCCGGTGCGCTGGCCATGACGCTCGGCATCTTCCTGCCGGCCTTCGGCTTCTCGCTGCTGTTCTTCGGCCGGCTCGAAGCCGTGCTCGACAACAGGAGGCTCCACGCCCTTCTGGAAGGTGTTTCGGCCGGGGTGGTGGGCCTGATCGCGGCCACCGCGATCGAGCTGGCGGGAGCCGTCGCCGTTCGTTCGCCCAGCCTCTGGCCTGCGCTCCTGATCTTCACCGGGGGGCTGGCGGTGCTGTATCTCTGGAAGTCCAAGCTGAATGCTCTCGCCCTCGTGGCGGGAGCGGGGCTGGGCGGATGGCTCGCCTTTTCACCAAACCTGGGCGGCTGACGCCCGGGCTGGGCCCCACCCGGGCGGCGCCAAGCGCGGCCCGCCCGCTCCCACAGACCATTTCCTTTGGCTCGCGGTGTGTGGCGACCCCGCCCATTGAACGTTCGCGGCCCGCGGGGGTTTGCCACCCACAGGTCAGGAGCGGCTTGCATGAGTTGGATCTGCTTGGCGTCAATCACCCGGCCCCGCGGAGACGGCGCTCCACCGGTGGGTTGCAGGGCCAAGGGCGAGCGTTCGTGACCCCGCCCATCCGCATCGGCATCGTGGGCGTGGGCAAGATCGCCCGCGACCAGCACCTCCCCGTCCTCGGGGCCTCGGCCGATTTCCAGCTGGTGGCCTCCGCCAGCCGCAACGCCACAGTCGAGGGTCTGCCCGGCTACCCGTCCCTCGCGGAGATGCTGGACGCCCATCCCGAGTTGGAGGCCGTTTCGCTCTGCACTCCGCCGTTGGGACGCTGGGAACTGGCCGCGCTTGCGCTCGGCCGCGGCAAGCATGTCATGCTGGAGAAGCCCCCCGGCGCCACGCTCAGCGAGGTGGAGGACCTGCGCGTCCTGGCCGAACGGGGCGGGCGGGCGCTGTTCGCCACCTGGCACTCCCGCTTCGCACCCTGCGTGGAGGCCGCACGGAGCTGGCTTGCGGGACGGCGGCTGGTGTCGGTGCGGATTGACTGGCGCGAGGACGTCCGCCGCTGGCACCCCGGTCAGGCCTGGATTTGGGAGCCGGGCGGGCTGGGCGTGTTCGACCCCGGGATCAATGCGCTGTCGATCGCCACGCGCATCCTGCCCGAGCCCTTCTTCCTCAAGGAAGGCGTGCTGCGGTTTCCCGAGAACCGCGCAACCCCCATCGCCGCAGACCTCCTGTTTCAGGACGTCCGGGGCGTACGCATCGACCTCGGCCTGGACTGGCTGCAGACCGGCCCGCAAACCTGGGCCGTCCGCGTCGAGACCGAGGACGGCGTCCTGCTGCTCTCCGGCGGGGGCGGTCGGCTGGAGATCGACGGGGTTGTCCAGTGCGAAGCGCCCGAGGCGGAATACGCCCGGCTCTACGAGCGCTTCGCCCGTCTCGTGCGCGAGCGGCGCTCGGACGTGGACCTCAGCCCCCTGCGCCACGTGGCCGACGCCTTCATGCTCGGCCGCCGCGAGACCGTCGCGCCCTTCGAAGACTGAGCGCGGGGCCCGGGGCGCACCGCTCGCTCACACAGCCCGGCTTGTCGCCAGCGCACTGAGGTGTTCAGCCTGCCTGCGCGATGCCGCCGGTTGGGCCCTGGCGTCCGACCTGGACCATCCCGGTCCGCTCACGCTGGACGAACTGGTGCGGAGCGTCTCGGTGGGCGGCTCGGACTGGAAGGTGATCGAGCGCCGCGCCGCCGGAGCCCCGGTGCGGATCGCCTATCGCGGCCAGTTCGGCTTCCGGCCCGAGGCGCTGGCCGACATGCTGGTGCGGGTGGTGGAGGCCGACCACGCCTATTGGGGCGATGCGGCCCAGCCCTTCTTCGTGCCGGTCGTGCCCCTGGCGGCGCAGGTGGGTTCCTATTCGCTGGGCGGAACGGGCCGGGATGACGCCTTTTCGGTCTACGCCAGCCCCAACGTCCGCGAAGCCGAACTCCGCCTCGGAGACGGGGCTTCCGAGCGCTAGGCGGCCTTCCAAGCGCGGGCCCTCTGACTGTCAGCACAGCCCGTCGCGCATTCCAGCTGGACTCCCCGGAAGTTTGAGCGCCGCAAGCCGGCGCTCAGGGTCTGGCCGGCAGGTCCCGACCGCGATCGCGGCTAGATCCCTCGGTGAGCTTCTCCCCGGTGATCGCCTGGGGAGAGGGGGTCCTCG
>JAHWJX010000112.1 GCA_019348195.1 Pseudomonadota bacterium | reverse complement strand
GCGAGCCGGCCGCCGGGGCGGCCGGCTGGTCGTCAGGCGGTCGTGGCGGCCGCGGCGCAGATGAAGAGCGTCGCCAAGCGCCAGCCCGGCTCGTTCGTCGCCGTCGAGCGCCGCGGGTAGCAGTCCGGACCTCCGACCGCAACCGCGCGTGATCGTGGTGGTCGTACGACCGCTCGACACCCCTGAAGCGGTCGTACGACCACCGCCACGGCGAGCGCGGCGGCCGGAGCGACGACGCCACGAGGCCCGTGCTGCGGGTGCGTGGCAGACTGGTCGCGACAGTCACGCGCGCTCCGGGGCAGGTGAGATTCCTGACCGGCGGTGACAGTCCGCGACCCGCCGGCAGCCAGTCGGCGGTGGACCCGGTTGGCCCAAGACATGTGATTGGCCGGGACCGACGGTGAGAGTCCGGAGGACAGGCAGCGCACGGGTGGTCCGGGCCGACCCTTGCGGGGAGGACGGTCCCACCTTGTCCCCGGAGCGCCACCGACGCGCACGGGGGTGAGATGGACCGCTCGAGCGAGCTCGACGCGATGCGTCGCGCCGTCTCCTCCAACAGCCCGCGATCGATCCGCGTCCCGTGGACCAAGTCCACCAGCCGCTTGGCCTCGCCCACCGCGCCCGGCGCGCAGCCCGTCATATCCGTGGCGATCCTCTCCTGGACCGCGCCCAGCTCGGGCGAGACCTCGTCCACGAGCCCGAACCGGAGCGCCTCCTCGGCCCCGAACCGCCGCCCGGTGGCGAACAGCATACGCGCCCGCCGCGGACCCACCGCCTGCACGACGTACGGGCTGATGGTAGCCGGCGTCAGCCCCAGCCGCACTTCGGAAAATGCGAACTGCGCGTCGGCCGTGGCCACCGCCATGTCGCAGGCCGCGACCAGTCCGGCCCCGCCACCCATGGCCGCGCCGCGCACCAGGGCCACTGTCAGTGCGGGCACGTCGTGCAGCGCCTTGAGCATGCGCGCCAGGGCCATGGCGTCGGCCCGGTTGTCCCCCTCCCCGGCTTCGGCCTGGGCGCGCATCCACTCCAGGTCGGCGCCGGCCGAGAAGGTCTCGCCGGCTCCGCGCAGGAAGACGACCCGCACCGTATCGGCGCCATGGAGGGTCTCGAAAGCCCGGTGCAGGCCCGCAACCACCTCGGCGTTGAAGCTGTTGCGCTTTTCCGGCCGGTTCAGCACCACCTCGGCCGCGCCGGACGGGCTGACCGAAAGCTGCACCTCCGGGCTGTCGCCCAGATCGGGCTCATAGTCGCCGTATTTGCTGGTGATCGGGTCGGCCATGCGCCTTCCTACCCGCGCCCAAGCTGAAGCTCCAGCGGGTTTGAAATGGGCGCGGACTCAAGGGAAAGCCCGTTCGTGAGCCTGCGCACCCTGGTGTCCGCCCTGCTTCTGCTGACTCTGGGAGGTCTGGCCGCCTTCGCCGTGGCGGCCTTGGGCGGCGGCTTCAGCGACCGGCTGGACGTGCTCACCCACTTCGCCCCGCTGACGACGGCGGCAGCCCTGGTCGCCACCCTGCTGACCTTGCTCATCAACCGCAGAGGAACGCGGGTGGCCGCCGCCGCCCTGGGCTCGGCGGCCGTGGCGGCCAGCGCCGCCCTGATCGCGCCCGAACTGATCGCCGCCGGCCGTGCGGAGCCGGCTGCGCCTGCAAGGGCTGAACGTTTGCGCGTGCTCCAGTTCAACGTATTGCGCCGAAACGGCGACCCGGCGACCACGGCAGCGGTCATCCGGGCCCTGAGCCCCGACGTGGTGGTGTTGGAGGAGGTCAATGGCGCAGCCGCGGTCATCCCGGACCTGCTCCGCATCGGCTATCCGCACCAGGTCGGGTGCGACGATCCCCGGCCGTGCGGCACGCGTGTGCTGTCCCGCCGCGCCCCCCTGGCGGCCGGCGGCCTTCAGGCGCCGCACGACCGCGACGGCTCGGTGAACGCGGCCTGGATGACGCTCCCGCTCCGGTCGGGCGCCCGGACCACCGTGGTCGGAACCCACTACACTTGGCCCATCCCCGCGGGACCCCAGCAGGCCCAGATGCGGGGGCTGGACGTGCTTGTTCGGCGCTTCCCGTCCGACACCCTGATCGTGGCGGGGGACATGAACTCGACGCCTTGGTCCTACACCCTGCGCCGGCAGGATCGTGCGCTCGGGTTGGAGCGGCGCACCCGCGCCCTGTTCTCCTGGCCGGAAGCGTCGGGCCGCTTGCCGCTGCTGCCCATCGACCACCTCTACGCCGGACCTAGCTGGCGCACCGTGGCCGTCCGGCGCGGGCCGCGCACCGCCTCGGACCACTACCCCGTGGTGGTCGACCTCGCGCACGCGCCCAGCTAGCTATATGAGCCGCACCCCGATGGAGAGGGCCCCATGGAGCAGGGCTTCCTGGGCGAAGCGCTGATCGGCCGACGCGTCTATACGGCGACGCAAGCCGCCTGGACCTGTTGCGCGCCCCCGGAGCGGGTGGCCAAGCTGTTGGTCATCGTCATCGACGATCGGGAGAAGGTGATTGATCTAGCTGAGACCGCGCGCCAGAACTTTCCCGGCCTGATAGTGGTCGCCTGCGCCTGGGATCGACGCCACGCCTACCAGCTCAAGGATGCCGGCGCGGCGCTGACCGAGCCCCGCCGCCTGCGGCCGAAACGTCCCAGCCGGCGCCCCCGCTTGCGACCGACCCCTCGCTCGTGCGTTAATCATCTGCTGGCCGCGTGAGTTCGGGAACCCGCATGTCCGAGAGTTGGTCGTTTTGGAGCAATCCTGCGGGCGAACCGCGGCGGGCGCAGGCCTTCTCCGGCGCACGGCCGCATCTGGTCGACACAACCATGTTCTACGCCCCGCGGAGCGGCGGCGTTAAGCGGTATCTGACGGCCAAGCGGGCCTGGATGGCCCGCGCCCGGCCTGGCCTCCGCCACAGCTTGGTGGTCCCGGGCGCCCGCAGCAGCAGCGACGGGCGGGGTCTGCAAACGGTGGGCGCGGTGAAGATCCCCTTCGGCAGCGGCTATCGCTGGCCGACCAGCGTCCGCAAATGGACGGACACCCTGCTGGCCCTCCGGCCCGATCTCATCGAAGCGGGCGACCCCTTCACCCCCGGTCGCGCCGCTCTGGACGCCGGCCAGCGCCTGGGCGTGCCGGTGATCGCGTTCGCGCACGGCGACCCGTCGGCTCAGGCCGCGCTGCACTTCGGAGAGTGGGCCGAGGCGCCCGCCAAGAAGCGGCTCGTGGAGGTGCTGAACCGCTTTGATCGGGTGATCGCGGCCAGCCGCCACATCGCTGATCGGCTGGAGGACGCCGGCGTTTCGGACATCGCCGTCCACCCGCTGGGTGTGGACACGGAGATCTTCCACCCGCGCCGCCGCGACCCGTCCCGGGTGCGCGCCGAGCTGGACCTGCCGGCTGACGCCCGCCTGCTTGTTTTCGCCGGTCGGCCGGCGAAAGAGAAGAATGTGGAGGCGCTGATCGAGGCCGCCGCCCTGCTGGGGCCGGACCACCATCTGCTGCTCATCTCTGCAGGCGGGGCGACCGAGTGGCGCGACGGCAATGTCACCGCCCTGCCCTATGTCGGCGACCCACGGGCCTTGGCCCGGGTGCTGAGCTCCTGCGACGCCTTTGTCCACGCCAATGAGCATGAGCCTTTTGGTCTCGTGGTGCTCGAAGCCATGGCCTGCGGACTGCCGGTGGTGGCGCCCTGCACGGGGGGTGTGGCTGAGCTCGTCGACAACCAGGTGGGCCAGCTCGCCCATAGCGCAGACGGTCCGGGTGTGGCCGAGGCCGTGGACGCCCTGTTCGAGCGCGATCTGCACGCGCTGTCGCGCGCCGCCCGCGCCCGCGCCGCCGCGCGCCATAGCTGGGACCACGTTTTCGAGGGTCTGGGCTCGCTTTACGCCGGCCTCACGGGACAGAACGCCTTCGCGGCCTGCGCGCGGATGGACGCCACTCACTGAGCCAAGGTGACGGAGCTCGAAGCCGGGGGACGCTGGCTTTGAGGGATGGCCCCCCGGAGCCGTCCAGGGGCCCTTTCTCGAGACGGTGAGGTTCGGCTCAGCGGTTCGTTTCGTTGTTGTCGCTGTCCGGGTTCCCGTCCGTGGACCGCTCCACCGCCGTCTCCGTGGCCTGAGCAGCGTCTCGCGCACCTTCGGCGATGGCGCCGCCCACGCGCTCCGCCGCGCTACCCGCCGCAGCCGCCGCGTCGCGCGTCCCTTCCGCGATGTTGGCGCCGGCGTCGTCCAAGGCTTGGCCGGTGTCCGTGGCGGCTTCTTGGGTGGCGCGCTCCGCGCCGTCCGCATCGGCCCCGGACGAGGCTTCGCTGGCTGAGCCCGCGGCGGCCGCGCTGTCGTCCCGGCCGTTGTTGTTCAAGTACAGGACCAGACCAACGATCGCCAGAATGGACACAAGGGCCAGGATGAGCCAGGTGGTTCGCCCGCCCCGGCGCGTGTTGTGCGTGTCGCTCATGCGGTTCCCCTTGGCCGCTCCGGCCAGCTTAGCCGCAACGAGGGTGGGCGGCGGAGGTTCCGCAGCCCTCACTCCACCAGACGTACGACGCCCTTCGTGACGAAGTTGTCGCCCGCCCCTGGAGGCGCCGGCACGCTTGAGGTGGCGAAGTCCGAATTCACGATCAGACGCGAGGACCCTTTCAACTGGACGGCTTTGGCGATCACGATGGTCCAATCGGAGTCTTCGGCCACGGGCGCATCCCCCTCGATGGTCAGCCTGGCCGACGGCAGGTAGACCGCGCCAAGGAGGCGGTCGACATTGTCGCCCGCGATGACGAAGTCGTTGGTGTTGTCCCGCGTGGCCACCAGAAGGAAACCGGCCCAAGGGCCGGTCCGCGGACCTTCAAGGCTGACCCTGGCCTCGTCCTTGATGTCGAGTTTCGCATCCTTGCCGAAGAACAGGGTGGCGCCCAGGCCCGTCATCTGGGCGTTTCCGGACAGGGTCAGGGAGCCGGTGGTGAACCAGTACTCGCCGCGGGAAAGGATGATGTGCTGCCCCGACCCCACCAGGATCGGCTGGCAGTAGGTGCCGGGCTTGAGCTGGATACGATTCGGATCAGGGCCGCGAGGCTTGTTGTCGTCGCACCGCGTGCCTTTCGGCACGATGGGCATGGTCAGGAAAGGATCCTTAACCTCGCCCGCCCCCACCAGCGCTTCAGGGTTGATGGCGCCCTCCGCCGTCCCGACCGACTGAACCAGTGCGGCCGTGAGCTTGGCGCCGGGGTCGACGCGAACCTCCTTGTTGGAGTGCACTAAGCAGCCCGGAGCCGCCAGAGCGGAGGAGTCCTCCAGCCGGACGGTGTTGCTGTCATCGGCATGGGCCAGCACGCACAGGGGCATGGTCGGCATCTTGATCGCCGTCGCCTGAGCCGTGGTGACGAAGCCGCCCGGCGGGAGCAGGTTGCCGAAGAAGGACGTGCGTCGGCTGACCATGGACACCTGGACGGCGGTGTTTTCCCCCAGGATCTTCGCCGACACGGTGAGTTCGCTCCGCGCGGCTAGTTCCTCCAGCGCGTGCAGGGCCGAGGTCTCCACGCGCTCCGTGATCCCCACGGTGTTGGCGAGGGTGAGCTGGTTCGCGCCGTCCAACGCCACCTGGTCGGCCACGTCCTGCATGGCCGTCTTGTCGCTGTTTAGGGCGGTCAGTTCGGTCGCAGCGATCGCCAGAACGGCTACCAGCGGCACGCCCGCCGCCGCCATGGGGACGATGCCGCCGCGGCGGGCGCCAGCAAATCGGGCCAAAAAGGATGCTGCTCGGGTCCGGACGCAGACCATCAGGCGGCTTGCCTGCTCTTGACCGCCGCTTCAGCGCTGACGAGGTCACCCAGCACAACGGCGTAGCGTCGTGCAGCGTCTCGCATGGCTTCGTCTCCGCGCATGG
>JAHWJX010000111.1 GCA_019348195.1 Pseudomonadota bacterium | reverse complement strand
GGCCTAGAGCCGCTTGCCGAACGCCCGAACGCGTGGTCCTAATGCGCCGTTAACGTCCGTGCGGCCGCCCAACGAGCCCGCGACGTGAGGCAACGTCAAGGTCGCGCATGAACATCGTTATACTGCTGGGTATCCTGGTCACGCTGGTCACCGGCATCCCGGTCCTGCTGCAAATGGTCAAAACCCATCCGAAGGGGCTGATGATCCTCTTCTTCGCCGAGATGTGGGAGCGATTCTCCTTCTACGGCATGCGCGGCCTGCTGATCTTCTTCCTGACCCAGCACTTCCTGTTCGACGACGAATTCGCCTCGAGCCAGTACGGGTCCTACGGCTCGCTGGTCTACCTGCTGCCTTTGGTGGGCGGGATCGTCGCCGATCGCTACATCGGCACGCGCAAAGCCATCGTTTTCGGGGCGCTGCTCCTCGTCGCGGGGCACGGGCTGATGGCCTATGAAGGTCGGCCGGCCACCCAGTCCCTGACCTTTGCGGGCCAGACCTACGATGTGCGCATCGAGGGTCGGGCCGAGGGACGCACCACGCGCCTGATCGTCGGCGGCCAGCCTTATGAATACAGCGCCGAAGAGGGTGGCGGATTGGCGATCGCCGGACTGCCCGCGGGTTCGCCCATCCCTTCGGTGCTGCCCGGCGGCAGCTATCAGATGGCGGAGGATCGCGACGACGGTGCGGTGCGGGTCTTCTACCTGGCGCTAGCGCTGATCATCATGGGCGTGGGCTTCCTCAAGCCCAACATCTCGACCATCGTCGGCCAGCTGTATCCGAAGGGCGATCCCCGACGGGATTCCGGCTTCACCCTGTATTACTACGGCATCAATCTCGGCGCCTTCTGGGCCTCGGTGCTGTGCGGCTATCTGGGGCAGAGATACGGGTGGAACTGGGGCTTCGGCCTGGCCGGCATCGGCATGTTCCTGGGGCTGGTGGTGTTCGTCCTCGGCAAGCCGCTGCTGCAGGGCAAGGGCGAAGCGCCCGACCCGGTGCGGCTGAAGCAGCCGGTGGTGGGCCCGCTCAACCGCGAATGGCTGGTCTATCTGTTCGGGCTCTTGGGTGTGCTTGTCGTCTATTTCGTCGTACCCAATCACGACCTGGTCGGCACCGGCCTGATCGTCAGCACCGTCCTGGCGCTCGGCTTCATCGGCTACATGATCCTGTTCAAGCTGAAGGACGACAAGGTCGCCCGCGAGCGGATGATGCTGGCCACCGTGCTCATCTTCGGCTCCGTGATCTTCTTCACGCTGTTCGAACAGGCCGGCTCCTCCTTGAACCTGTTCGCCGACCGTAACGTCGACCTTTCGGTCACCAGCGCCGCGACCAGCTTCGGACCCTTCCTTCTCGCCTCCCCGGCGCAACTGGCCGCGGCGGGCGGAGCCGGCGGTCGGATCTGGATCGACACGGGCATCACCGCGGCCCAGACTCAATCGTTCAACGCGGGCTTCATCCTGATCTTCGCCCCCATCTTCGCGGCGATGTGGGCCGGCTTAGCGCGCAATGGACGTGACCCCAATCCGGTGATGAAGTTCGGTCTGGCCCTGATTCAGGTGGGCCTTGGTTTCCTGGTGGTGGTCTGGGGCGTCAACGCCGGCCTGGTCAACGAGGCCTTCCGCACCCCGCTGGTCATGCTGTTGTTCCTTTACCTGCTGCACACCACGGGGGAGCTCTTCCTGTCGCCCGTCGGGCTGTCGGAGATCACCAAGCTGTCGGTGGCCTCCATCGTGTCCTTCATGATGGCGGTGTGGTTCATGGCCAGCTCCATCGCCCACTTCGTCGGCGGCCAAATCGCGGCCGCGGCCGGCACCGAGACGGTCGGGGGTCAGGTGCTCGATCCCGGGGCCGCGCTGAACAGCTCGATCGAGTCGTTCAACATGCTGGGCTGGTGGGGAGTGGGCCTGGGCGTCGCCTTTATCGCCTCGAGCTTCTTCATCAAGCAATGGGCGCATGGCGTGAACAATCCGGAGTCGGAAGGAGAGAAGCCGGTTCCAACCGGCTTCGCCCCGACGGTCGATGGCGAGCGTCAGGTGACGAGCCCCGCAGCCATCCGCGGCGAGCGCCCCGACCCGGCGCTCTGATCGGCTGCGCGAGCCCCCTGACCCGTCCAGCGGGCGGGGGGCTCGCCTCAGTTGAAGCTGCGTCGAAACCGGAGCACCAGCCGTTGCTGGGCTTCGGTGTCGAAGTTTTCCGTAAACAGCAGCGGTTCGGTGTTGCGGGGGCCTGCGAACACGCGTCGCTCGCGGCCGAGCTTAAAGCGCCCAGCGTTCTCCAACGAGACCAGAAAACTGGTCTGGGCGCTCGGCTTGAAGTCGACGAAAAAGGCGAGATAGCGGTCCAGGCTGATTCGGGTGACCTCGTTGAAGCGGAAGAAGGTCTCTTCAAAGCCGTTCAGATAGGTGGCCCCGTAGGTCAACTTGTAGCGTGGGACGTCCTGCCGGTACTCCACCCGCAGACCCTGCGGCCGCTGGCCCGAGATGCGCCGCTGCTCGCCCGTGGTCGGGTCGGTGACCTCGCTGCTGACCAGCTCCAGATTGACCTTGAGCTCGCCGCCCGGCACTCGGAAGCGGTCCAGAGGCAGGGTAAGGTTCAGATCCAGCTCGTCCTGCGTCCCGTCGCCGATGTTGCCTGGGGCGTCGAACACGATGTCCGGGGCGCGGGGGTCCGGGTCCGGATCGGGCCGCTGGCGAATGGGAAGCCGGTCGATCACGTCCGTGATCTCCTCGTGGGAATAGGCCAGGGTGATCGCCCCCTTGTCCCAGAAGCGACGCTCCAGGGTGATCTCCGCCACCGTGGTCTGGTCCGGCGCCAGCTCGGGGTTCCCGGCCACGATGCGCTCGTCGGTCAGGTTGGCCGAGCTGACGAAGTCGCCGAAGTTCAATTGCCCCACCTCCCGCTCCAACCGGAAGCGCACCGTATTGGCGGGGGTTGGCGTCCAGGTCAGCAGCAGGCGGGGCTTGGGATAAAAGAACGATCGTTCATTGTTCGCATCCCCTGACGCGCTAATCGTCGACACCTCGAACCGCGACCCCGCCTCGAGGCCCAGCGTGCTGATCGGCCGCCAGGTGGCCGTGACGAAAGCCTCCGCCCGCTTTTCCTCGACGAGCACATCGGAGTTCGGCAGATCAACGATCCGGCCATCGCTCGTCAGCGCCGTTTGGCCGTCGCGGAAGTTGTAGGCGACCTCGCCGCCGCCCTCGAAGGACAGCGTGTCGGAGCGCTTGTAGCGCAACACGCTGCGCAGGATGCTCTCGCCGCTCTCCACCTCGGAGGTGAAGACGCTGTTCGAGGTGTTCTGCTCGAAAGTGGAGATCGATGTTCCTCTGGCCAGCCGCTGGAGACCCACCAACTCCACCGCCAATCGCTCTCCCAGCGGACGAGTGTAGTTCAGCCCGATCTCGCCGCTCGTGCGGTCCGAGACACTCACCAAGTCCGTATCGAGGTCGGGGGCGTTGAAGTGCTGCTCGCTCTTGAAATCGCTCGCCTCGAGCGTTCCGTTGGCGCGAAGCTCGCCGCCCCGGAACGGCGTCTTCACCGAGCCGCGGGCGCTGAGCGGAACGCCGCTCCCCTCTGTGCCGGCGGTCTCGAAGCGAATGACTCGGCCGTTCGGGTCTCGGCGGACGCGCTGGCCGCGACCCTGGCTGTCGTCGATCGAGGTGCCCACGCCCGCGGAGAACTCGTAGGTGCGTGGGCCCGCCGTGCGCGTTGTCTGATAGTTGATGCCCGGGAGGTTGTCCCCGCTCTGCAGCAACCAGTCGGTGCGCAAGGTCAGCGTCTGCTGCGAGGTGTCGCCCGCCCTCACGATGACATTGGCCACGACGCTCTGGCCCTGCATGTCTATGCCGGGCGCGCCCCCGCGGATGACTTCGATGCGCTCGACGCGCGAAGCGGGGATGCGCGACGCCACGCTGTCCACCGTGTCGGACTTGCTGGCCGGGCGCTTGCCGTCGATCAGCACATTGCCTGCCGTGCCGGCGAAGCCGCGCGCGCTGTTGCCGGAGTCCAGTTGGAAGCCGGGCAGCCGGTTGATCATGTCCAGGGCCGTGTTCGGGCGCGAGGCGGCGAAGAACTCCGGACGATAGACCGTCACCCCTTCCGACTGTGGATTGGCGGGCTGGCCGGAGGTGGGCGTGGCGCCTTGGTCCGCGGTTTCGCTGGGTGTGGTGGGCGGTGAGTCGGCCGCGGGCCGGCCGGTCGGGACGGGGGTGGCGCCCGCGGGGGCGGTGGTCTGGGCGCCGGCCGTCCCAGTCTGCCCCCAGGCGGCCCCGGTCAGAAGCACGGGTGCGGCGGCGGTCAGCAGCAGGGCCAGGCTGGCGCGCTTCATTCGTGTGACTCCCTCGTGCCGCCAGGCTTTAGGGCTCGCGGCGGGTGTCCAACCAGTTACAAAGGCGCAAGGAAGGTGACTTCGCCGTAAGCTGGCCGATGGTTACGCCGATGTAATTCGCCCCGCGCCTTGCGGGACCAAGAACGTCGACATCGCCGCCTAGGTGCAGGCGGGACCTCCCACCAGCCGCGGCTCGCCGGCAGCTGGGCGCACGCGCGCGGACACGGGCAAGCGCAAGGCCTTGAGCCGGCGCGCCACCAGCCCCGCGGCCACCCGGGCGCCGCGCTCGTTCAGGTGGGTGTCGTCCGCTTTGCCCTGGGGGAAGTGGGCCACCTCGCCAGGGGCGTAGTGGATGAAATAGCGCTTCGAGGGCTCCTCGCCGAGCTTGGTGAAATAGGCGCGGCTGTCGGCGTCCAGGTCGATCAGCGGGGTACGGGTCTCGCGCGCCACTGCGCGCACGGCGGCTCCGTAGGCGCCGTGGGTGTCCTTCACCTTTCCGGCTTCGAACTTCCGCTGCGCCACCGGGGTGATCAGAACCGGCTGAGCGCCCTTGGCCCGGACGTCGGCGACGAACCGGCGGAGATTGGCGGGGTAGTCCGTTGCGGCGTCGGTAAAGCGCTCGGGCCGGTTGCGGCTGGCGTCGTTGTGTCCGAATTGGATCAGGACAGTGTCGCCCGGGGCCGCCTGGGCCAGCAAGGCCTCCCAAAGCCCTTCGGCCACGAAGCTCTTGGTGCTGCGCCCGCCCCGAGCGAGGTTGACCACGTTCACCGAGGGATCGAGCGAACAGGCCAGAACCATGCCCCAGCCCATCTCCGGATAGCGGCTCGCGCCGTAGAAGGCGGCGGTGGAGTCGCTGGCGATCAGGATTTTGCTCGGCTGCGCCGGGGCGGATGTCTGACAGGCGGCCAGCCCCGACATGGCCAGGGTCAGGAGGAGGGCGCGACGGGCTTGGCGGAAGTCGGCTTGCGGCATGGACATCTCCTAAGGGACCGCCAGACTTGGGCGGTCGCAGCCACCAGCCGCGCTTGACCCAGGGCGTCCGCTCACATTATGGAACGAGGTAATAAGAAATGAAACTCAGCCCCTGCAGTCCGTGCAAAGGGTTGTTCTAGGGAGGTTCGGCGCCGCACGGTCTGGCAGAGGGCTGCAGGCGCGAAACGCTGATGATCGCGGTACCCCGACGCTCCGTTCTGGCCGGAATGGGCCTGGCGCTGCCCGCGAGCGTCGCGGCGGGCCAGTCCGGGCTCTCGCCTGCCGCCGGGGTGATCCGCCTATGGCCCAAGGGCGTCCCGGGGGCGCCGTCGCCCCTGCCTAGGCAGCAGTCCACGCCGCGCGGAACGGACCCTCGCGACCGGGTGGTGACGGGCGTCGCCGATCCTACGCTGACCGTTCACAGGTCCGCGCAGCCGAACGGCGCGGCCCTGGTGGTGGCTCAAGGCGGCGGCTACGTCCGGATCGCGCAGACGGGCTCGGTGCCGGACTATTTCACCCGCAACGGCTACACCGTTTTTGAATTGCTCTACCGCTTGCCCACGGACGGCTGGGCGGCGGGACCGGAGGCGCCGCTGCAGGACGTCCAGCGCGCGCTGCGTGTGGTTCGCGCCGATGCGCCGCGTTGGGGCGTGGACCCCGCCCGCGTGGGTGTGCTTGGCTTCTCCGCAGGCGGGCACGTGGCGTCCGGCGCCGCCACGCGCTTCGCCACCCGAACCTACGGTTCCTCCGACGTGCTCGACGAGGCGGAGGCGCTGTCCGCGCGTCCGGACTTCGCGGTTCTGGTCTGCCCCGTGATCACCATGCAGACGGGCAGGGCGCACGGTGGCTCG
>JAHWJX010000110.1 GCA_019348195.1 Pseudomonadota bacterium | reverse complement strand
GAAGCTGCCACCCGCTCCGAAGCCGATCAGGGCGGTGATGAGTCCTACTGTCGCTGCGCGAGCCTTCATCTGAAGTGACGCTCCTTGACGTGGTGGATCCTGGACCTTGGCGGTCCGCTTTCCCGTTCAACGCCGGCCTTGCACCTCGGTTGGGTGGTGACCGGAAATTTTTTCGCTCCTATCGTTCGCCTCGTGACCGTGACCCCCGAGCGGGCGCCGCGCCGCGCCGATCTCGCGCGCCTGACGCTGCGCGACGAGCACCGCCTCTCGCGGCGGCTCGAGAAGGTGGGCCGCTCCTCCGACCCGCGCTCGCAGGCGCGCTTCGCCGAGGAGCTGGCGGCCGCGCAGGCCGAGCTCGAGGCGGCCAAGGCCGCCGACGCTGCCCGGTTCGAGGAGCTGCACGGCGAGGACCACGTCGCCGAGGTCGTGGACCTCGGAGAGGTACGGGCGGCGGCCGAGGAGGCGCGGGTCGCCGAGGAGGCGCGCATCGCCGAGGACGCGCGTCGGGCTGAGGACGCCCGGATCGACCAGGAGCGGGCGACCGCCGAGGCCGTCGAGCTCGCGGAGCAGGCGCGAGTCGCCGAAGAAGCCCACCTCGCCGAACAAGCACGACTCGACGACGAGCGCGCGGCCGCCGAGGCCGACCTGGCCGCCCTGGCGCCCATCAACCGCGCCGCGCTGACCCCGGAGGAGCAGATCTCCTACGACGTGTTCGCCTGGCGTCGGCGGCTCGACCTGCGCGGGCTGCAGCCGGATCTGCTGGCCGCGCGCGCGGTTCGGCCGCTGGATCACTTCAACGGCCTGCACGCCGACTTCGCCCAGCTCAGCTCCGGCGAGGGCGCCGCGCCCTTCAAGACGGTGACCGACTACGAGAACGGCCTGTCGCGCATGGACGGCTTCGTCGCCGCGCTCGGGCGGGCGGAGGCGCGGATGCGCGAAGGCATGACCGCCGGCGTCGTCCAGCCCCGCGTGGTCACGGCCAATGTCGTGACCCAGCTTTCCGAACTCATCGACGAGGGGGTGGAGAGCTCCACCTTCCTGCGACCGGCGCGCGCCTTTCCCGCGACCGTCCCAGCCGCCGAACAGGCCCGGCTCCGCGCCGCCTACACGGCCGCCGTGCGCGACGAGGTCCGCCCCGCCCTGATCCGCCTGCGCGACTTCATGCGGTCGGAGTACCTGCCCGCCAGCCGGGAGACCGTGGGGCTGCTGCACATGCCGGGCGGGCCCGCCCTGTACCGGTGGCGCGTGGAGGCCAGCGCCACGGAGCCGCGCGACCCGGAAGCCGTCCACCAGCTCGGCCTGCGCGAGGTGGCGCGCATTCAAGCGGAGATGGAGGGCGTCAAACGTCAGGTCGGCTTTGTCGGGAGCCTGCCGCAGTTCTTCGAGCACATCCGCACCGATCCGAGGTTCAAGCCCAGGTCCCGCGAGGAACTCACCGGGGGTTACCGCGCGGTCGAGCGGCGGCTCGAGCCCCTGCTGCCCCGCCTCTTCTCCACCCTCCCCCGCACGCCGCTCGACATCCGGCCGGTGCCCGCGCTGACGGAGAAGGGCGCCGCGCGCGGCTCCTACGCCGCCGGCTCCCCCGACGGCTCGCGCCCCGGCGTCTTCTACTTCAACGCCTATGATCTGCCGTCGCGCACCACGCCCAGCATCACCACCCTGTTCCTGCACGAGGGCGCACCGGGCCATCACTTCCAGATCATGCTGGCGGCGGAGAACGAGGCCCTGCCGCCGTTCCAGCGTTTCGGCGGGAACACCGCCTTTGTGGAGGGCTGGGGCTTGTACGCCGAGAGCCTGGGACGCGAGCTGGGCGTGCTGGACGACCCCTACCAACTCTACGGATTTCTCGATTCCGACCTGTTCCGCGCGATCCGCCTAGTGGTCGATACGGGCATCCACGCCAAGGGTTGGACGCGCGAACAGGCGATCAACTACATCCTGGCCAACTCCTCGCGCGGCCGCAGCAACGCCACCGCCGAGGTGGAGCGCTACATCGCCAACCCCGGCCAGGCGCTCAGCTACAAGATCGGAGCCTTGAAGATTCGCGAGCTGCGCAACCGCGCCGAGCGAACGCTGGGCCCCCGCTTCGACGTTCGCGCCTTTCACGAGCAGGTGCTGGGCTCGGGCGCCCTGCCCCTCCCCGTGCTCGAAGCCAAGATCCACGCCTGGACCGCCCGCACCCTGCGCGCCGGGGCGCCTCAGAGCACACAGGGGCAGGTCTCGTCTCCAGCGGCCCGATCGTAACTGAAGCTACGGGTTCAGGGTTCGCCGGGGCCGGCGACCGGCGCGCCCGGTCCACGCACGACCTGGCCGCCCTTCATCACCCAGCGGACGTTGCGCACGGCGGCGATGTCGCGGACGGGATCACCGTCCACGGCGACCAGATCGGCCAAGAGGCCGGGGCGGACGGCGCCGCGGTCCGCCAGGCCGAAGATCCGGGCGTTGCCGGAGGTGGCCGCGATCAGCACCTGGGCGGGCGCCATGCCGTAGTCCACCATGAGCGCCATCTCGCGGGCGTTCTCGCCGTGGGCGTAGACGCCGACATCGCCCCCCATGCAGAGGGTGACGCCCGCCTGTAGCGCGGCGCGGAAACTACGGCGCTTCTCGGCGATCTCCGCGGGTTCGGGCGCGGCGCCGTTCCAGCCGCGGTAGCGACGGATGGCGTCGGTGGCGGCCAGGGTCGGACAAAAGGCGACCTTCCGCTCGCGCATCAGGCGGAAGACCTCGGGCGTGCCAGCGTTGCCGTGCTCGATCGTGACCACCCCGGCCAGGGCGGCGCGGCGCATCCCCTCCGGCGTGGAGGCGTGGGCGACCACGGGCCGGCCGGCGCTGGCCGCCACCTCCACCACGCGGCGCAGCTCGGCCTGCGTATAGGTGGGGCGGCTGTCCTCGCCGGCGCGCCAGCGGTAGTCGGCGTAGACCTTGACCACATCGGCGCCCCCGCCGATCTGGCGGCGCACGGCGCGCACCAGGGCGTCCTCCCCGTCCGCCTCCTCGGCGCCCTGGGGCACGGCAGCGGCGAAGCCTTTCGGGCCGTAGCTGCCCGAGGCCACCAGGGCGGGACCCGCCACCAGCATCCGCGGACCGGGCACGATCCCCCGCTCGATGGCGGCCTTGAGGCCCACGTCGGCGTAGCCGGCCCCTTCCGACCCCAGGTCCCGCACGGTGGTGAAGCCGGCATGGAGCGTGTCGCGGGCGTGCACAGTGGCGCGCGCCACCCGCAGCGCCTCCGGCTCGCGCAGCACCTGATCGTCCCAGGAGGTCCGGTCGTAGGGATGGAGCAGCAGGTGCGAATGGCCCTCGATCAGCCCCGGCATGAGGGTCTGGCCGGGCAGGTCGATGACCCGGGCGCCGGACGGGACCGCCACCTGGGCGGCGGGGCCGGCCGCGGAGATGCGCTCGCCCCTCACCACCACCACCCAGCCGGCGTGCGGACGCGGCTCCACGCCGTCGAACACCCGCGCCGGACGGAGAACCACGACCGGCTCGGGCGACGGGCCCCCACCCTGGGCCTCGGCCCCAACTGGGGCGCCAACCGGGGCCCCGTCCTGGGCGAGCGCCGGGCCGGCGACAGCGAGCAGGACGGCCAGGAGTTGCAGACGCATGGGGACCTCCGCCGCCCGCGGGCTCAGCGGGCCACCGTCAGCCCGTATTGCGCGAAGCGGCCCGGGTCAAAGCCCCGGGGGGCCTAGAGGGCCTCACGCCGCCGCGCCCAGGGCGGGTAGTCGATGTAGCCGGCGTCGGTGCCGCCGTAGAAGCTGCTCTCGTCCGCCGGGTTGAGCGGCGCGTCGCGCTGCAGCCGCTGCACGAGGTCGGGGTTGGCGATGAACGCGCGACCGACGGCGACGAGGTCGGTGCGCTCGGCCGCGGCGGCGGCGGCGGTCTCGCGAACAAAGCCGCCGGCCGCGATCACCGGGCGACCGAACGCCGCGCGGAAGGTGGAGGAGGCGTCGGGCGCGTCGGGGTTGAGCGCATTGGCGTCGGACTGCTGATCGGCCCGGGGCTCGACCAAGTGCAGATAGGCCAGGCCCCTGCGCCCGAGCTCGCGGGTCACATAGTTGAACAGGCCCGGGATGTCCGGGTCGTCGATCCCGGGTGTCTGGCCCCAGGGCGAGAGCCGCACGCCCACGCGGTCGGGGCTCCAGGCCGCGATCACCGCGTCCACCACCTCCAGCAGCAGGCGGGCGCGGTTGGGGATGGATCCGCCATAGACGTCGGTGCGCTGGTTGGCGCTGCTGTGCAGGAATTGGTCGAGCAGATAGCCGTTGGCCCCGTGAACCTCGACGCCGTCGAAGCCCGCATCGCGGGCGTTGCGCGCCGCCTGGGCGAAGTCCGCCACGATGCCGGGGATTTCGTGGAGCTCCAGTGCCCGGGGCGTTTCGGTGGGAACCGTCCGGCCGCGGGCGTCCATGTGGTGGCCAGGACGGGCGATGGCGGACGGAGCCACGGGCAGGGCGCCGCCGGGCTGCAGGCTGGAATGGGAGACCCGGCCGGTGTGCCAGATCTGGTCGAAGATGAAGCCGCGCTCCCCATGAACGGCGTCTGTGACGGCGCGCCAGCCTTGAATCTGCTCGGCGGAGTGGACGCCGGGCGCTCCGGGATAGCCCCGCGCGCCATTGGAGATGTCCGTGGCCTCCGCGATGATCAAGCCGCCCGGGGTGGCGCGCTGGGCGTAGTAGACGGCGTTCAGCGCCTGGGGCGCATCGCCCGGCTGGCGCGAGCGCAGACGGGTCAGCGGCGCCATCACCACCCGGTGCTGCAGCTGGAGCGCGCCCAGAGAGAGCGGTTGGAACAGAGCGTCGACCGACATCAAGAACTCCAACTGTTGCGGTTTATGCGGGACAGTTAGGTTGCCGGAGCTCCGATGGAAGGGGCGGCGCGGCCGCGTCGAGGTCCGTCGAGCCTGCGGCTCGCGCAGGAAGGAGGGTCCAGTCTTTGAACCCGTCGGGGATCATCGGGTGCGGTCCCGGCCTTTAGGCTGATCCCGACGTGAGGCGCCGGCGCGCGATGTCGCCCAATGCGCTCGCGGCGCCCCCCGCCACGCCCGGCCAATGCGGCTCACATGCGGTGATCAGTCCCCAGCGACGCCCTGCCTTGCGTTCCAGCCGACTCAGGCCCGCGCCCAGGCCGGACGGCAGGCGGGAGATGATGGTGGCCGCTGACATCCCGGTCGGCAGCACCCCCTCGAGCACCGAATGGGTCGGCTCAGCGAAGTACTTCTTGTAGGCCTCGCCGTCCGTGCCGAAATCCGCGCTCGCCAAGCCCTCCAAGCTGGCGAGCCGCAGGGTTTGCAGCGTCAGAAGAACGCCCGGCGAGTACTGGCGGAACGTTGCGTCGTAGGCTGGGAACCAGAAGTGAAGGCGCGCGTCCGCCAGCAGGCTGTACTCCGCCGCGACAAGCTCGCCCGCGATTCGCATGGTGGCGACCCGGCCTCTCGTCGGGGAGGACTTCTCCAGAAGCAGCCGTTGCAGGAGTTCAACGGTCCAGCCACAGGCGAAGATGTCATGCAGATCGGCCAGCATCGTCCGGCAGGTAAACCCATGAAGGGGCTGCGCTCCGGCTGAACACAGGCCGGTGAAGCGGAAGCTGCCGGCCTTCACGGCTTGCAGGACGACGGCGAGGTCGACCCGCGTACCAGGCGCGGCGACAGGTCCGTGGTAGTCCGTCAGGGGAGCGGCCAGGGGCTGGATCTCGCGGCCGCGCCTTTGAAAGGGAACGAAGGCCTCGATCCGCCCGCCGCGGTGAATCACGGCCATCTTCGCGCGGGGGGCGATCTCGCCGGCGATCCGGCAATAGCCTGACTGAAAGAAGGGACTGCTCAGATTCGGCGAGGAGCCGACGAACGCATCCCAGGCTTCCCACTCGGACGGTCCGAGCGAGGCGATCGTGACCACCTCGATCCGGGCGCCTCCCGGCCCGAGCCCAGGCTCCTGATCAGGCCCGTCATTCGTCAACGGCTCATGCCCTGCAAGCTCGAGGAGTTCAGACGCATCGCCGATGCGTAGCGACAAATCGGATAGACCTTCTCAGCCCGGACCAATCCCGCCACCGCACTGATACACTCGCGATCGACCTCGCGGACCCTAGGTTCTGTTGACGAAGTGGATTCCCAAATCGCCTGATCGCTGATTCAGCGCTGCTCTTTGGGAGAGCGGCCTTGGTTCGTGGCTTGATGTCGGACGAGGAGTGGGCGTTCTTCGCGCCGTTTGTGATCGAGACGGGGCGCCGACGGGGGCGGCGGCCTCGAGATCATCGTCTGGTT
>JAHWJX010000010.1 GCA_019348195.1 Pseudomonadota bacterium | reverse complement strand
AGCATCAATGAGCGCTTCCCCCAGGCGCTCCGCGGTAGCGCGATTGAGGCGGGCCATGCCCTCCGCGACGCGATCGACGATGCGTTGCTGCGGCTCGTTCAGGGTGCGACTGGCGGTGGGCGGGGTGTTGGTGCGCCCGTCGGCGCGCGCCGCCTCCAGCACGTCCAGCTCGCGCTTGAGCCGCTCGGCATCGGGACGCAGCACGGGGTCGATGCCGGGAATGTCGACGGTCGCGTTGCGGCCGCCCGCAAGGCCTGACAGCAGGCGGCCGAGAGGGGCGCCGCGCCCGGTCGGCCTGGCCATCAGAGGGGAGCTCGCGTCACGCTGGCAATATCGGGAGGTTCTCGCCTCGCGGCAAGCCGGATGACGCGTCAGGCGCGCGGATGGGCCGCCCCGTAGACGGCCAGCAGGGAGGCGGTGTCGACGTCGGCGTAGCGTTGGGTGGTGGACAAGGAGGCGTGGCCCAGCAGCTCCTGGATGGAGCGGAGGTCCGCACCCCGGCCCAGAAGGTGGGTGGCGAAGCTGTGGCGGAGCGCGTGAGGCGTGGCGGAGCTGGGGAGGCCTTGTGCGCCGCGCAGGCGGGCCACGAGCGCCTGGACCGCCCGGGGACCCAGCGGGCCGCCCTTGCGGCCGCGGAACACCGGGTCGGCGGGCGCGACCGCATAGGGCAGGAGGCGGACGTAGGCGGTCAAAGCCTCCGCCACGACCGGCAGCACCGGCGCCAGGCGCATCTTGCCGCCTTTGCCGGTGATGCGCAGGACTTCTGGCGGGGGCACGTCGGCGCGGCGCAGCGACAGGGCTTCGGAGATGCGCAGGCCGCAGCCGTAGAGCAGGGTGAGGACGGCGGCGTCTCGGGCCGCTTCCCAGGGCTCCACCTCGCCTTCGGCCGCGTCGGAGATCAGGGTGCGGGCCGCCGCCTCGGAAACAGGGCGGGGAACGCCGGCCGGGAGGCGGGGGCCGCGGACAAGGGCGATGGCGGTGTTGGCCACGCCGTGGCGGCGGTCGAGCCAGCGGTGGAAGCTGCGGATGGCGGACAGCGCCTGGGAGATGGAGCGGGCGCACAGCGGGCGCTCGCCGGATCGACGCGTGGCCAAGTAGGCCCGGAGCTCGGCCGCAGTGACGCCCCCCAGGGCCTGGGCTGAGAGCGAGTCCTCCCCGCGGTGGCGGGCCAGAAAGGCGAGATAAGGCCCGACGCAGTCGGTGTAGGCCTCGACCGTTCGGGGCGAGAGCCGGCGCTCCTCAGCCAGGTGGCGGAGCCAGGCGGACAGGGCTTCCGTCGCCGTCAAAGAACCGGCCAGCGGGCGGCGATGCGTTGGGCGACCTCGGCGATGTGGGTGATGAGTTCCGCGCCCATCTCGGGCGTGAAGCCTTCCGGGTCAGCGGCGCTGAAGGCGAGGAGGCCTGGGCGGTGAGGCCAGGGGTGAATCCCGACCAGGGCCACGCTGCCAGGGAGGTCGGCGCCCTTGAACAGGTGGTCGGCCAAGGAGACGCGGCCCAGCCGGAGCAGGGCGCCTTCGCCCAGCAGGGCGTCCACCCCGCCTTCCGGCAGCTGGCGCCAGCCGGCCGGGACGGGGCCGGGCGCCTCCACGGCCAGAACGGCGCCCTGGAGACTGAAGCGGTCGCGGGCGGCGACATCCAGGCGGTGGGCTAGGTCGGCGTTGTTGCGGGCCTCTAGCAGATCCAGGATCGCGGTCTGCGACTGAGTCTGGGCGGTGTAGTTCGCCTCGGCTACGGCCTCGATCTCCTGGCGTGCGGTGTGTTCGGCTTGGCGGTCGGCCTCGACCCGGGCCAGGGCGGTGAAATCGATCACATTGGCGGGGCGCAGGCCCAGCGCGCGAAGGAGGTCGGCGTCGTCGGCGATCAGCTCCGGCCGGCGCAGCAGCAGGCTGCGCACGGCGTCCCAGGCCGGCAGGTCGGCTTCCGCGATACTTTGGTGGGCGTGCGCGCGCTCGGCTGCCATCTGGCCATCACAGGATGGACTGACCCGTTGCGGCCCAGTCTTCGGAGAACTGTTTGAGCCCAGACGTGGTTAAGGGGTGCTTGACGAGCTCGCGGAACACCGGAGGCGGCAGGGTGGCGCAGTCGGCGCCCGCCAGTGCGGCTGCGCGGACGTGGGCGGGGTTGCGGATGGAGGCCGCCAGGATTTCGGTATCGAAATCGTACTGGTCGTAGACCGCCCGGATCTCGTTGATAAGCTCGCCGCCCTCGGCGCCGAAATCGTCCAGGCGGCCGATGAACGGCGAAACGTAGGTGGCGCCCGCCTTGGCCGCCAGCAGCGCCTGGGGCAGGCTGAAGCACAGGGTCACATTGGTGCTGATCCCTTCCATCGCGAACTCGCGGGTGGCGCGCAGGCCGTCCAGGGTGAGGGGCAGCTTGACCACGACATTGGGCGCGATGCCGGCCAGCTTGCGCCCTTCCAGCATCATTGTGGGAAAGTCGGTCGCGGCCACCTCGGCCGAAACGGGGCCAGCGACCAGTTCGGCGATCTCGGCCACGGTGGACAGGAAGTTGCGTCCGGACTTGGCGATCAGCGAGGGATTGGTGGTGACGCCGTCGACCAGCCCCGTTTCGGCCAGCTCACCCAGCAGGTCGATCTCGGCGGTGTCTAGGAAGAGCTGCATGGACGATTCCTCTGGGGGCTATTCAGGCCCATATAGGCCGGTCCGGCGCGACCGCTTTCGGATCCCGCGCAGAGGCGGTCATCTGCGGTCACCGTTCAACACCTGCTTCACCGCCGGGAAACTCTAGAGCAAGCCGAAGCCGGATGCGTGTCGCCCAGGTTCTAATGCCGCTGCCGCTCGAGGAGGCCTTCGACTACGCCGTGCCGGAGGGCATGGAGGTGGCTGCGGGCGACCATGTCTGCGCGCCGCTGGGCTCGCGGCAGGCGCACGGGGTGGTGCTGAGCGTGAGCCCGCGTGAGGGCGTGAACCGGCCGCTCAAGCCCCTGCAGGCCCGGCTGGACGAGCCGTCCCTGCCTCCGGGAACGCTGGAGTTCGTAGGTTGGGCGGCGAAGTACAGCGCCGACGCCCCGGGGTGCGCCTTGTCCATCGCCCTGAAGGGGCTCCGAGCCCCGCGGCCTCGGCCGGAGCGGAAGGTGGCGGTGACGGGGGCCGAACCCGGGAAGCTAACGGACGCCCGCCTGCGGGTGCTGGAGGTCGCACGGGAGAAGGGCCCGCTGGGGGCGGCGCCCTTGGCGCGGGCGGCGGGCGTGGGCGCAGCGGTGGTGAAGTCGCTGGTGGAGGAGGGGGCGCTCCATTGGGTGGCCGTGGAGAAGCCGGCGAGCTTCCCGGCGCCGGACCTGAGCCGACCCGGGGCGGTGCTGAACGCCAGCCAGGCGACGGCGGCCGAGGCGCTCAGGGCCTTGGTCGGCGGGCAAGACGGGCGGGGTGGGCCCACGTCCTCCGCCCTGTCGCTCGGCATTTCGGGGGCAGGGGAGGATCGGCGGCGAGCCGAGTCGTCGGGGTTCGCGGTCGCCTTGCTGGACGGAGTGACGGGGTCGGGCAAGACGGAGGTCTATCTGGAGGCGGTCGCGGCGGCGCTGGAGGCGGATCCGGGGGCGCAGGTGCTGGTGCTGTTGCCGGAGATCGCGCTGACGCAAGCGGTTCTGGCGCGGTTCAAGGAGCGCTTCGGCGTCCAGCCCGCAGAGTGGCACAGCGCCGTTTCAGGAACCAAGCGGCGGCGCGTGTGGGAGGCGGTGGCCACCGGCCGGGCGCGGATCGTGGTGGGGGCGCGCTCGGCGCTGTTCCTGCCGTTTTTGAAGCTGCGGCTGATCGTCGTCGATGAGGAGCACGACAGCAGCTACAAGCAGGAAGAGGGCTTCATCTATCACGCGCGGGACTTCGCCGTGGCGCGCGGCAAGATCGAGGGCGCAGCGGTGGTGCTGGCCTCGGCCACGCCCTCGCTGGAGACGCTGAGGAACGCCGAGGCGGGCCGCTATCGCTGGCTGAAGTTGGGGGCGCGGCACGGGGCGGCGGTGATGCCGGAGGTGTCGCTGATCGATCTGCGGGAGACGCCCCCGGAGCGGGGGCGCTGGCTGTCGCCGCCGCTGGTGGAGAGCATGGTCGAGACGTTGGGATGGGGCGAGCAGGTGCTGCTGTTCCTGAACCGGCGGGGCTATGCCCCCGTGGTGCTTTGCACGGCGTGCGGGGAGAAGCTGACGGCGCCCGACACGGACAGCTGGTTGGTGGAGCACCGCTACACGGGGCGGCTGGTCTGCCATCTGACGGGCTTCTCCATGCCCAAGCCGGAACGCTGTCCGCACTGCGGGGCCACGGGGGGCCTCACCTCGATCGGACCGGGGGTGGAGCGGGTCGAGGAGGAGGTGCGCGAGCGCTTTCCCGAGGCGCGCACGGCCATCTTCAGCAGCGACACCGTGTTTGGGGCCGAGCAGGCGCGCGCCATGGTGGAGCGCATGGCGGCGGGCGGGATCGATGTCATGGTCGCCACCCAGGCGGCGGCCAAGGGGCACAATTTCCCCAAGCTGACCCTGGTGGGGGTGGTGGACGCGGACCTCGGGCTCCGCGGCGGAGACCTGCGGGCCGGCGAACGCACTTTTCAGCTGCTGGCCCAGGCCTCGGGGCGCGCGGGACGAGCGGAGCGGCCGGGCCGCGCCTTGCTGCAGACCTGGATGCCGGAACACTCCGTCATGCAGGCCCTGGTCACCGGCGACCGTGAGGCGTTCCTGAACGCGGAGATGTTCGAGCGGCAGGCGGCGGGCTTGCCGCCCTTCGGCCGGCTGGCGGCATTGATCGCGTCCGGGCCGGATCCGGAGGCGCTGGAGCGCTACGTCGGCGCGCTGGCGGCCGCCACGCCCGAAGCCGAGGGGGTGGAGGTGTACGGCCCGGCCGACGCGCCGCTGGGATTGGTGCGGGGGCGTCGGCGCAAGCGGTTCCTGGTGCGCGCGGACCGGACGGTCGACCTGCAGGGGTTCGTGAACGCCTGGCGCGCGCGGGTGAAGGCCCCCGGTTCGGTGCGCCTGACCGTAGACATCGACCCCTACAGCTTCCTGTAGACTCCTGATCCAAACCGCGGACGCGGCGAAGCCCGACGCAAAAGAACTCGTGCAGAGGGAACCCGAAATCCTCGCTCGCCGAGACGGACGTTTCTGGCCTGGAGCGCCTCTGCTCAGCGTCACCGCCGGACGGTGTCATGTAGCCGTGGCTGGCGCTGTCTAGCTGACGCTCGACCTGAGCCGACGCATTCTCCCGCCGCGGGAGAAGTCTGATAAGCCGCCTACCTGCTAGTGGGTTTCGCCGATGCGGCCCGCCGCCGGGGCCGCAGCGCCGCCTCCGCCTTTACGGCGGGACAGCATGTTGAGGCCCTCCACCAGACCGGAGAAGGCCATGGCGGCGTAGATATAGCCTTTGGGCACATGGACGCCGAAGCCTTCGGCGATCAGCACCATTCCGATCATCAACAGGAAGCCCAGCGCGAGCATGACGATGGTCGGGTTCTTGGCGATGAAGTTGGCGAGCGGGCCGCTGGCCAGCAGCATCACCGCGACCGCGATGACCACGGCCGCGACCATGATCGGCAGCTGGTCGGTCATGCCGACCGCGGTCAGGATGCTGTCGATGGAGAAGACCAGGTCCAACAGGATGATCTGGAAGATCGCGGCGCCGAAGTTCAGACCCGCCGCCCCGGCGAGGGTGGGGCCGCCGTGCGCGCCGCCGTCGGCGTCGACGTGGTCGTGGATCTCCTTGGTGGCCTTCCAGACCAGAAACAGGCCGCCGGCGAACAGAATAAGGTCGCGCCAGGAGAAGGCCGTCTCGAAGGAGGGCTCTCCGTGCTGCAGGGGGCCTGTCACTCCCAGGTCGAACACGGGCTGGGTGAGGCCCACGATGAAGGACAGGGTGCCGAGCAGGGCCAGCCGCATGCCCAAGGCCAAGCCGATGCCGATGCGCCGCGCTTTGGTCCGCTGCGCTTCGGGCAGCTTGTTCGTCAGGATGGAGATGAAGACCAGGTTGTCGATCCCCAGCACCACCTCCATCACCACAAGCGTGATCAACGCCAGCCAGGCGGCGGGGTCGGCGAGCAGGGCGGGGATGGAGTCCATCGGTCGTTCCGGGGGCTGCGAGACGCCCGGCTAGCAAAGCGGTGCCGTCGCGTCGAGGGCGAGTCCGCTTACGCCGGACGGCGCCTGCGCTATTTGAGGGTGATGAGCGAGCCTTCCGCCACCTTCGGCTACCAGGATGTGGATCCGCGGGAGAAGCCTTCGCTGGTGCGGGGCGTGTTCGACCGGGTGGCCGGGCGCTACGACCTGATGAACGACCTCATGAGCGGGGGCGTGCACCGGGTCTGGAAGGACATGGCGGCGGCTCGGATCAATCCCCAGCCGGGCGAGGTGATCGTGGACTGCGCCGGCGGGACCGGCGACATGGCCCGGCGCTTCGCCAAGCTGGCCGGCAAGGCGCAGCGGCGGCGGGGCGGCGAGGCCGTGCGCGTGATGGTGATCGACTACAATGCGGAGATGATCGCGGCGGGCCGGGCGCGGGGGGCGGAGCCGGACGTTGATCGTGCGTTGTCCTGGGCGGTGGGGGACGCGCAGCGGCTGCCGCTGCCGGACCGGACGGCGGACGCCTATTGCATCGCTTTCGGCATCCGCAATGTGACGGACGTCTCGGCGGCGCTGCGGGAGGCGCGACGCGTGCTGAAGCCGGGCGGGCGGTTCGCCTGTTTGGAGTTCTCGCGGCCGCCCGCGGCCGCCTTCCGGGCGGCGTATGACGCTTACAGCTTCACCGCGATCCCGGCGATCGGGGCGGCGGTGGCCGGCGATCGGGAGAGCTATCAGTACCTGGTGGAGAGCATCCGGCGCTTTCCGGATCAAACGCGGTTCGCCGGCATGATCGAACGGGCCGGCTTCTCGCGCGTCGAGGTGACCAACTTCACCGGCGGGGTGGCGGCGCTGCACCAGGGCTGGGCGGTGTGATCCCGGGCGCCCGCGCCACGCGACGGCTTCTCGCGGCGGGCTGGGCGCTCGCGCGGGCGGACGCACTCCTCCCACGGGAGATGGACTCGCTGCTCCCGGGGCGGGCGCGGTGGGCGGGACGGATCGTTCGGCTCGCGGCGGCTGGTGGGCCACGAAGCGGCCGGCCGGGCGAGCGGTTGGCGCGGACTCTGGAAGGGCTGGGGCCCGCGGCGATAAAGCTGGGGCAATTCCTGTCCACGCGCTCCGACGTGTTCGGGGCGCAGTTCGCCGCCGACCTGGCGCGGCTGAAGGACCAACTGCCCCCCTTCCCGATGGAGACGGCCCGGTCCGAGGTGGAGGCGGTGCTGGACCGGCCGTTCGCGACGGTGTTCGCAAGCTTCGAGCCGGCGGTGGCGGCGGCCTCGCTCGCCCAGGCGCACCCGGCCGTGCTGACCGACGGACGACACGTGGCGGTGAAGGTGCTGCGGCCCGGGATCGAGCGGCGCGTGGCGGAGGACGTCGCCGTGATGCGACGGGCCGCCCGGCTGGCCTGGAGATGGGCCCGGGCCTCGCGGCGACTGGAGCCCGTGGCGCTGGTGGAGACGGTGGCGCGGGCGCTGCAGCTGGAGCTGGATCTGCGCATGGAGGCGGCGGCGGCGAGCGAACTGGGCGAGCTAATGACCCGTGACGACTATATGCGCGCGCCGCCGGTGGTGTGGGACGTGGTCGGGCGGCGCGTGCTGTGCCTGGGCTGGGCGGAGGGGATGGCTCTGTCGGCCCCGGGCGCGCTGGAGCAGCCGGGCCTGAGCCGGGCGGCGCTGGCGAACAATCTGACGCGGGGGTTCCTGGCTCAGGCGCTGGACGCGGGAGCGTTCCACGCCGACCTGCACGAGGGCAATCTGTTTGTGGCGGCGCCTGCGTCCATCACCGCGATCGACTTCGGCATCGTGGGGCGGCTGGGGCCAGGCGAGCGTCGCTACCTTGCCGAGATCCTGTGGGGCTTCATCCGACGGGACTACCCCCGGGTGGCCCGCGTTCACTTCGACGCGGGGTATGTGCCGGGCGTGCACGCGGAGGCGGACTTCGCTCAGGCGTTGCGGGCCGTGGGCGAGCCGATCTGGGGCCGGCCTGCCGGCGAGATCAGCATGGGGCGGCTGCTGACGCAGCTGTTCGAAGTGACGGCCCAGTTCGACATGCGGCTCAGGCCCGAGCTGGTCCTGCTGCAAAAGACCATGGTCACGGTAGAGGGGGTGGCGCGCCGGATCGACCCCGACCACGACATCTGGACCGCGGCCCGGCCAGTGGTGGAGCGGTGGATCCGGCGAGAGTTGGGGCCTGTCGCGGCGATCCGGCGGCGGTTGCTGGGGTGATCCCGTGGGGTCTGCTCTCCTGCAGAGCTGGCGGGGAGGCGATCCGGCTGGGGGGCTCGTGTCTACGGAGCCGCCCCGTCCGTCTCGTCGCCTGCGGCCCGGTCCTCCCTCGGGACAAGCCCAGGGCAGGCTCCCTAGATTAGGCAGGAGGGGAGACGAACGGCTTCACCCCCGGTCGTCGTTGTTTTCGCTCCTGCGAGCGCTGCGGCCGCCGGCGGCCTGGCGCTTCTGATCGGCCCAGTATTCGGCGCCGTCGTCCGGCTTGAACATGGTGCGGGGCGCGCCGTCGCGTGTGGCCACCAGGAAGGTGTTGGACTTGGCGTCGTAGAAGAGCTTGTCGCCGTTTCGGCTGCGGGTGGCCCGCTCCACGCCGGCGGGGGGCTGGGCGATAAAGGCGTGGGCCTGGTCGACGTACTCCTCGACCGTCTCGGCGCCGAAGGTCCGGCCGTTGCGCTCGAACTGACGTTGGGCGGCTTCCTCGGCGTCCAGCCGCTCATTGGCGGCCCAGACGGGAGCGCCGGTGTCGTGCAGGGGCTGCGGCCCCTCGCGGGGGTCTTCTGCAGAAGCTCGCGCGGCTCCGTCGCTCGCGGCCTCGCGTTGCCCGCTTCGCTGGGCGGCGAAGTCGGCGGTGTCGGGCGAGGGGACTGCGGCCTGTTCACGGGCCGGTTCGGATTGCACGCCGCCCCGTTCGCAGGCGGATAGCGCCAGCGCGGCGAACACGCTGGCGACGAGCAGTGTTTGATGAGTCATGGTCGTCCCTCCCCCGATCTCTCAACCGAAGCTTAAGCATAACTCCGCCCGGGAGTCTCGCCTCTTCTACGCGGACGGAGTAAGGGCCGCGCATGGACCCCTCGCCCCCCAAGCGCGTGCTGTTGATCGTGGGCGGCGGGATCGCGGCCTACAAGGCGCTGGAGCTGGTTCGGCTGTTCCGGCGGGCGGGGGTGGGGGTGCGCGTGGTGTTGACGCGAGCCGGGGCGGAGTTCGTCACGCCCCTGTCGCTGGGCGCGCTGAGCGAGGATCGCGTGTTCACCGAGCTGTTCTCGCTCACGGACGAGCAGGAGATCGGGCACATCGAGCTCTCGCGACAGGCCGACCTTCTGGTGGTCGCGCCGGCAAGCGCCAACCTCCTGGCCAAGGCGGCGAACGGGATGGCGGACGATCTGGCCACCACCGTCCTGTTGGCCACCGACAAGCCGGTGCTGATGGCCCCGGCCATGAACGTCCGGATGTGGCTCCACCCGGCCACGGTGAGGAATGTCGATGGCCTGACCGGAGATGGCGTCCGCTTTGTGGGGCCTGACGAGGGCGCCATGGCCTGCGGCGAGTTTGGGCCGGGGCGGATGGCGGAGCCGCAGGCGATCTTCACGGCCGCGATGAGCGTGCTGGCAACCGGGCCGGTCGCCGCCCCACCGGTTCTGCCCCTCAAAGGCCGGCGGGTGCTGGTCACGGCGGGGCCGACCTTCGAACCGATCGATCCGGTGCGGGGCTTGAGCAATCGCTCCAGTGGTAAGCAGGGCTACGCCATCGCCGAGGCGCTGGCCGAACTGGGAGCGGAGGTGACCCTGATTTCCGGACCGGTGGACCTGCCTACGCCCGCGGCCGTGCGGCGGGTCAAGGTGGTCACGGCCTCCCAGATGCTCGAGGCCTGCCGCGCGGCCCTGCCGGTGGACGCGGCGGTCATGGCCGCGGCGGTGTCGGACTGGCGCCCGGAGCGGGTGGCCGATCGAAAGCTGAAGAAGGAGGCGGGCGCGCCGGAGATCCGGCTGGTTCGCAACCCCGACATCCTGGCCACCCTGTCTCAGCCCGGCCCGGAGCGCCCCCAGCTCGTGGTGGGGTTCGCGGCGGAGACCGACCACCTCGAGGAGCACGCACGCGACAAGCTGGTCCGCAAGGGGTGCAACTGGATCGTGGCCAACGACGTGACCCGCCCGGGCGTGCTGGGGGGCGAGGAGAATGCGGTGACGCTGCTGACTGGTGAAGGCGAGGAGGCCTGGCCGCGTGCAACCAAGGTCGAGGTGGCGCGCCGACTGGCTGAGCGGATCGCGGCGGCGCTGGCCGAAGGTTCCGAGGCCGGAGACGTCCATTGATGAGCTTGCCGGTCGAGGTGGTGCGGCTCGCGCATGCCCGGGATCTCCCGCTTCCGGCCTACGCGACCTCCGGGTCGGCGGGGCTCGATCTGCGGGCGGCGCTGCCGGAGGCGGCGCCCGTGACGCTGGCGCCGGGCGAGCGGGCGCTGATCCCCACGGGGCTGAGCCTTGCGGTGCCGGAGGGCTATGAGGCGCAGGTGCGGCCGCGCTCGGGATTGGCCGTCAAGCACGGGGTGACCTGCCTCAACACGCCCGGCACGATCGACAGCGACTATCGCGGCGAGGTGCACGCGCTCTTGATCAATCACGGCCAGGAGCCGTTCGAGGTGCGGCGGGGCGAGCGGATCGCCCAGCTGGTGATCGCCCGCCATGAGCGTGCGGTCTGGTGCGAGCTGGACAGCCTGAGCGAGACCGAGCGGGGCACGGGCGGTTTCGGCTCGACGGGCCGCGGCTAAGGTTTCAGCCCGAGCACGTCCTGCCTGTCGTAGAGTCCGGGCGGGCGGGCCGCGACCCAGGCGCCCGCGGCCGAGGCGCCTCGGGCGAACAGGGCCCGGTCCCGGGCGGAATGCGAGAGAGTGATCTCGTCCTCGGCGGCCAGCATGACGCTGTGCTCGCCCACGGCGCCGCCGCCCGGGAGCACGGCGAAACCGATGGCTCCGTCGGGACGCGGGCCGGTCAGGCCGTTGCACGCCAAGCGGTCGTGG
The DNA here is from genome assembly GCA_019348195.1 of Pseudomonadota bacterium. GTDB lineage: Bacteria > Pseudomonadota > Alphaproteobacteria > Caulobacterales > Caulobacteraceae > JAHWJX01. Next base: position 40,554 of record JAHWJX010000010.1, on the reverse strand, counting down.
TCACGTCCGGGCCCCGGATGAGCCTTGGCTGGCCGTACGGGCCGGATCAGACGTCGCAGAGCGCGTTCAGGCCAAGCTCGATGGCGAGGCGGTCAGCTGAGCATTCCAGCCATGGCGGTGGCCGCCTTGGTCACTCAGCTTGGATGGCGACCTGCTTACTGGTCCGGAGGGCCCGGTCCGTCGCACCCTCCTGGTGTGCGACCTGACCGAAGTCGGAGCAGCCGGCGTCACGAGGCGCCATCACCAGACAGTCCGCCAGGAGGGGCTTCACCTTGCCTCGGCAGCTAGTGGCGCGGGCGGAGGGCCGCGTGCATGCCCCGCTCCAGTTCGGCTCCGGACACAGGTTTGGAGACAACGGGGCTGTTCGGCGCAACCTCCGCGATGGCTGCGCGGGTCATCGGGTCGCCGTACGCCGTCACGAACACCAGAGGGGTCTCCCGGATGGCCAGCAGTGTGCGGGCCACCTCGATGCCGCTCGGCCCACGGCCGAGATTGATGTCCATGAACACAAGATCGGGTTCGAGGTCGCGGAAATCCGCTTCGGCGGCCTCGGCCGAGGGCGCGATGGCGCTCACCTCGTGACCCATAGCTTCGAGCATGCTTTCGAGGTGCCAGGCCACCATGAGCTCGTCTTCCACAATCAATACTCGGAGCGCCCGGGGGCTGGCTCCCGGCGCTCGCCCGCTCCTTGCTTTCGGATCCTGGTCGCGGTCGGCCAGCTGCAAGGCGACGCTCGCCACCGCGCCGAAGTCCATCATGTTCCGCCTCCTGATGGCAGTGGAAATTCGATCATTTGCTCAAGGCCGTCATCCCGCCACTGGGCCGAGGACGATCCCCCAAGCTCCATGCGGACGCTAGCCTCGATCAGCTTGGTCCCGAACCCCCGACGCGAAGGCGGGCGTAGGTCTGAAACACCGGTTTCGCGCCAACGAAGACGCACCTTACGACCAGCGTCGTTCGACGGACTCGTCCAATCCAGAACGATGCGGCCCTGCGGTATGGACAGAGCTCCGTGCTTTGCGGCGTTGGTGATCAGTTCGTGCAGGATCAGGCTCATGGCCAGAGCCGCCTTCGGCGTGAGCAGGACTACGGGTCCCTCGAAACTAAGCCGATCCTCGGAGTCGATGTGCGGCGCCAAGACGACATCCGCCAGGTCGTGAAGAGACGTGCTTTCCCAGTGCTGAGCTGTGAGCAGGCTGTGCGCCCGCGACAGCGCCGAGACTCGTTCCATAAAACTGCTGGTGAAATCCTCGATCGAGCGGCTGGATCTCGCGGTCTGGGCGGCGATCCCCATGACCACTGTCAAGGTGTTCTTCACCCGGTGGTCCAGTTCGCGCAGCAGCAGCTGTTGGTGTTCCTCGGCCAGCTTGGCTTCGGTCACATCGACGTTGCAGCCCGTGTAGCCGACAAAGGCCCCGTTCGCTTGACGTCGGGGCACGGCCTCGCACCTGAGCCAGCGCTGCTTGCCCTCCCGATCCAGCACACGGGTGTAGAGGGTGACGGGCTCTCGTTGCGCGAACGCTTCGAAGAAACCCCTCTCGAAAGCCTCCAAGTCGTCGGGGTGGACGACACCGCGCCAGCCGTTTTCGGCCATGCTGTCCGCCGGCTTGCCGAAAACCTGTTCGTAGTGGCGGTTGGCGAAAGTGATCCGGCCCTCGGCGTCGCTCATCCAGATCAGGGCCGGCGCGCTGTCGGCCATGGTCCGGAACCGCCGCTCGCTCTCTTCAGCCGCAGCGTAGGCCTCGTGACGGGAGCTCACATCAAGCACTACGCCCGTGATCTTGCGCGGCCTGCCGCGCACATCGGTCAACACGCGCCCTCGGACGTCGACCCAGCGCACACCGCCGCCGGGAAGAGTGATCCGGTGATCGGCGCTGTAGTCCGAACCGCTCGCGATGGCCGCACGGAGCAGGGTGTCGCGACCTTCGCGATCGTCGGGATGGATCACCTCCCTGAGCCGCGCGTCGGGGATGGGCGCCCGGTCGCCCGCGAGGCCCAAAATCTCCAGGGTCCTAGCTGAGCCCTGGAACTCCTGTTGGGGCAGCGACATCTCCCAATAGCCCACCCGGCCCGCATCCATGGCGCCGATGATCTCGGTCCGCCGGTCGAAGAAGGATGCGAGCAGACCCAGGCTCAGGAGAACGACCGCGCCCAGGGTCACCTGGAAGGCCAAAGCCATCGGCTCCACGCCGGCGGGTGAGACGGGTGTTCCGGCTGCGGGCGCGAGCCGCAAGCCTGCCATGGCGGTGTAGTGCATGCCCACGATCGCCAAGCCCAGGAGGAGCGCGGCGCCAGCCCGCCGGTCGATTGATCGCTCCTTTCGGCCGGCGATCAAGGCCGCAGTTGAAGCGGTCACGGCTACGGCGAAGCTGAGACCGACGGAGATCGCCCCGTAGCCGAGCGAAACGGCCGAGCGCAGCGCCGCCATGCCGACATAGTGCATGAGGCAGATCCCGCTCCCCATAACCAACCCGGCCAGGAGCACTCGGCCTGTTTGGAACTGGCCGTGGCTTGCGACGAAAAACGCCACGCCGGTGGCTCCAATGGCCAGCACCAACGAGAGCCCGGTAAGCCGGACATCGTAGCGGACCGGCGAGCCCGGATCGAAGCCGAGCATCGCGATGAAGTGCATGGCCCAGATGCTGAGGCCCATGGCGAGCGCGGCCGCTCCGAGCCAGGCCAGGTGAGCGCGCCCCGAGTGGGCCCGCACCCGACGGAAGAGGTCAAGCGCAGTCCAGGACCCGAAGGTGGCCACGAGGACGGAAAGGACCACATAGGTCGGATCTTGCGCAGCGTGGTGCATGTATCGTGAGAACTGGGCCCCGATCCGCCAGCGCGGAAAGGGGGGAGCTCTAACCTATCGCTTGGGGGGTGGCGAGTGAATCGCTCCGTGTCGAGGAGCGAAGCTTCAAGGCGCCGAGGCGGCAGCTTCTACTTGGATCGGAAAGCTCAGAGCACGGTCCGGTATCTCGGCGTTGAGGTCGACGGCGCCTTGCTGTGTCTGAGCAGCCCGATTTTCAACCGCCGTCCGGGTCGGCGATCGACCCATCGCGCTTCTCCAGGCTGATCCGCTCGGAACCCACCTTGCTGGCGCGCAACGGAGCCCTGCTTGAGGGCGCCCTGAAGCGCGAGCGGTCACCAAAGGCGAGGTTCTGAGCCCTGTTCGCGACAGTGGAGGGCAGCGTCGAGGAGGGCAGCGTTGAGGACATGGAGACCGTGTTCCTTGAGTCGGACGGAAGTCTCACAGCCGTTTCGCGCCAGGGCTAAGTGAGGGACCGGCTGTCGCTCGGGGACGCCTCCACTTGGGCGGCAAGGCGGCGCAACACCTGCTTATCGTCCTCGAAAGTCAGACCCTGCTCAGCGCGGTTCAACGCCGCTTGGGAATGATGGCGAGCGGCTTCGGCGAACCCCGCTGCTTTGGCCGTGCTCAGATCGGCGAAAGCCTTCTGCAGAGCGACCCCGACCTCGACCATTCCGGCTCCGTCCCGAGCCACCGGTCGGAACACGTCATCGAAGAAGTCCGCGGCCGAGAGCGGGGGCACGGCGACGTGCGGGTGCTTGCACACGGCTTCCTCCTCCCAATGGTTCTCGGCCCATACGCTTAACAGCCGCACGGCCGTGCCGACGACGTCGATCGCCGTCCCCGGGTCGTTGACGGCGGGCGACAGGGCTCGCGAGGCGATCTCGGCGAGCACCACCAGTCCGAAGCGAGGATCCTGCTGGAAGGTGCGTGCGTCACCGACAACCACGCTCCGGACCAGGGCCGCTTCGACTTTCGCGTCCAGCTTTCCCTGGGCGCCCTCGACGAAGAGCAGCGGGCGCGACAGCCGGACAAAGGCGCCGGGCAGCAAGGCCAGATGCACGATCAGCCTCTCGCGTCCGGCCACTGCGTTCAGATGAGCGACGTCGACGTGCTGCACGTAGCCTACCTCGCGCGCCAGTACGGGGATGCAGCCGGGCGGCGCCTCGCCATCCCGTCGGCCGCCCAGGAAGGGCTGGCGTTTTTGCAAGGCTTGCCGCGTGGCCTGCTCGACGCGGTCGATAACATGACCGACGCGCCCCAAGCGTGACAGCTGGTCGATCCACTTCAGGAGCCGCATGATCACCAGCACGAGCACGGCCAAGGTCATGAGGAACAGGACGAAGCGCCCCTCGGCCGTGAAGTACCGAGCGCCCACCGCGACGAGGCCCACCACGCTGAAGATGAAGGCCGCGATGAAGCTGGACAGGGCGTTCTGCGCGCTGCGGTCGTCCAGCAGCAGACCCGCGGCCCGGGGGCTGGTGTTGCCCATGACCGAGCCTACCGCCGCCACCATGGTCGCCAGCGAGAAGGTGGCCACCGCCAACATGCTGGAAGCGATGATCTTGAGCAGTTCCTCCGCGGCGTCCTCGCCCACCGTGGTCGGGACCGAAGTGGGCACGAAGGGGGCGAGCACATGCGCCAGCAACACCGCCGCGACCGCCGCCAGGCAGAACAAGGCCGCCCGGAGCCAGAGAACCTGCGTCAGCCGGCCGAGCAGGAAGAGCCGCTTGCCCATCGATCAGCCGGTCGTGATCTTCAGCGGCGGCACGCCTACGAGTTCGAAGGTCGCCGAAGCGAGCCCGATCCCGGCTTCGTCCAGGGCGGCCAGGATTTCGCGCGTCATGGCGTCCTTGAGACCGCGGACACCGTGCTCACGCCCCACGAAGCGCACCGTCAACTCCAGCCAGTTGTCCGTCATGCGCCAGAAGACGCGCGGTTCGAAGTCGGGTTCCTTCATGAAATACCGGCGCTGGAGCTCTGCGGCCTCCGCCTCGCCGAGCTGCATGAACTCCGCCGTGTGCCGACGCGCGGCGTCCAGCAGGATGGCTTCGGCCCGCGCACGGTCGGCGTCGTACTTGATCGGGAGCGTCATCTCCTCGAACAGGAAACCGAAGTCGCGGGTGTAATTGTAGACCGCCTCATCGAAGATCTTGGCGTTCGTGATCGTGACCATGCGGCCGGTGTACTGGCGAGCCCTGATCCACATGGCGGGGTCGGCGTTCTGCACTGGCGGCGGCTGGCCCATCTCCATGATGGTGGTCTGCATGAAGTCCAGCGCGACCACGTCGCCGCGCACTCCGCCCATCACGATCCGGTCGCCCACGTTGAACGTCTTGCCGCGCAGGATGACGAAGTAGCCGGCGACCGCCGTGATCACCCGCTGCAGGGCGAAGGCCACCCCGGCCGTCACCAACCCCAGCCCGGTAGCGAGCCGGGTGGGATCGTCAAACCAGATCGACAGCACGCCGATCATCACGATGATGGCTGTGATGATACGCACGCCCTGGCGCGCCCAGAATCGCGCGCGCGGCGACCGGCGGCCGCCCACCGCCAGACCGGCGATCGTCTTCAGCGCCCGCCCGACCGCCCAGGCGATCAGGATGAAGGCCAGGGTCAGCAGCAGCTTGCGGCCGTTCTCCGGCGTAACCCCGATCAGGGTCACACCGAACATCTGCAGGGCGTCGTTCGGGCCGGTGAAGCTCATGCCCAAGCCAACGCCCGCTCGCGCGCTAGGTTCGGCTGAAACTCTGGAGGACGCCGCCGGGCAACGGAGCTCGAGTCATGTGTGAACGGCTCTCCGGTGGCGAGGGTGTTCGGGGTGCTCTGCTTGCGCTGGTCGGTTGGGTCATGTGTTCGGCCTGCCAGCGCGGCGCTTCGAGGCCGCTGGCCATGCGCCCTCCGGTGGAGACGGGCCCCGATCGGAAGCACGCGCTCGAGGCGCCCGGACTCGGGTGGGTTCAATCACGGCCAGGAGCCGTTCGAGGTGCGGCGGGGTGAGCGGATCGCCCAGTTGGTTTCGGCTCGACGGGCCGCGGCTAAGGCTTAAGCCCGAGCACGTCCTGCATGTCGTAGAGTCCGGGTGGGCGGCCGGCGACCCAGGCGGCCGCGGCCAAGGCGCCCCGAGCGAACAGGGCCCGGTCTCGGGCGGAATGCGAGAGAGTGATGATTTCGTCCTCGGCGGCCAGCATGACGCTGTGCTCGCCCACGACGCCGCCGCCCCGGAGCACGGCGAAGCCGATGGCGCCGTCGGGGCGTGGGCCGGTCAGGCCGTCGCGGACGCGCACCGCCAGGTCCGGCAGGCGCGAGCCGCGGCCCCGGGCGGCGGCCTCGCCCAGCATGAGCGCGGTGCCTGAGGGCGCATCGAGCTTGCGGCGGTGGTGGGCTTCCAGCACCTCTAGGTCGTAGTCGCGGGCGGGCAGGGTGCGGGCCGCCTGTTCGACCAGGCCTAGCAGCAGGTTGACCCCCAGCGAGAAGTTGCCGGACCGCACGACCGGGACCCGGCGGGCGGCGCTCGCCACTCGGGCGTCCTGCTCCGGGGTGAAGCCGGTGGAGCCGATCACCAGGGCGGGGCCGCCTCGCTCGGCGCCGAACTCGGCCAGCTCGGTGGAAGCCTCGGCCGTGGTGAAGTCCACCACGACCGAACATGCGGTCAGGGCCGCCTCTCGGGCCTGGCCGTCCCCGCGGTTGAAACGGCCGACGACCTCAATCTCGGGCCGTTCAGCGGCCAGGGCGAGCACGGCCCGGCCCATGCGGCCAGCCGCGCCCGCGACGGCCAGGGCCAGCGGCGACGAGGGTGAGATCATGGCACCCGCTTGGCCCGACGGTCACCTGTCGTCAACAAAGTGAGGTCAAGATGCCGCGCTGGGCATGGGCTCGCCTCCGGCGTGGGCCGGGCTCCGGGAGACGGTGGATGCAAGTTCCGGCGGCGAAGACGCGGCACCCTCGGCTGCAGCAACGGCTCGTCCAGGCGATCGGCGCCGACGGCCGGGTGGAGCTGGAACTGCTGCTGGACGCCCTGGAGGGCGACTACGCCGCCGCCGACGCCTCGGAACTGCTCGGAGAGCATCTGATCCGTCGGACGGAAGCCGGGGCCGCCGACATCTCTTCGATGGAAGCGCGCCGTCAGGCGCGACTGAACCAGGCCCGCGTGGACCTGGTGCTGGAGCACGCATCGGAGGCCGTGGTCTCGGTCACGGCCACAGGGGAGATCACCAGCTTCAACCGCGCGGCCGAGCGGCTCTGGGGCTGGACGGCCGAAGAGGTCCTGGGCCGGCATATGGGGATGCTGTTCGACGGCGGCTGGACCGAGTTCCACGATCGCAGCTTCGGGCGGTGGCTCGTCAAGGTGAGCGCGGATGCGCCCTTCGAGTTGGCCACTGTCGGGAAGGACGGCCGCAAGATCACGGTTGAAGGAACCCGCACCCACGTCGAGGTGGAGGGCGAACTGATCGCCATGAGCTTCTGGCGCGACGTCACCGAACGCAGGGCGGCGGAAACGGCCCTGCGGCAAGCGGCGGAGACAGCCGATCGCGCCAACACGGCCAAGACCGAGTTCCTGGCCGCCATGAGCCATGAGATCCGCACGCCGCTGAACGGCGTCCTGGGCATGGCGGCGGCGCTGGAGACCACGCCCCTGAGCGACCTGCAGCGGCGCATGCTGGGCGTGATCAACGAGAGCGGGCAATCGCTCATGACCCTGCTGAGCGACATCCTGGATCTGTCCAAGGTGGAGGCGGGTCACATGGAGTTCGAGCAGACCCCCTTCGACCTGAGCGCCTCCCTGCAGGCGGTCGAAAACCTCTATGAGGAGACCGCTCGCGCCAAGAATCTGGAGTTGCGGGTGAGCGCCGAGCCCGAAGCGCGCGGCGTCTACCTCGGCGACCCGACGCGGCTGCGGCAGGTGCTGCAGAACCTGATCTCCAACGCCTTGAAGTTCACCGCGAACGGTGGGGTGGAGGTGCGGGCTTCCGCGACCACGGCTCCGGGCGGGCGCGTTGTTCGATTCGAAGTGACGGACACGGGCGTGGGCGTTTCGGAGGAGGCCCGCGATCGGCTTTTCTCCAAGTTCATGCAGGCGGACCGATCCACCTCGCGCAAGTTCGGCGGCACCGGGCTTGGCCTGGCCATCTGCCGCGAGCTCGTTACCGCCATGAACGGCGAGATCGGCGTCAACAGCGAGGAGGGGCGCGGCTCCACCTTCTGGTTCACCTTGCCGCTGGAGTTGGCGGCTGGAGCGGAGCCTGAGCCTGAGGTCGTTGAGGAGGAGCGGCCCCTGCGTATCCTGGCCGCCGAGGACAACGCCACCAATCAATTCGTGCTCAAAGCCATCCTCGGCCAAGCCGGGCTGGAGGCGCAGTTCGTCGAGAACGGCCGGCTTGCGGTGGAGGCGGTCCGGGCGGCCGATTACGACTTGATTCTGATGGACCTGCACATGCCCGAGATGGACGGGCTGACGGCCACCCAAAACATCCGCGCCCTGGGCGGGAGCAAGGGCGCGATCCCGATCGTGGCGGTGACCGCCGAGGCCATGCCGGAGCAGGTGCGCAAATGCCTGGCTGCAGGCATGGACGCGCATGTGGCCAAACCCATCCGGCCCGACGTGCTTTACGGCGTGATTGAAGAGGTCCTGACCCGGGCGCCGGACGAACGGCGCACGGCCTAGGACCCGTTCCGGCGCGAGCGGCCGACCAAGCGCCTCAAGGGGCCCGCTGAGTTTCCGCGAGGTCCGGCCGCCCAAGCGGAAGGGCGGTGTGCAGCCCTCAAAGCGGCGCCCGGCGCCTAGGCCCGCTCGCGCTCTTCCTGCCCGGTGACGCCGCCCCAGAAACGCCGGGCCTTGTCGAAGAAGCCGGCCTGTCGGGGGTTCTGAGCCTCGCCGAGGGACTCAGTGAACTCGCGCAACAGCGCCTTCTGCTTGGAGGTGAGATTGGAGGGAGTTTCGACCACCAGCTCGACCACCAGATCGCCGCGTTCGCGGCCGCGCAGGCTGGGCATGCCCTTGCCGCGCAAACGAATGGTTCGGCCGGTCTGGGCGCCTTCCGGCACCTTGACGGGCGTGCGGCAGTCATCAGAAGCCAGGCAGGGCGCCTCGATCTCACCCCCAAGGGCGGCGACGCCCAGGGGCACAGGCACCTGCGCATGCAGGTCCAGGCCGTCGCGTTCGAAGATGTCGTGCGGCGCGACGGACAAGAAGATGTACAGGTCGCCCGAGGGGCCGCCACGCTGGCCGGCGTCGCCTTCCCCGGAGAGGCGGATGCGGGAACCGTCGTCCACACCGGCGGGGATCGTGACGTGCAAAGTGCGCTGTCTGCGCACCTGGCCAGCCCCGTGGCAGGCCCGGCAGGGATCGGCGATCGTCTTACCCGCTCCGCCGCAGCGGGGGCAGGTGCGCTCGACCTGGAAGAAGCCCTGGGCGGCCCGGATGCGGCCCTGGCCGGCGCAGGTCGGGCAGGTGGCGGCGGTGGTGCCCGGGGTCGCCCCTGAACCCTCGCAGGGTTCGCAGCTCACGGCGGTGAGCACGGGGATCTCGGCGTCCGTTCCCGTGAAGGCCTGCTCCAAAGTGATCTCGACGTCGGCCCGCAGGTCCGAGCCTCGGGACGGTGCATTGGGGTTGCGCCGTTGGCCGCCGCCCATGCCGAAAGCCGAGCCGAACACTTCGTTGAAGAGGTCGTTGATGTCGGGGCCGGCGCCGTGGCCGCCGAAGCCGCCCCCGCCGTTGAGGCCGGCATGGCCGTAGCGGTCGTAAGCGGCGCGCTTCTGGCCGTCCGACAGGATCGAGTAGGCTTCGGCGCACTCCTTGAACTTCGCCTCGGCTTCCGGATTCCCGGCGTTACGGTCCGGGTGATGCTCCATCGCCAGCTTGCGATAGGCGGCCTTGAGTTCGACCTCCGTGCAGGTCCGCGAGACGCCCAGGACCTCATAGTAGTCGCGCGCCATACGGTTCACTCACTCCCAAGGCATAGATGGACGCGCCGCGTCAGCAGACAAGCTTGGTCCGCCGCGCGTCGGCAGTTTCCGTCAAAGGTTTGAAAATGGAGCAAAGCCCCCGCCCATGCCGGACGGGGGCCGCGCTCGTGCTCAGGCCGACTTCTTCTGGTCGTCCACTTCTTCGAATTCGGCGTCGACCACGCCGTCATCCGATGCGCCGGAGGCCGAGCCCGCGTCGTTGGCCTGCTGAGCCGCATACATGGCCTCGCCCAGCTTCATGGAGGCCTGGATCAAGGCCTGGGACTTGGCCTGGATGTTGGCCGCGTCCTCGCCGGCCTGGGCCGACTTGAGGTCGGCCAGGGCGGTTTCGATCGCCGCCTTTTCGGGAGCGCCGACCTTGTCGCCGTGCTCGGCCAGGGTCTTCTCGGTGGAGTGGACCAGGGCGTCGGCCTGGTTGCGGGCCTCCACCAGTTCCTTGCGCTTCTTGTCCGCCTCGGCGTTGGCCGCAGCGTCCTTGACCATCTGTTCGATGTCGGCGTCGGATAGACCGCCGTTGGCCTGGATGCGGATGGACTGCTCCTTGGCCGTGGCCTTGTCCTTGGCCCCCACATTGACGATGCCGTTGGCGTCGATGTCGAAGGTGACTTCGATCTGGGGCAAGCCGCGCGGAGCGGGCGGAATGCCGACCAGGTCGAACTGGCCCAGGAGCTTGTTGTCCGCAGCCATCGGGCGTTCGCCCTGGAAGACCCGGATCGTCACCGCCGACTGGTTGTCGTCGGCCGTGGAGAAGGTCTGGGAGCGCTTGGTCGGGATGGTGGTGTTGCGTTCGATCAGGGGCGTGAACACGCCGCCCAGGGTTTCGATGCCCAGCGTCAGCGGGGTGACGTCCAGCAGCAGCACGTCCTTGACGTCGCCCTGCAGGACGCCGGCCTGGACCGCGGCGCCCAGGGCTACGACCTCATCGGGGTTCACGCCCTTGTGCGGCTCGCGACCGAAAAAGGCCTGAACGGCTTCCTGCACCTTGGGCATGCGAGTCATGCCGCCGACCAGGACCACTTCGTCGATGTCGGTCTTCTTGAGGCCCGCGTCCTTGAGCGCCTGTTCGCAGGGAGCGATGGTGCGCGCAACCAGGTCCTCAACCAGGCTCTCCAGCTTGGCGCGGGTCAGCTTCAGCGTCAGGTGAAGCGGGCCGTTCGCATTCATGCTGATGAAGGGCAGGTTCACGTCGTATTGGGTGACGGTGGACAGCTCCTTTTTGGCCTTCTCGGCCTCCTCCTTGAGGCGCTGCAGGGCCAGCTTGTCCTTGCGCAGATCGACCTGGTTCTCTTTCTTGAACTCGTCGGCCAGGTAGTCGACGATCCGCAGATCGAAGTCCTCGCCGCCCAGGAAGGTGTCGCCGTTGGTGGACTTCACCTCGAACACGCCGTCGCCGATCTCCAGGATGGAGACGTCGAAGGTGCCGCCGCCCAGGTCGTAGACGGCGATCTTCTTGCCGTCGTTCTTCTCCAGGCCATAGGCCAGCGCCGCCGCGGTGGGCTCGTTGATGATGCGCAACACGTCCAGGCCGGCGATCTTGCCGGCGTCCTTGGTGGCCTGGCGCTGGGCGTCGTTGAAATAGGCCGGAACCGTGATCACCGCCTGGGTGACCGTCTCGCCCAGATAGGCTTCAGCGTCGGCCTTGAGCTTCTGCAGGATGAAGGCGCTGATCTGCTGCGGGCTGTAATCCTTGCCGTGGGCTCGCACCCAGGCGTCGCCGTTCGGGCCCTTGACGATCTCATAGGGCACCATCGCCTTGTCCTTGGCCACCATGGGATCATCCCAATTGCGGCCGATCAGGCGCTTGATGGCGAAGAAGGTGTTGTTGGGGTTGGTCACCGCCTGACGCCGGGCGGGCTGGCCCACCAGGCGCTCTCCGTCCTCCTGCAGGGCGACAACGGAGGGCGTCGTGCGCGCGCCCTCGGCGTTCTCCACCACCTTGGGGCTCTTGCCGTCCATGATGGCGACGCAGCTGTTGGTGGTGCCGAGGTCGATGCCGATGATCTTGGCCATGTGTGTCTTCAAACTCCTAATAGGCGGACGGGGCTGTGTGCCTCCGGGGAGCGCTTGCGTTCGCCCGTCCCCAGGTCGCGGGTTGAGAGCGCTCACGGAGCCGTGAGCGCTCTGTTGCAAAGCCTATGTGGGGGATGTGGAGGGCCCCGCAAGAGCCTGATGCGGCGCCTCGTCGTGCGCGGGGGAGGCGGGCGCGAAAGGCAGGACGGCGAGGTAGGCCGCCTCCGGATGCGGGGCGGCCCGCCCCCGTCGCTGAAGGAAGGCGTGCTGCACCAGCATGGCCTGTTGTTCGATGTTGAAGCCGGCCCAAAGGCATCCGGGGGTGAGCTCGTAGGCGTAGGCCGCGGCCCCGTCGCCCGCGCGGAGCTTGGCCCACAGGAGGTTCACGCCCTGCTGGCTTTGCCAGACATGGGTCATCTCGTGAAGGAAGACGCTCTGGTCCCAAAGCGTCGCCTCCGCGAAGTCCGCATGGGCCTGCGCGGGCGGGTAGACGAGCAAGCGCCGACCGGGCCAAAGCCAGCCGCCGGCGCAGAAGGGCCGGCCGGTGGTCCAGGCCAGGGGCGGGCAGGACCAAAGGCGGACGCGGTCCAGGTCCAGCTCGGCGCCGAAGGTCTCAAGGCACAAGGCGCGTTCGCCGGGCGTGAGCGGGCGTGTCCTCCAGGGGCGCATGCATCCTTTGTCGGTCATGATCGTGCATGTGGGGGCGAGCGGCCCGAGGTCACGCTCCCGTTTTGACTCCGGCCGGGTCCGCGGGGCACAATGACGGCCTTCCGACATCTGCGACCGCCCCGCCAGGAGCTCCCCATGGCCGCCCCGCACCTGCTTCGACCGGAGGGCTCCGAGCCCGCCGATCTCAACCTGTCCCGTCGGGGTCTGGCCGGCCTGTTTTTCGGCGGTTTCGCCCTGGCGGCCCTGTCGGCGGAGGCGGCGCCGATCGTGACGGACACCGTGGGTCTGGCGGCCGGGGAGGTTATCATCCCCACGCGCAACTCCCAGATGCCGGCCTATTATGCGCGGCCGGACCGGCGCGGGCGAGAGCCGGTCGTGATCGTGGTCTCGGAGGTGTTCGGCGTGCACGAATACATCCGCGACGTCTGCCGCAGGCTGGCCAAGTCGGGCTATTTCGCCGTGGCCCCCGCCTTTTTCCACCGCGCAGGCGATCCGGCGCCGCTGACCGACTTCGCCGAGATCCGCAAGCTGGTTGGAACCGCCACCAACGAACAGGTGATGGGCGACATCGCCGCCACGCTCAGCTGGGTCAAGGCGCAGCCGAACGCCGATGGGCGGCGGATCGGGATCACCGGCTTCTGCTGGGGGGGAGCGGTGACCTGGATGGCCGCAGCCCGCTTCCGCGATTTCCGGGCCGGGGTGGCCTGGTACGGGCGGTTGACGGCCCCGGCCCCGGCCGACTTCCTGGGCGGGGAGCAACGGCCCTGGCCGATCGACGTGGTCGGGCAGCTGAACGCGCCGGTGCTGGGGCTCTACGCCGAAAAGGACCAGGGCATCCCGCTGGAGAGCGTGGAGCGGATGCGCACGGCCCTGCGGGCGGCAGGCAAGCGGGGGAGCGACATCGTCGTTTATCCGGGCGCCCAGCACGGGTTCCACGCCGACTACCGGGCGGCGCACAACGCCGTCGCGGCCGAGGACGGCTGGCGACGGTTGCTGGACCACTTCCGGCGGAACGGCCTCCGCGCACGGGCGCTCGAGCCGGAGCGGCGGCGGGCGGCTTAGGGCGGCCCCCGCGCGTCCCCGACCAACTCAGGCGTGGGTCACGCGGTCTTGTTCACGGAGGCGCCGGGACCCGCGGCGTCGTTAGCGGGGTAGGCGCCCCCGGCTCCATCCGTCGCGGCCGCGCTGGGCTCCGCAGCGGCGGCGCTCCCGCGGACGGCGGTGATCACCAGGGCGGGACGGACAATGCGGCCATAGAGCTGATAGCCGGCCTGCAGGGTGCGGACCACCGCCCCCCCGGCCACTTCGGAGGAGGGCTCCTCCATCATGGCCTGGTGGAGGTTGGGATCGAACTTGTCGCCCGCGGCGGGCTCGACGCGCTTGAGCCCGTTCTTGTCGAAAGCGGACTGCAGCTCCTTCTCCGTCATCTCGATGCCCAGCACCAGGTTCTTGACGGCCGGATCCTCGCTCCCGCGGGGGGCGGCCTGAAGGGCGCGCTGGAGATTGTCCGCCACACCCAGGAGGTCGCGTCCGAAGCGCTGGATTGCAAAGGCGCGGGCGTCGTTGCTTTCCTTTTCGGCCCGCCGTCGCGTATTCTCCGCCTCGGCGGCGTAGCGCATCACCTGCTCGCGCAGGGAGGCGACCTCCGCCTCCAGCGCCTGCCCGGACTCGACCGAGCCGTCGTCGTCTATCGTAGGGGCGGCGTCGGCGGCGAGCTGTTCGGGCCGGCTGTCGTCGCTGTAGCTCATGGAAGGGTCCTCAGGGTTCGGCGCCGGCGAGGCGCCCCAGAACGCGCGCGGTGTAGTCCACCAACGGGATCACGCGCGCATAGTTCAGCCGCGCGGGCCCGATCACGCCGATCGCGCCGACCACCCGGCTTTGTCGGCCCGTCATATAGGGCGCGGCGATCAAGGCGGAACCCGAGAGCGAGAAGAGGCGGGTCTCCGCGCCGATGAAGATGCGCACGCCTTGAGCCTCGCGGACGTTGTCGAGCAGGCCGATGAGTTGCTGCTTCTGCTCCAGGTCGTCGAACAGGGAGCGGACCCGTTCGATGTCGGCCAGGGCGGCGGCGTCCTGCAGCAGGTTGGCGCGACCACGCACCAGGAGCGAACGATCGTCCCCGTCGCCGCCGGACCAGGCGGCGAGGCCATCCTCCACCAAACCGGCGGCCGTGGCGTTCAGGGCGGAGCGCGCCTGGTCGAGTTCCGTGCGGATCTCGCTCTTGGCCTCGCCCAGGGTGCGGCCGCGGAGCCGCGCGTTGAGGAAGTTGGTGGCCTCCTGCAGGGCCGAGGGGGTGAGCCCGGAAGGCAGGGGCATGAGGCGATTTTCGACCGTGCCGTCCTCAAAGACCATGACCGCGAGCGCCTGGTCAGGCCCTAGGGACACGAACTCCACATGTTTGACCCCGGCATCGCGGACGGGGGTGACGACAATGCCGGCGCCTCCGGCCAGGCCGGACAGCACCGAACTGGCTTCGTCCAGGGCTTCGCCGAAGCTGCGGCCTTTAACAGCCAGGCGGGCCTCGATCTCGCGTTTCTCGTCCTCGCCTACGTCGCCCAGCTCCAGCAGGCCGTCCACGAAGATGCGCAGGCCGGCGTGGGTGGGCAGGCGTCCTGCGCTGGCGTGGGGGGCGCCCAACAGGCCCGCGGCCGTGAGATCCTGCATGGTGTTGCGGATGGACGCGGGGGACAGCTGCACACCGCCACGCGACAGGGTGCGGCTGCCCACGGGCTCGCCGGTTTCGAGGTAGCTCTCGACGATGCGGCGAAAGATGTCGCGAGCGCGCTCGTCCAGACTGGTGAGCGAGGCTTCCGGGGAGATCAGGCTCATGGGTGTGGCGACCGAAGGAGCGGTAGGATAGGGCTCGCGGCCCGCTCCGCAAAGGACTCCCCTCATGCCGACATCATCCGGGCGCCCTTCCGGCCGTGCTTTCGACGCGCTCCGCCCCGTCACCCTGGAGACCGGCGTGAACCGTTATGCGGAAGGCTCCTGCCTCGTGAGCTTCGGACATACCCGGGTGCTGGTGACCGCGAGCCTGGATGAAGGCGTGCCCCCCTGGCTACGCGGCAAGGGCAAGGGATGGGTCACGGCCGAGTACGGAATGCTCCCTCGGGCCACTCATACGCGGGGGCGACGCGAGGCGGCGCAGGGCAAGCAGAGCGGTCGGACCCAGGAGATCCAGCGACTGATCGGGCGCTCGCTGCGGGCCGTGACGGATTTGCAGGCGCTGGGAGAGCGGCAGATCACGCTGGACTGCGACGTGGTGCAGGCGGACGGCGGGACGCGCACGGCGGCGGTGACTGGCGCCTGGGTGGCGTTGCGGCAGGCGACGGGGTTCCTGCTGCAGGAGGGCGTGCTGAAGGCCGATCCGCTGACGGACTCGGTCGCCGCCGTCTCCTGCGGGATCGTGAACGGGGCGGTGATGCTGGACCTCGATTATGAGGAGGACAGCGGTGCGGAGGCGGACGCCAACTTCGTGCTGACGGGGTCGGGGGCCATTGTGGAGGTCCAGGCGACTGGGGAAAAGCGGGGCTTCTCGCGGGCGGAGTTCGACGGGCTGTTCAGCCTGGCCGAGGCCGGGATAGGCGAGCTCACCCGACTTCAACATGCGTGCCGCTCCGAAGTCGGGAACTCTGCCGCGTCGTGATCCGCGGCCGGGGGCGGTCCCGGTGCTCCGCCAGCGCGGCGTAGACCCGTCCCCCGAGCTGAGCCGGGGGGCTCGCACCACTTTTGCGTCCAAGGCGCCGCGCGCCTCCCCACGACCGGGGTGGACGGTGTAAGCAGCGGGCATGGACGGTAGTCTCCTGGCCCCCGCCGCCTCTCTCCCATTGGCGGAGGGGACGTCGCCCGTGATGGCGCAATTCTTCGCGGCCAAGGCGAAGCAGCCCGACGCCTTGCTGTTCTTCCGGATGGGCGATTTCTACGAGCTCTTTTTCGAGGACGCCGAAAAAGCGGCCGGCGCGCTTGGCATTGCGCTGACCAAGAGAGGCAAGCACGCAGGACAGGATATCGCCATGGCGGGCGTCCCTGTGCACGCGGCCGAAGCCTATCTCGCCAAGCTGATCCGGGCGGGCTTCAGGGTCGCGGTGGTCGAACAGGTGGAAGACCCGGCCGAGGCCCGCAAGCGGGGTTCCAAGTCGGTGGTGCGGCGGGAGCTGGTGCGGGTGGTGACGCCCGGCACGCTCACCGAAGACGGGCTGCTGGACGCGCGCGGCGCTAACCGGCTGGCGGCCGTGGCGGTCCGGGCCGGACGGGCCGCGCTGGCGTCCGTGGAGCTGTCGACCGGCGAGGTGGAGAGCCTGATGGTCGCGCCGGAGGACCTGGCGGCGGCGGTGGCCGCCTTGTCGCCTTCGGAGTTGCTGGTTCCCGACCGGCTGCTGGGCGATGCGGCCGTGAGCGCGGCGGCTGCGGCCGGCGGTCTTCTGCAGCCCATGCCCGCGGCGCTGGCCGAGCCGGGCGCGGCGGAGGCCCGGCTCAAGCGGCTCTATGGCGTGGATACGCTGGCGGGGTTCGGGGGGCTGCAGCCGGCGGAGGTGTCGGCCCTGGGACTGCTGGCCGCGCATCTTGAGACCACCCAGGCGGGCCAACTGCCGGCGCTCAGGTCGCCGCGACGGATTTTGGCTGCGGAGGTGATGAGCATCGATCCGGCGACGCGCGCCAGCCTGGAGATCGACCGGGCGCAGGATGGCGGCCGGGCGGGGTCGCTGTTGGCCTGCGTCGACCGGACGGTCACCGCCGGCGGAGCGCGGCTGCTGGCCGCCCGGCTGACGCGGCCACTAATGGACTTGGACGCGATCGGAGGGCGACTGGAGGCGGTGGGCTGGTTCGCCGAGCGGCGGCGGCTGCGCGAGGACGTACGGGCGCTGCTGGCCGGATCGGGCGACATGGCGCGCGCACTGGGGCGGCTGGTGCTGAACCGGGGCGGACCGCGCGACCTGGGCGTTGTCCGGACGGGACTGCGGGCGGGCGAGGAGATCGCGGCGCGGTTCGCGGCCGAAGGCGCGGGCGTGAGCGAGGCGCTGTCCGGACCGCCGGTGGAGATCACGGGGGCGCTGGACGCGCTGGCGCTGTTGGACAAACCGGAGCTGGCCCGGCTGGCGGCCGAGCTGGAGGCGGGGCTCCTGCCCGAACTCCCGGCCCAGGCGCGGGACGGCGGCTATGTGGCCGAGGGGTATCGACCGGAGCTGGATGCGGCTCGGGCGCTGCGCGACGACAGCCGGCGCGTCATCGCCGCGCTGGAAACTCGGCTGCAGGGCGAAACGGGCGTGGGGCTGCGTGTCCGGCACAATGCGGTGTTGGGTTATTTCGTGGAGGTCGGCGCCAAGGCGGGTGAGCCGCTGCTGCGGCCGCCGCTGAACGCGCAATTCATCCATCGGCAGACCATGGCCAACCAGGTGCGCTTCACCACGGTGGAGCTGGCGGAGCTGGACGCCAGGATCGCCCAGGCCGCGGATCGGGCGCTCGCGATCGAGCTGGAGACCTTCGAGGCGATGCGCGCGCGCGCCCAGGCGTGCGCGCCTGCGATCCAGGCGGCTGCGGAGATGCTGGCCCGGCTGGACGTGGCCGCCGGCGGGGCGGAGTGGGCCGAAGAGGTGGGGGCGGTGCGCCCGGTGGTGGACGGCTCGACCACCTTTGAGGCCGAGGCGGCGCGGCATCCGGTGGT
Organism: Pseudomonadota bacterium; assembly: GCA_019348195.1. Lineage (GTDB taxonomy): Bacteria > Pseudomonadota > Alphaproteobacteria > Caulobacterales > Caulobacteraceae > JAHWJX01. The sequence continues at coordinate 22,447 of JAHWJX010000010.1, read as the reverse complement.
CGAGGCGGCGGTCAGGAAGGACGGAGGCGCATTCACGCCCAACGACTGCCGGCTGGACGGATCGGGGCGGGGATGCCCCCGCCTGGCCCTGGTGACGGGGCCCAACATGGCGGGCAAATCGACCTTTTTGCGCCAGAACGCGCTCCTGGCCGTGCTCGCGCAAGCCGGTTCCTATGTGCCGGCCAGGTCGCTGCGCTTGGGCGCGGTGGACCGGCTGTTCAGCCGCGTGGGGGCCGGAGACGACCTGGCGCGAGGGCGCTCGACGTTCATGACGGAGATGGTCGAGACTGCGGCCATCCTGACCCAGGCTACGGAGCGATCCCTGGTGGTGTTGGATGAGATCGGGCGAGGCACGGCCACCTACGACGGGCTGGCGATCGCCTGGGCCTGCGCCGAGGCGCTCCACGACGTCAACCGCTGCCGGGCGCTGTTCGCGACCCACTATCACGAACTGGCGCGGCTGGAGGGGCGGCTCGCCCATGTCGGCAACCTGTCGATGCGGGCGCGGGAGTGGAACGGCGAGTTGGTCTTCCTGCACGAGGCCGGGCCGGGCGCGGCCGACAAGAGCTACGGCGTTCAGGTGGCCAAGTTGGCGGGGGTGCCCGGCCCCGTGGTGGCTCGGGCGCGCGAAGTGCTGGAGCGGCTGGAAGGGACGGGGTCGCCCGCGAAGCTTGACGACCTCCCCTTGTTCGCGGCGGCGCGGGACGCGCCCGCGGCGACGCCACAGCCCAGCAAGGTTGAAGCGGCCCTGGCGGCCGTAGACCCTGACGGGATGAGCCCAAGGGAGGCGCTGGAGGCGCTGTACCGGCTCAAGGGCTTGGTGGCCTGAATGCCCGCCCCTCTTCCGCTCACCCCCGCGAAAGCTCCCGCTTCAGCATCTCCGGCCGCGGGAGAGGAAGGTCCGGGCCCCTGCTTTCCGGCGGGTGAGCGAGGAGAAAGGGCGGGAGCGCTGCTTGCCGAGCTGAGCGCGGCCGCGAGAGGGGCCTACGACGAGGGCGAGCTTCGGCGACGGGCGGTTTCGATCCTGCGCGCGGCCCTGGATGGGGCGCGAGCCGACGTCCGGGCCCGTTTCGAAACCGGTGCATTGGGCGGGGTGGAGACGGCAAGGGCGCTTTCGGCCGCGGCCGACGCGGTGGTGGGCGCCTTGCACGCCTTTACGCTCCACCATGTGCTGCGGGACCACAACCCGACGGACGCCGAACGGCTGGCCCTGGTTGCGGTCGGGGGCTACGGGCGTGGCGTCCTGGCGCCCTTCTCCGACCTCGACCTGCTGTTTCTGCGCCCGTGGAAGCCCGTGCCCCACGGCGAGAGCGTGGCGGAGTTCATGCTCTACACGCTGTGGGACCTTGGGCTGAAGGTGGGCCACGCCTCGCGCACGGTGGATGAAACGCTGAGGCTCGCCAAGACGGACCTGAGCATCAAGACCGGGCTGCTGGACGCGCGTCCGCTGGCCGGTGACGAGAAGTTGTTCGAAGATCTGCAGCAGCGCTTCCGGCGGGAGGTGGCGCGGGGCACGGGTCGGGCCTTTGCGGAGGCGCGATTGGCCGAGCGCGACGCGCGGCATGTGGCGGCCGGCGCCAGCCGCTATCTGGTGGAGCCCAACATCAAGAACGGCAAGGGCGGGCTGCGGGACCTCAACACCCTGCTGTGGATCGCCAAGTACCTGAACCCGGAAGAGCCGGCGGAGCTCTCCGCTACCGAATATTTCGACGGGGCCGAGATGGCGCAGCTCCGGCGCTGCTACGACCGGCTATGGCGGGTGCGCCACCATCTCCACTGGGCGGCGGGGCGAGCCGAGGAGCGGCTGGGCTTCGACCTCCAGCCGGAAGTCGCGCGCCGGATGGGCTGGGTTCAAGGCGGACGCTGCGGCACGGCGGGGGTGGAGCGCTTCATGCGCCGCTACTTCGTCAATGCGCGGGAGGTGGGGGCCTTGACCCGCGTGTTCTGCGCCAAGCTGGAGGCGGAGCGAACCAAGGCCAAGCCGTCCGGCCTGTCGCGCCTTCTGCCCGAACCGCTGCGGCCCGGGCGGGTGGACGTGCCGGGCTTCCGGGTCATCGGTGGACGGTTGGCGGTGGAGGACGGCGAGGTCTTCGCGCGCGATCCTGTTAACCTGCTGCGGCTTTTCCGGACCGCCGATGCGCGCGACCTGGACCTGCATCCCCAGGCCCTGGCTCTGGCCCGACGTGCGCTGCCCTGCATCACGCGAAGGGTGCGGCGCGACCCGGAGGCTGCGCGCGTGTTCCTGGACGTTCTGGCGCGCGGGCGTCAGCCGTTTCGCACGCTCAGCTTGATGAACGACGCGGGCGTGCTGGGGCGGTTCGTGCCCGAGTTCGGGCGGATCGTGTCGCGGACCCAGCTGGACCGGCACCACGCCTATACGGTGGACGAACACACGCTGCGGATGACGGGGCTCCTGGCCGACATCGCCGGCGGACGGGAGGCGGAGGCGCATCCCCTGGCCACGGCCCTGCTGCCGCGCATCGCCGATCGCGAGGCCCTCGCCCTGGCGGTCCTGTTGCACGACGTGGGTAAGGGCGGCGACGGCGGGCAGTTGGCGGCGGGCGCGCGGCATGCCCGGGCGGCCTGCGAGCGGCTTGGGTTGGGGGCGGATCGAGTGGAGTTGGTGGCGTGGCTGGTCCAGCACCACCTGCTCCTGTCCGACTGCGCGCAACGACGCGACGTGGGCGACCCGGGAACGGTGGCCGCCTTTGCGGAGGCGGTGGGCGGGCTGGAGCGGCTGCGCTTGCTGCTGGTCTTGACCGTGGCCGACATACGTTCCGTGGGGCCGGGCGTGTGGAACGCCTGGAAGGGGCAGCTCATGCGCGAGCTGTATGCGGCGGCCGAGGCGGTTTTCCGCGGCGGGCGAGGCGCGGATCCGGCCAGCGCCTTTCGCCGCGGCCGGGCGGATGCGGCGGAGGCGGCCCGGGCGGCGCTCTTGGAGGCGCAGCCGGAGTTCGCCGTCCTCACGGTGGCCATGGACGACGGCTACTTCACCGAGTTCGGAGCCGAGGAACATCAGGCCCACGCGCGGCTGCTGGCGCAGGCGGCGGTGTGCGGGGCGGCCGCGGCCGTTCGGCTCAGGCCCGAGCGGAACGTCACGGAGGCCGTGGTGGCCGCCGCCGACCGGCCGGGCCTGTTCGCGGATCTCGCTGAGGCGCTGACGGCGGAAGGGGCCAATGTGCTGGCCGCGCGGCTCAACACCGCCCGGGGCGGGCAGGTGCTGGACGTCTTCCAGCTGCAGGACGGGACCGGCGCGCCCTGGGGCGATCAGGATCCGGGCGCCGGGGAGCGGCTGGTCGGGCGGCTGGAGGCTGCGGCGGCGGGGGACCTCTTCGGCCGTCGCTCAGCACGGCGCGCGGGAAAGGGGCCCGTGATCGCGCCGCTGGTCACGGTGGATGCGGACAGCTCGGAGGACGCCGCCATCATCGAGGTGTCGGGTCGGGACCGGCCGGGCGTTCTGGCCGAACTGGCGAGGGCGCTGGCGGACTCGGGGCTGTCCGTCAGCTCGGCGCACATCGACGGCTCGGGCCTCAGACTGGCGGACGCCTTTTACGTCACCGACCCGGCGGGGGCCAAGCCGGATCGCCCGGCCTTGGAGCGGGCCCGGGCGGCGCTTGCGGGCGTGCTGGCGGAACCTGTGGCGCTTGCGGGGGCGAGCGGCGCGCTCTAGGCGCAGGCGCATGAGTTTGGCGCGCAACACCCTGGTGCAGTCCGGCCTGACGCTAGGAAGTCGCGTGCTGGGCTTCGCCCGCGACCTGGCCCTGGCCCAGCGGTTCGGCCAGGGCCCCCTGATGGACGCCTTCACCACCGCGATCATGGTGCCCAACCTGTTCCGGCGTTTGTTCGCGGAAGGCGCCTTCGCCCAGGCTTTCGTCCCCGTGTACGGCCGCATCAATGCGGACGAGGGCGAGGCGGCGGCGCAGGGCGCAGCCTCCGAGGCCCTGAGCTTCATGGTGTTCGTGGTGGGCGGTTTCTGCGTGCTGGCGCAGATGGTCATGCCCTGGGTCATGCCGCTGCTCTTGTCCGCCTACCGCGACGACCGGGAGACGCTGCGGCTGGCCGTGATCGCAACGCAGCTGGCGATGCCCTACCTGGCCTGCATGACGATCGCGTCGCTGTTGGCGGGCGTTCTCAACACGGCGGGACGGTTCGCCCTGGCCGCCGGTGTCGGCGCCCTGCTGAACGTGTGCACGCTGACGCCGCTGGTGCTGGTTCCGGACAGCAAAGGGGCCCTGCTGGGAGCCGCCTTGGCCGTGACCATCTCCGGTCTGCTGCAGGCGGGGCTGCTGTGGTGGGGCGCACGCCGGCTCGGCGTTCGGCTGAGGGTGGGGCGGCCGCGGCTGTCGCCCACGGTGAAGCGCGTCCTGGCGCTGGCCATCCCCGGCGCCCTGGCGGGCGGCGCGACCCAGATCAACACCCTGGTCAGCCAGGTGCTGACGGGATCGGATCCCGGCGCGCGCTCGGTGCTCTACAACGCCGACCGGCTGTACCAACTGCCGCTGGGGCTGGTGGGCGTGGCGATCGGGCTGGCGCTGGTGCCACGGCTGACCCGTGCCTTTGTCAGCGGGGACGAGGAAGGCGGGCGGGCGACGTTGGACGACGGCGTGGCGCTGTCGATGCTGTTCACCTTGCCAGCCGCGGTGGCGCTGCTGGTGATGCCTTTCTTCCTGATCGACTCCACCGTGACGCGGGGAGCGTTCACCTCCGCCGATGCGGAGCGGACGGCGGCGGTACTGCAGCAGTTCGCCTGGGGGGTGCCGGCCTTTGTCTTAGCCAAGGTCCTGACGCCGCCCTTCTTCGCGCGGGAGGACATGGGGCGGCCGATGAAGTTCGCGATCGCGTCGGTGGTGGTGAACGTGGCTCTGGGAGCGGGGCTGTTCTTCGGGCTGAGCCGGGCGGGGATGGATGGGGTGGTCGGGCTGGCGGTGGCGACCAGCACGGCGGCTTGGCTGAACGTCATCCTGCTGGCGGTGACGCTTGCCCGACGGGGCATCTGGCGGCCGGGCGCGGCGGTGTTGAGCCGGCTGGGGCGGATCGGGGCGGCCACCGCGGCCCTGGGACTGGTGCTGGCCTTGGCGGCCTACTTCTACCCGGCCCTCTCCGACCTGCTGTGGACCAAGGAGGTGGCGGTTCTGGTCGCCGTAGCGGCGGGCGGGGTGGTCTATGCAGCGGCGGCTCTGGGCTTCCGCGCTGTGACGCGGAGCGAGCTGAGAACGGCGCTACGGCGCGAACGGGGCGTCCCGGCCGCGCCCAGCGTGGAGATGTGACGGTGACCGAGACGACCCGGCCCATGCGGGTGTTGTCGGGGGTGCAGCCTTCCGGCGCCCTGCATCTGGGCAACTATCTGGGCGCGCTGACCAAGTTCGCACGGCTGCAAGAGAGTGCGGAGTGCTTCTTCTTCGTGGCCGACCTGCACGCGATCACCGTGCCGCAGGACCCGAGCAAGCTGGCGGGTCAGACGCGGGAGATCGCCGCGGCCATGCTGGCTGCGGGTGTGGACCCGCTACGGGCGGCGGTGTTTCCGCAGTCGGCGGTGCGGGCGCATGCGGAGCTAGCCTGGCTGCTGAACTGCACGGCGCGGCTGGGCTGGCTGGACCGCATGACCCAATTCAAGGAAAAGTCGGGCAAGGACAAGGAGCGGGCGTCCGTCGGGCTCTACAGCTATCCGGTGCTGCAGGCCGCGGACATCCTTGTGTACCGGGCGACCCACGTGCCCGTGGGCGAGGATCAGAAGCAGCACCTGGAGCTGACCCGCGACATCGCGGCGAAGTTCAACACCGACTTCAAGGCGCCCGACCACTTCATCCTGCCCGAGCCCCTGATCGAGGGGCCTGGAGCCCGGGTGATGAGCCTGAGGGACGGGCGGGCGAAGATGAGCAAGTCCGATCCTTCGGACCAGTCACGGATCAATCTCACCGACAGTCGGGACGTCATCATCCAGAAGATCAAGCGGGCCCGGACCGATCCCGAGGTGCTGCCCGACAGGTTGGAGGCGCTGGCCGGCCGGGCCGAGGCCGACAACCTGGTCGGACTCTATGCGGCGATGAGCGGGGAGACCAAGGCGGAGGTGCTGCACCGCTTCGCCGGACAAGGATTCGGCGTCTTCAAGCCGGCGCTGGCGGAGGTGACGGCCGACCGGCTTGCGCCAGTAAGCGCGCAGCTGAACCGGCTTCTGGCGGAACCTGACGAGATCGACCGCGTGCTGCAGGAGGGCGCCGAGCGCGCGGCGGCGGTGGCCGAACCCGTGCTGGCGGAGACGAAACGGGTGGTGGGCTTCTGGAGAGCGGGAGCCGGGACGTAAGAAGGGGCGCGGACCTCTCGCGTCCGCGCCCCCTCGACGCTGCTTGGCTGAGTAGGGGAGCTTACTTCGGGCCTTTGGTCCGAGTGGTCGTCCCTTCCGGCGTGGTCACGGTGCGGACGCTCTCGCGCACCGGCGGGGCGCCTCGCTCCTTGTAGCGGGAGGTGGTGGTCGAGCGGATCGTCTCCTGGTTCGGCTTGACCATCGTGCGGGTGCGCGAGGTGGCCCGCTCATCCTCGGTCCGAGCATCGGCCGTGGAGCGCTGCATCGCCCGGCGGTTGTTCAGCTTGGCGTCGGATCGCGTAGTGGCCGTGCCGTCAACGGCTTCGGCTTCGCCGCCGCCGCTCACGCCCGCGCCGTTCTGAGTGATGGTTCCGGCCCCGTAGGTGGCGGCGGAGACGTTGCGACCGTCCACCCCGCCCTGGCTGCCGCCGGTGGTCTGGGCGATGGCCGCAGGGGCGGCGGCGAGGAGGAGGGCCGAGGCGATCGCGGCCGCATGGAAGCCTTGTGCATTCATCGGTGTTCTCATTCTCTTGAGCCCTTTTTTGAGCGCTCGTCGATCACGGCCGTGCAGCCGGTCTCGTCGCGCGTGATGGTGACGGTGACACCGCCCGCCGTGCTGGTCGACACCGAGCGGCCCGAACCGGAGCTGGAGCTGCTGGACATGCTGACAGAACCGCCGTTGCGGGTGGTGACGGTGGCGGTCCCGCCGGACCGACCCCGGTTGCGGGGCGGGGTGACGACCCGGCTGCCGTCCGCCCGGATGCGGATGGTCCGGCAATCGCCGTCGACCTGGACAGACGCCGCCTCAGGCGCGGTCCCCGTCGAAAGGGCGGCGGCGAAGGCGGCTGCGGCTACGGTGGTGCGAGATGAGGTCATGAGACCAACTCCGCGAAAGGCGACGCGGGCCCGCCCGGATGGCGGACCCGCGTCGGGCTTTCAGGCCCGCGGCTTAGCGGGGACGACGGCGGGGACGCTCGCCCGACGAGGCGGTCGAATCGCCGAAGACGTCCGCGTTGGAGCCCTGGCGGGTGGTCTCGCCGAAGGCGTCCACCGTGGACGAGGTCGACTGCACGCCCTGGCCCGAAGCGGCGGCGCCGGTGCTCACAGCCGCACTGGCGCTGTCAGGCGTCGTGTTGATCGCGCCGGTGCCGAAGGTGGTCGAAGCGTTGCCCGCTTCTCCCTGGCCACCGCGGAATTCGGCGGCCACGGCCGCTTCGGCGTTGGCGCCGCGACGGTTGGCTTCAGCCACGCCGAGGCCCACGGCGGCGGCGGCGGGACGTTCCCGGTTGCGCTCGCGCTTGTTCTTCCGGCCCTGGTCGTCGGCCGCGGCCGAAGTGGCGCCCGCGATGATCAGCGTGGCGGCGATCGTGGAAATGCTTTGCTTGACGTTCATGGCCTATTCTCCAGTTGACTGGGCGCCGGCTTTGGCGTCCTGCGGTCCCTCGAGGCACCATAACCGCTCGGGGCAGGATGTGTTCCCGACGGTACTGCTCTTTTTGCTTTCGCCGACCAAGAAACGTTCAAGGTTTTGTAGGCCTGAACAGGCCATTCATTTCCCATTCATCTTGCCGGACTGCTCGGCATCCGGAGCGTTGCTTAGCGCCGGAGGAGGTCCAGGTCCTGGCGAAGGGCGTCGTTGAGCACCTTGAGATCGAGGTCGAGCGTCTGGAGCTGAGGCTCGTGCAGGTCGTCGGCGAAGCGCGTGAAGGCGTCGTTGAGCTGAGCCATGGTCTGGCGGGTCTCACGCACGCGCTCGGGCGAGGGTTCGGATTTGTTCTCCAGGGCGCGCCAGCCTTCGGCGACGCTGGCCGCGTTGGGCAGGTAGAAGGTGAGCAGGCGGCGGACCGCCATGACCTTGTCGGGGTCGTGGCGCACCTCCCGGAGAACGCGGTCCGCCTTCATGGTGAGCAGGCGGATCTCTTCGCGCATGAGCTGGTCGTGGATGCGGCGCGGCGCGGCGCGGAGGCGGTCCAACGCAGCCTCGCCTTCGCGCAGGAGATCGGCCGCCGTGCCCCGGCGCTGGTCGGAGACGGCGGCCGGGTCCAGGCGGCCGGGGGCGGGGCGATTCTTGGGCTTGAGCAGCAGGAACAGGCCGACAAAGACCGCAAAGGCCAGCATCACGGCCACCCAGGCGGGAACGCCCAGAGCCAGGACCAGGGGTGGAGGCAGAAGGGCGGCGACAATGCCGGCGATGGTCGCGGCCCCGCCGGAAGTCATCTGGGCCATGCTGAAATCCGCTCACCGCAGCGGATCAAGGCTCCGCGCAAGCCGAACCGGAGACCCAGGCTGGCTTGCGTCAAGGAAGCATGCTCCAGCCGCTCGATCGAGGAACCCTGCGTCTTCACGCGCGCGAAGATCAGCGGAAACGGGGCGGGCATCTAGGTCAGGGCGGTCGGCGCACGGGCCAGGGTGATGCGCAGCGCCTCCGTTTGCCGCTCCATCTCGGCCTCGACCTGCACCCGCTTGCGGCGACCCTCGGCCTGGACGGACAGGACCCCTTCGATGGTGTCGATCAGGTCCTGGTTGGTCTTGGCCAGGGTTTCGATATCGACGATGCCCTTCTGGCTCTGCTCCTCGATGGCCAGCGCCTGGGTTTTCATCATCTCGGACGACTGGCGCAGCATCTCATTGGTGGCGTCGGTGACGGCCCTTTGCAGGGCGAGCGCCTCCGATTGGCGCTGGAGGCCCAGCAGCAGAACCATCTTCTGCTTCCAGGCGGGGATGGTCAGGTTGATCGAGGCCTGGAGGGACTCGATCAGGGTGGTGTCGCCGTTCTGGACGATCCGGATCTGGGGCAGCTGCTGGATGGCGATCTGACGCGCCTGCTGCAGATACAGAACGCGCTTTTCAAGCCGGTCCAGGGCCTGAACGGCGTCTTGGTAGTTCTGGGCCGCCATCAGGTCTTCGGTGCCGTCGCCGCTCACGGTCGCGGCCTGCTGCAGGCGCGGGAGCTCCGTGGCCTTGAACTCGGCGGCGTACTGCTTGCCGGCTTCGATAAAGGCGTCCAGCTCCTTGATCGACTGGCGGGTCTGGTCGTGCAGGCCGTCCAGCATGGTGACGTCGCGGCGCAGGCGGTCGGTGCGCTTCTCCAGCTCCACGGTGACCCGGTCGATCTGGGCGGCCACGGTCTCGAACTTGGAACGGAAGCGGTGGACGCGCCGGCGCATAGCGCCCACGCCGCGGCTGAACAGGCCGCCTTTCTGCAGATCGGCCGGGTCCAGGCCGCGAGCCTTGGCGATGACGTCGGAAAGGAGTTCGCCCGTGTCGCCGATCTCACGATTTCGCGTCTGCTCCAGGATGCGGTCGGCGAAGCCCGCCACGTCCCGCTGGGCGCGTTCGCCAAAGCTGGTGATCTGGGCCGTGTCCTTGATCTCGATGGTGCGCTGGATCTGCGCGACCTTGCCGGGGTCGGCCCGGACCACCGGCGGGGCGGCCATGGGCGCGGCGCCCAGAACGGGTGCTGGGGCGGTCGGCTCTGCAACGGTGGCGGAGCCCTGGGCGCCGACGTCGGCCCTGGCTGGCTGCGGCGTATCGGTCATGGCGCCCCTCGTGCCCGGCCCCTGGCGGACCGCTTCCAACCTAAGGGGCTGGACCGGTCACGCCAAGTGAAGCTTAGGTCAGGTAACGGCGCAGCTCAAACGCTGACGCCCGCCCGGACCGGAGAGCGGGGCTCAGCTCCCCGGGCGGTAGCTGAGGCTGAGGCGGGCGGCGTGGTTGTCCGAGTCCCCATCGAAGCGGCCGTGGTAGGCCAGGCCGAGCTGGAGGCCCCCGAAGACTTGGCCTTCCACGCCAGCTTTGAGCAGGGCGCCGCGGCCGGGGGCGTCGACTTCGGTTTCGATCGGGCGGGCGGGATTGTCCGCCAACGCCACGGCCACCGCCCCGTCGTAGTCGAAGATGTCGCCGTAGCCGCCTTCCAGGTGAGCCCGGAAGCGGCCGTCGCCCAGAGGGGTCTCCAGGCGGAGCGCGGCCTCGGCCGCGGCGGCTTCGATGTCGTGGCGGCGAACGGCGTGACGGGCCGCAGGACCGTTCTCGCTGAAGGCCTCCACCTCCACCCGCTGGGCGGAGACGGCCACGCGGGGCGAGAGCTCGGCCTGGCCGAAGGGCAGACGCAAGCCGGTCTGGATCGTGCCGCCGAGGCTCGAGCCGTTGATGCGATCCGCGAAGTGGACCACGGGGCCCGCCCCGGTGCTGCGGCGGTAGTCAGTGTACTCGTCGCTGGAGCCGCCGCCCACCAGGTTCACGAACACGGCGCCCCGCGTGAAGCCGAGATAGGCGTCAAAGCCCAGGCTGTCGGTCTGAAATTCCAGGCTCTCGACCTGGGCCTCCGAGTGCGCCGCTGAGAATTGGGCGCCCACCGTGAAGTCAGGGCGTAGCCGGGTGTCGACGGAAACGCGAACGGCGGCCGTGTCGCGCTCGATGCCGGGCACGCTGCCGCGAGCGTCCACCGTGCCGCGGCCGCCGTCCACCGCCAGCGAGAAGCGTGGCCCGTCGTCTTCGCGGTCTTCCTCCAGACGGTCTAGGGCGGCGTCCGTGGCGGACTCGCGGTGCTCAAGGCTGGTCTCGCCCAGTGCGGCCGTGGCGGCTCCGATCGAGCCGTAAAAGAGGTATTCCAGGGCGAGCGCGGCCAGGCCGCGGTGTCCGGCGGCGGTCGGGTGGACGTTGTCCCAGAAGAGGAACTGATCGGGGTTGGCGCAAACCGCGCCTGTGGCCGGGTTCACGCAGGGCGTGCTGATGTTGGTGAAGCCGAAGGCGCCGGGGTTGGCCAGGACAAAGGCGTTGAACCGGTTCACGTCCATATAGATGAAGTTGGTCCCGGGATTGGCGGCCGCCGCGGCGTTCGCCTGGGCCAGCAGGGCGGCGTTGAGCGTTCCTGTGGCGAACTCGGCCAAGGGGCCGGCCGGGGCGTTGGCCGCGACAAAGCCGTTGAATTGGGGCGTGGCCCCGAGGCTGGGGAGATTGGGGACCAGGATGGTCCCGGCGCCCGCCGCCGCCGCCCTGTTGATGACCAGACCGATGTCGGCGGCGGCCGCATTGGTCACGCCGGTGATGGCGGCCGTGGGGCTAGGGGAGACGGCGGCCGCTCCGATGCCCTGGAAGATGTTGTTGGCCCCTCCGTAGACGCTGACCAGGTCCGTGGAGGTGAAGCGCCCGCCGCCCGCCAGGTAGGATTGCAGCTGCAGCCGGATCCCCGGAGGCGAGGTGGAAAGATCGGTGCGGGCGCCGCCAAAGGCGAAGTTCTGGTTGCAGCTCGGATCGGCGAGATTGGTGGCGCACGCCGCCCGTCGCTCGACCGGGTTGGCGAAACCGAGCAGCTCTGTGAACACCGGCCCGTTGCTGAAGCGCCCCTGGAAATAGGGCGGGGACGGGGGTGCGGGCGGCCGTCCGCCGGTCACGCGAAAAAGGTTGCCGTTGTCGCTGAGGCTGTCGCCGAAGACGACGAGGCGGCCATAGGTCTGGGCGCAAGCTGATCCCGCGGCCAGGAGGGCGCAGGCGGCGGCCGCCCCCGCGAGCAGTTGACGACGCATGTGTCTCTCCCGGCGTTTTCCGACTCGCCGAACGGCTTAGCCTGACTTGCCGGCTTAGGAAGCTTCCGGGGCGCCACACCTTTGCTGAAATCGCGGCGAACGGGCGGCCCCGATCAGGCGGTCTGTTCGGCCTCTTCGTCGGGCAGGCCGATCATGTGGAAGCCGGCGTCCACGTGGACCACCTCGCCAGTGGTGGAGCGGCCAAGGTCGGAGAGGAGCCAGAGGGCGGCGCCGGCCACGCCCTCCATGGAGGTGTCCTCCTTGAGCGCCGAGAACTTGCGGCCCTGGCTTAGCTTCTCGCGCCCACCGGCGATTCCGGCCAGGGACAGGGTGCGCATGGCTCCGGCGGAGATGGCGTTCACGCGGACGCCCTTGGACCCGAGGTCCTTGGCGGCGTAGCGGGTGGCCGCCTCCAGCGCGGCCTTGGCCACGCCCATGGTGTTGTAATTGGGGATGACCCGCTCCGATCCGAGATAGGTCATGGTGATGATGGAGCCCCCGGGCTGCATCAGGCGGGCGGCGCGTCGCGCACTGTCCACGAAGGAGAAGACCGACACGTTCATGGCCGTGAGAAAGCCTTCGCGGGTGGTGTTGTCGATAAAGGAGCCCTTGAGTTCCTCCCGGTTGGCGAAGGCGATGGAGTGGACAAGGAAGTCGAGCCGTCCGAACCTCCGCTCCACCTCGGCGAAGGCGGCGTCCATGGAGCCGTCGTCCGTGACGTCGGCGGGGATCATGACCTCCGCGCCTATGCTCTCGACCAAGGGCCGGACGCGGCGCTCCAGCGCCTCGCCCATGTAGGTGAAGGCGAGTTCGGCGCCTTGGGCGGCCAACTGGGAAGCGATGCCCCAGGCGATGGATTTATCGTTGGCCACGCCCATGACGAGGCCCTTCTTACCGGCCAGCAGTTCGCCCTTCGGAAAGCTCCAGCCCTCGGCCATCTTGATCGGTCCCTGCGTGTTCGGCCCCGGCCTAGCGGAGGGGGCGGGCGCAGGGCAAGGCGCCCAGTGTCGGCGGCACGCTTGTCGCAGGGCCGGGCGCATGTAGGGTCCGGCCATCTTGAGGCGGGCGGAAAGGGGAGGCATGGCTAAGCGACGGGTCGTGCTGGCCACTTTCGGATCTCTCGGCGACCTCCATCCGATGCTGGCCGTGGCCTTGCGGCTGCGGGCGCTGGGCGTCGAGGCGGTGATCGCCACCTCCGAAGGGCATCGGGCCAAGGTGGAGGCGGAGGGGCTGAGGTTCGCGGCCGTGCGGCCGGACTTCGCCGACATCGAACGCGACCTTGGGGTGGACCCGGCCGAAGCCATGCGCCGGATGATCGCGGGCGACGACTTCCTCTTCAAGGACGTGCTGTTTCCCTATGTGCGGCGAAGCTTCGAGGACGCCCTGGAGGCCACGGCCGGAGCCGATCTGGTGGCCGGGACCAATTTCGCCTTTGGGGCGCGGATCGCCGCGGAGGTGCGCGGCGTGCCCTTCGTGGCCCTGGTGCTGCAGCCGCTGACCTTTCTGTCGGCGCACGACCCGCCCGTGCTCCTGCCCTATCCGTGGCTGGGGACGCTGCCGACCAAGCTGGGCCCCAAGGGTGCGGAGCTGTTGTTCGCGCTTGTGAAACAGGCCACCACCAGTTGGGCCAAGCCGCTGCAGCGGCTGCGGCGCGAGTTGGGCCTGCCTGCGGAACGCGATCCGGTGTTCACCGGGCACTTCGACGTGTCGCAGCGGGTGTTGGGCCTGTACTCGCCGCTGCTGGGGGCGATGCAGCCGGACTTCCCGGACGTGGCGGCCATCGTGGGCTCGACCTTTTACGACAGCGAGGCGGGGGGCGCGGACGCGCTCTCGCCCGAACTCGAAGCGTTCCTGACGGCGGGGCCGCCGCCGGCCGTGTTCACCCTGGGCAGCGCGGCGGTGCTGCAAGGCGAGCGCTTCTACCGCGACAGCCTGCTGGCGGCCGAACGGCTGGGGATGCGCGCGGTGCTGCTGGTTGGCCCGGAGGCGGCGCCCCGCTGGGCGGGCGAAACGGGGCTTGGCGCGGTGGCGGTGGCCTATGCGCCGCACTCTCAGCTGTTCCCGCGCGCGCGGGTGGTCGTGCACCACGGCGGGATCGGCACCACGGCCCAGGCGCTCCGGGCTGGGCGGCCCCAGCTGGTGGTGCCCTTCTTCGCCGATCAACCGGACAACGCCGCGCGGCTGGTCCGGCTAGGCGTGGCCCGCACCCTGCCCTGGCGCCGCTATTCCGCCGCGCGCGCCACCACGGCGCTGGCGACCTTGTTGTCCGATCCGGAGTACGCCCGGGCGGCGCAGTCCGCGGCCGCGGTGGTCGGGCGGGAGGACGGGGCGGGGAAGGCCGCTCAGGCGATTTCGGAAGTGCTGGCGCGCTCAGCCGTCGTAGCGGCTTAGGATGAGGCACCCGTTGGTGCCGCCGAATCCGAAGCTGTTGCTCATGACGTGCTCGAGCTGCACGTTCCGGCGCTCGCGTAGGATGGGCATGTCGGCGAATTCGGGGTCCAGCTCGTCGATGTGAGCGGACTCGGCCGCGAAGCCGCCCTGCATCATCAACATGGAATAGATCGCCTCCTGCGCGCCGGCCGCCCCCAGGCTGTGACCCGTGAGGGATTTCGTGGATGAGATCAGCGGGGCCTTGTCGCCGAAGACCTCCCGAACGGCCGCCATCTCCTTGGCGTCGCCCACCGGCGTGCTGGTGCCATGAGGGTTGAGGTAGTCGATCCGCCGCCCGCCCGCGCTCTCCAGCGCGAGCCGCATGCAGCGCGCCGCGCCCTCGCCGGAGGGGGCCACCATGTCGTAGCCGTCCGAATTGGCCGCGTAGCCGGTGACCTCGGCCCAGATCTTGGCGCCGCGCGCCTTGGCCCGCTCCAGCTCCTCAAGCACGACCATGCCCGCCCCCCCCGCGATGACGAAGCCGTCACGATCCACGTCGTAGGCGCGGGACGCCACGGCGGGCGTGTCGTTGTAGCGGCTGCTCATCGCACCCATGGCGTCGAACAGGTGCGACAGGGTCCAGTCCAGTTCCTCGGTTCCGCCGGCGAAGACCACGTCCTGTTTGCCGAGTTGGATCTGCTCATAGGCGGTGCCGATGCAGTGGGCGGAGGTGGTGCAGGCCGAGCTGATCGAGAAGTTCAGGCCCTTGATCTTGAACCAGGTCGCAAGGGTGGCGGATGGTCCGGAGGACATGGCCTTGGGAACGGCGAAGGGTCCCACTCGCTTGGGGCCCTTTTCGCGGGTGGTCTGGGCGGCGGCCACGATGGTGCTGGTGGAGGGGCCGCCTGAGCCGAAGATGATGCCGGTCTTCTCGTGGCTCACTTCGTCGGGGCCAAGGCCGCTGTCGGCGATGGCCTGCTCCATGGCGATGTGGCCGTAAGCCAGCCCTTCGGCCAGGAACCGAGCCGCCCGGCGGTCCACCAGCGACTCCCATTCGAGCCTGGGATCGCCGTGAACCTGGGAGCGGAAGCCGAGCTCCTTGTACTGCGGAGCGGCGCTGATACCGGAGCGCGCCGTCCTCAGGGACTCGGCGACAGCCTCCGCGTCCGCCCCGATCGAAGACACGATCCCCAGGCCCGTGACGACCACCCGACGCATCCGCTCAGGCTCCTGCGCCCGGGGCGGCCAGCTCGACGCCTTGGAGCGACTCAGCGCTGAACAGCCCGACGCGCAGATCCGACGCGGTGTAGATGACCCGTCCGTCGGCTTCCAAAACGCCGTCCGCGATCCCCAGAACCAGGCGGCGAAGGATCACCCGCTTCATGTCGATGCGGTAGACCACCTTTTTGACCTCGGGGGTCACCTGGCCCCTGAACTTGACCTCGCCCACGCCCAAGGCGCGGCCCCGCCCCGGGGCGCCCAGCCAGCCCAGGTGGAAGCCCACCAGCTGCCACATGGCGTCCAGGCCTAGGGCGCCCGGCATGACCGGATCCTTGATGAAGTGGCAGTGGAAGAACCACTGGTCTCGATGCACATCGAGCTCGGCCTCCATATAGCCCTTGCCGTGCTTGCCGCCGGTGCTGTTGATCTCGACCACCCGGTCCATCATCAGCATGGGGGGGTAGGGCAGCTGGGCGTTGCCGGGCCCGAACAGCTCGCCGCGCGCACAGGCCAGCAGCGCTTCGGTGTTGAACGACGAGGGCCGGGCTTGAGCGGCCGCCTCGAGGGCTGTGGGCTCGGCGAGCGACATGCACGCTCCTTCTGCGGTGTGCGCGAGGGCCTAGCACGCCCCGCGCGCGGGCCTCAACCGGACAGGCCCGCGACGGCCTTAGCCCGGCCTGCGGCAGACCGCGCCCTGTTTGCCGCCCCAGACGGAGCCCTGGCGAACCCAGCCCTCTTGCCCCTCGACCTCGATCTGGCACCAGCCGTTGCGGCACTGCTTGAGTTCGCCCAGCGAGCGGGGAGTCCAAAAGGCGCGAACCCCGGCTCCAGTGCTGGGGCCGCTCGCCAGGGGCAGGGGCTGCGGCTGGAGGTTCATGGCGGTGCGCTCGCCGTTGGTGGTGCGTTTGTGCACCCAGGCCAGACCGCCGTCAGGATCGCACACGCGGCGCCAGTCCACGGTTTCCTGGATCACCTGCACCGGCAGGCTGCGAACACGGTAGACCCACAGCAGCCGGTGATCGTCGCCGGGGCCGGCCCGGGCGTTCACCTTGTCGAACTTGAGCGACACCCATCGGGGCACGGGCAGCCCGGAAGGGCCCACGCGCGAGTCTTGAGCGCCCGGGGCGGCGGGCGTGAACAGGGCGACCAGAAGCAGGGCGGCCGCGAACAGCTTGCGATTCGCCGTCATGCGCCCTCCCTAGCCTCCGACTCCGGAGAGTGTCGACGGGAACGGCTGCAGGCGGGGCACTCGGGATCGGCGGCCACGCGGACGGTGCGGGCCTGGCCGGTCAGGCCGTTGTGGAGGAGGAGCCGCCCAATCAGGGGCTCGCCGGCGCCTGTCAGGAGCTTGACCGCCTCCAGGGCCATGAGGCCGCCGATCAGAGCGGTGAGTGGGCCGGCCACCCCGACCGCCGCGCAGGTTTCCGCGTCGGGCGGCGGGGCGGGCACGAGACAGCGCCAGCAAGGGCGGCCGGTGAAGACCCCCACCTGCCCGCTCCAGCGGGCCACGGCGCCGGAGACCAGGGAGCGGCCTTCGGCCATGCAGGCGGCGTTCACCTGGGCGCGGGCGGTGAAGTCGTCCGTGCCGTCCAGGACCAGGTCGTAGGCGCGGACCAGATCGCGCGCGTTGTCGGAGCCAAGGCGAACCGGGTGGAGCTCCACGGCCGTGTGCGGGTTCAGCCCCCGCAGCCGATGCGCG
This sequence comes from Pseudomonadota bacterium, assembly GCA_019348195.1. Classification (GTDB taxonomy): domain Bacteria; phylum Pseudomonadota; class Alphaproteobacteria; order Caulobacterales; family Caulobacteraceae; genus JAHWJX01. The sequence goes on along the minus strand of JAHWJX010000010.1, from coordinate 5,331 downwards.
GCGGCTTCGATCTTGGGGGCGCCCACGTCGGCGGTGTCGAACTGGACCTGGCGGTGCAGGTTGGACAAGGCGACCGCATCGAAATCGACCAGGCCCAGGGTTCCAGCCCCTGCGCCCGCCAGCGCCAGGGCCGCGGGCCCCCCCAGGCCGCCCGCGCCCACGATCAACACGCGCGCGCGCTTGAGCCGCTGCTGGCCGGGACCGCCCCAGTCGCGCAGCACAAGTTGGCGGGAATACCGCTCGACCTCGTCATCGGAGAACATGGCGTGTCCTAGCCCATCCAGGACCCCCGTGCAGCGGCTGGACGCGGCTGCGCAAGCCCGCCATGGCTCCCCGCCATGTCGGACCCAGCCCCGCCCCCAAGTCCCTCGCCCGACCACAGCTGGGTTCGCTCAGCCCCGCTGTGGGCTGTGCTCGCGGTCGTGCTGCTGGCCTTCATCGGTGGGTGGGTCGCCGCGCGCTCCGCACGGCGAACGGCTCCGGCCGCGGTTCAACCCGCGACGGTCGCGCGAGAGCTGGCGGCGGCGAACCGGGCGGTGCAGGCCCTTGAAGCCCGGGTCGCCCGGCTGGAGGCCGATCAGGCGCTGGTCGCCCGCGTGTCCGCCTCCGGTCTGGCAATCGTCAATCTGACCGCGGCGGCGGAGAACCCGTCGGGCTTCGGCCCGGCGCTCGCGGCCGCCGAGCGGAGCCTGCCGGCCTCCCCGGACCTCGTGGCCCTGCGTGGACTGGCGGCGGCCGGTGCGCCCACCCGTGCGGGGCTGACCGAGGCCTTTCCGGCCGTGGCTGCGCGAGCGCGCGCGGCCTTGCGGGCCGAGGGCGGAGGCGAGCGGCTGTCGGGACTGGGTCGAGCGCTGGGCCGCGTGTTTGGGCAGGAGCCCACGCAACCGCGCGGCGTGGGAGCCGAGGCCGTGCTGGCGCGGGCGGAGGCGCGGCTGGCGTCCGGCGACCTGGCCGGGGCGACCGATGCGCTGGAGGCTCTGCCCGAGCCCGCCAGGGCGGCGGCCGCGCCTTGGGCCGCGGACGCCCGGCGGCGTCTGGAGATCGATCGGCGCCTGGCCGCGGTGCGGCTGTTGGCGTTGGGGCAGTTCGCGGCGGTGCCGGGCGCCGCGCCGCGTTGAAGCGGCTCCGGTTGCTTTGGCGGGGGGGCGCTGTTATCTCCCCCGCGGCTTCGGACGCGTGCGTCTGACGGGCCTTTGCGCTTGTCCGTTTCCCAGGCTTTCTAGCGCTCCGCGATGTTCGCGACGCGCTCCCATTCCAGGCGGGTTCCGTGGCCGACGACAGTCAGAACAATGTGGGCGGGCGCTATGCGCAGGCGCTGTTCGACCTCGCGTCCGACGCCGACGGGATCGCGGCGGTTGAAGCCGACTTGAACACGCTCAGGGCGATGCGGGTCGAAAGCCCCGACCTGCGCCGGTTGCTGGACAGCCCGGTGTTCGACGCGGCCGACCGCTCGCGAGCTTTGAACGCCCTGGCTGAGCGGGCCGGCTTTCAGCCGCTGACGCGCAAGTTCCTAGGCCTGCTGGCCGCCAACCGCCGGACCTCGTCGCTGCCCCAGGTGATCGCGGGCTTCCGCCGCCTGTCGGCCGAGCGCCGGGGTGCGGTGGAGGCCGAGGTGGTCACCGCCGTGCCGCTCACCGACGCCCAACGCGACAGCCTGGCCGCCGCGCTTGGGCAATCGCTGGGTAAGGCGCCCGAAGTCACCCTGCGGGTCGACCCCGCCATCCTGGGCGGGATCAAGATCAAGGTCGGCTCCCGCCTGTTCGACGCCTCGATCAAGTCGAGGCTGGATCAACTCAAGTTCGCCCTGCAACGGGCTTAAAAAGGCATTCCGATGGACATCCGCGCGGCGGAAATCTCCGCCATCCTCAAGTCGCAGATCGCTAACTTCGGCGAAGAAGCCGACGTGTCCGACGTGGGCAGCGTGCTTTCGGTGGGCGACGGCATCGCCCGCATCCACGGTCTGGACAAGGTCCAGGCCGGCGAACTGGTCGACTTCCCCTCGGCCGGCGTGCGCGGCATGGCGCTGAACCTGGAGCGCGACAACGTGGGCGCCGTGGTTTTCGGCGACGACAGCCGCATCCGGGAAGGCGACGAAGTCCGCCGCTCGGGCGCCATTGTGGACGTGCCGGTCGGCCGCGGCCTGCTGGGCCGCGTCGTGAACCCGCTGGGCGAGCCGATCGACGGCAAGGGCCCCATCGTCACGGATGCGCGCAGCCGCGTGGACGTCAAAGCGCCGGGCATCATCCCCCGGAAGTCGGTGCACGAGCCCATGCAAACGGGGCTCAAGGCCATCGACACCCTGATCCCCATCGGTCGGGGCCAGCGCGAGCTGATCATCGGCGACCGCCAGACGGGCAAGACGGCCATCGCCATCGACGCCATCCTGAACCAAAAGCAGATCAACGCGGGCAGCGACGAATCCGCCAAGCTGTACTGCGTCTACGTCGCGATCGGGCAGAAGCGGTCCACGGTCGCCCAGATCGTGCGCACGCTCGAAGAGAACGGCGCGCTGGAATACACCATCGTGGTCGCGGCCACTGCGTCCGAGCCCGCCCCCCTGCAGTTCCTGGCGCCCTTTTCGGGCTGCGCCATGGGCGAGTGGTTCCGCGACCACGGCATGCACGCCCTGATCATCTACGACGACCTGTCCAAGCAGGCGGTCGCTTTCCGTCAGATGTCCCTGCTGCTGCGTCGTCCGCCGGGCCGGGAAGCCTATCCGGGCGACGTCTTCTATCTGCACAGCCGTTTGCTGGAGCGCGCGGCCAAGCTGAACGAAGACTACGGCGGCGGGTCGCTGACCGCCCTGCCCATGATCGAGACCCAGGCCTCGGACGTGTCGGCCTATATCCCGACCAATGTGATCTCGATCACCGATGGCCAGATATTCCTGGAGACGGACCTCTTCTACCAAGGCGTCCGCCCGGCGGTGAACGTGGGCATCTCGGTGTCGCGCGTGGGCTCTTCGGCTCAGATCAAGGCCATGAAGCAGGTCGCGGGCGCCATCAAGGGCGAGCTGGCGCAGTACCGTGAGATGGCGGCCTTCGCGAAGTTCGGCTCGGACCTGGACGCCTCCACCCAGCGCCTGCTGGCTCGGGGCGAGCGGTTGACGGAGCTGCTGAAGCAGCCCCAGTTCTCGCCGCTGGCTGTCGAGGAGCAGGTCTGCGTGATCTACGCCGGCACGCGCGGCTACCTCGACCGGGTGCCGACCAACCAGGTGGGCGCGTTCGAGCAGTCGCTGCTGGGCCGCCTGCGCGGCCAGCACACGGGCCTGCTGGACGGCATCCGCTCGGCCAAGGCGCTGACCCCGGAGCTGGAGACCCAGCTCAAGAGCGTGCTGGACGACGCCGTCCAGCAGTTCGCGGCCTAAGCGGAGCCCGCCGACCCATGGCCAGCCTCAAGGACATGCGCGATCGGATCGGAAGCGTGAAAGCCACGCAGAAGATCACGAAAGCCATGCAGATGGTCGCCGCCGCCAAGCTGCGCCGCGCGCAGGACGCCGCCACCGGCGCGCGTCCCTACGCCGAGCGCATGGCGGCCGTGATCGCCAATCTGGCCGCGGGCGTGAGCGGGGCCGACGCGCCCAGGCTCCTGGCCGGCACGGGCTCGGAGCAGCGGCACCTGATCGTGGTGGCGACCGCCGATCGCGGCCTGGCCGGCGGCTTCAACTCCGGCATCGTCCGGGCGGCGCGCGACCGGATCAACACGCTGCTGCGAGACGGGCGCGAGGTCCGGATCGTGGCGGTGGGCAAGAAGGCGCGCGACCCGCTTCGGCGCCTGTTCGGGGCCCGGGTGATCGAGAGCTTCGATCTGTCCGCGACCAAGACGCTGAGCCTGGAAGCGGCCCAGCCTGTCGCGGACCTGGTCCTGCGCGAGTTCGACGAAGGTCGCGCCGATGTGGTGACCTTGTTCTACAGCCGCTTCCGTTCGGTGATCAGCCAAGTGCCGACCGCGCGCCAACTGATTCCGGCCGTGGTCGAAGCGGGCGCCAGGCCCGTCGACTTGAATGGCGCCGTCTACACCTATGAGCCGGACGAACAGTCCATCCTGGAGGCGCTGCTGCCCCGCAACGTTGCGATTCAGATCCTGTCGGCGCTGTATGAGAACGCCGCGGGCGAGCAGAGCGCGCGCATGCAGGCCATGGACAACGCCACGCGCAACGCCGGCGAGCTGATCGGCGACCTGACCCTGCTCTACAATCGTCAGCGCCAAGCCCGGATCACGACGGAGCTGATCGAGATCATCGCCGGTTCCGAGGCGATCTGACGGTGCCGGCCGGGCGCTCCAGCCCGCCGGAGGTCCCGCTCGTCGAGACGGACAGACTGGAGACCGAGCTTGACCGGGTGGGCGCGAACGCGGAGACGCGCGCCTTCGCGCGATCCCTGCGCGACAAGGGCTACGGCGTCCTGGACCTCGGCCCGGACGGGCCGGGGCTGTGCGACCAGGCCGTGGAGCAGACGCGGACCTGGTTCGACGACTCGTCGGTCCAGCGGGTGCAGGACGCCTGGCGCCGCTCGCCGGCGGTCAAGGCGCTGGCCACCCACCCCCGCGTTCTGGCCGCGCTCCGCACCGTGTACGGCCGCGAGCCCTTCCCTTTCCAGACGCTCAGCTTCCAGGTCGGGACCGAGCAGCCCAAGCACTCCGACGCCATCCACTTCCACAGCGACCCGCCCCTGTTCATGTGCGGCGTCTGGATCGCGCTGGAGGACGTGGCCCTGGACGCGGGCGCGCTGGTCTATTGGCCGGGGAGCCACAAGCTGCCGATCCTGACCATGCGGGGCGCGGGGCTGAACCGGCCCGATCCGGAGCCGGCCGACCACGACCGGCTCTACCAGCCCGCCCTGGACGCCCGCATCGCCGCCAGCGGGATCGCGCCGGAGCACGCGGTGGTGCGCAAGGGCCAGGCCTTCGTCTGGGCGGCCAATCTGGTGCACGGCGGTTCGCCGATCACGCGAGAGGGCGCGACCCGCCGCTCGCTGGTGGTCCATTTCTATTTCGAGGGCTGCGTCTACTACACCCCCATGATCTCCGATCCGGAGGCGGGGCGACTTGCGGTGCGGCTCCCGGCCGATGTGCGTACGGGCGGCTGGGTATGGCCCCGTCGGCAGGGACGTCGCGTCGGCGTCCGGCCCGGCTTCTTCGCCGAGGCGGTCCTGCGGCGCGTGCTGCGCCGGCCGGTCGCCAGCCGTCGAAGGGGCTGACCCTTCCCTTTCGCCCCCCTATCTGTCAAAAGCGCGACCGACCCATTCAGCCCCGATCGTCCCCGTCTCGCCTCGGAGCGAGGTTCGGCCGTTCGCTCGTGAGAGAAGCATGACCGTCCAGACGCCCATCGCC
>JAHWJX010000109.1 GCA_019348195.1 Pseudomonadota bacterium | reverse complement strand
GAATAGCAACGGCCATCCTCGGCGGCAGGCTCAGTCATTCGGTTCGGGGAAGCCGCCTTGGAATTCATGGTCATGCCGCTCAAGCGGTACGCCGACTTTCAGGGCCGTTCCCGGCGTAAAGATTACTGGTTGTTCTACCTTTTTGAGGTTCTGGTTTCGGTCGGGCTGATGTTGGTCGGCTCCGACGGCGCGGGGGGCCGATGCCGGAACCCTGTTGGTGTTCCTGGTTCAGGACGGGACGCCGAGTCCAAAAAAGTTCGGGCCGTCGCCCGAGGTGAAACACACCGCCCAGGTCTTCGCCTAAGATCCGGAGCGCTCCGGCGGGCTTTGCGGACCTTGCGGCCCGTTCTATAGCCTGCGCTCGCCATGAGCGCCGCCCCAGACCTCGAAGCCGACGTCCTGGCGCGGCTGCACCCTTTCAGCCAACCCCATCTGCTGGGCGTGGACGGCCTCACCCCGCCCGACGTCGACGCCTTGCTGGACCTCGCTGAAGCCCTGATCCCGCTGAGCCGCCGCTCGGCGAAACGCCTGGACCTGCTCACCGGCCGGACGGTGGTGAACCTGTTCTTCGAGAACTCCACGCGCACCCAGGCCAGCTTCGAGCTGGCCGCGCGGCGCCTGGGCGCAGACGTGTTGAACCTGTCGCCGCGCACCTCCTCGATGAGCAAGGGCGAGAGCCTGATCGACACTGCCAAGTCGCTGAACGCCATGCGTCCCGACATCCTGGTGGTTCGCCACGGCGCTTCGGGAGCCGCCCACCTGCTGGCCCGGCACACCGAGGCCGCGGTGGTCAACGCCGGAGACGGCGCCCGCGAGCACCCGACCCAAGCGTTGCTGGACGCGCTGACCTTGCGCCGCGCCTTTGGGCGGTTGGCCGGACTTACGGTGGCCATATGCGGCGACGTCCTGCACAGCCGCGTGGCGCGCTCCAACACCGCCCTGCTGGGGCTCATGAGCGCCCATGTGCGCTTGTGCGGGCCGCCCACCCTGCTGCCCACAGGCGTCGATCGCTGGGGGGCGGAGGTCTTCACCGACCTGGACGCCGCGATCGCAGGCGCGGACGCCGTCATGATGCTGAGGCTTCAGACCGAGCGGATGGACGGCGCCTATGTCCCCTCCCCGCGCGAATACGCCCGGTTCTGGGGCCTGACCCGCGAACGCCTGGCCCGCGCCGCGCCCGGCGCCAAGGTGCTGCACCCGGGGCCGATGAACCGAGGGGTCGAGATCACGGGTGAACTGGCCGACGATCCAATGGTCAGCCTGATCGCCGAACAGGTCGAGATGGGGGTGGCGGTCCGGATGGCGGTCCTGGCGAGCCTGAGCGCGCGCAGCGAGGCGGGATGAACCCGCTGCTGATCCGCAACGCCCACCTGCTCGATCCGGAAGGCGGTTACGACGGCCCTGGCGCCGTGCGTGTCCGCGACGGTCTCGTGTTCGAAGTCCTGCGCAGCGCCCAGGCTGACAGCGCCGGGGCGGAGGAGGTCGTGGACGCCCGCGGCGCCGCGCTCGCGCCCGGCTTGATCGACCTGCGCGCCCGCGGGACTCCCGACGGCGTGTCGCGTCTGGCAGCGGCGGCCGGGGTCAGCACCGCCGTGCTCGCCTCGGACCCGAGCGCGCCCGCGGACGGGCCGGCAAGGGTGGCGGCCCTGGCCGCGCCCGGACGCGCCGGCGCCCGCATTCTGCCGGCCGCCGCGGCGACCCAGGCCATGGAAGGCGAGCGTCTGGCCGAGATCGGCCTGCTGCACGAGGCCGGCGCGGTGCTCATCTCCGACGGCGACCGCGCCATCGGCGACAGCCGCGTGCTTCGCCGCGTGCTTCGCTATGCGGCCGGTTTCGGGGTTCCCGTGGCGCACCGCCCGATCGACGTGCACCTCTCGCGCGGCGCGGTGGCGGCCGAAGGCGAGTTCGCCGCCCGCCTGGGCCTGTCGGGCGTGCCCGATGTGGCGGAGCGCATCGGGCTGGAGCGCGACGTGGCCATTGCGGAAGGCACGGGCGCGCCGCTGCACCTGGACGGCCTCAGCACGGCCGTGGGGGTGGCCGCCCTGGCCGCCGCCAAAGCTCGGGGCGCCCCGGTCACGGGCGCGGTCGCCATCGCCCATCTCCTGTTCAACGAGGTCGACATGGGCGGGCTGGACACCCGCTTCCGCCTGGACTCGCCGCTGCGCCCGGAGTCCGACCGCCGCGCCCTGCTGGACGCCTTGGCGGACGGAACGGTGGACGTCGTCGTCTCCGGCCACCTGCCCGTGCCGCCCGAGCGCAAGCACGTGCCGTTCGCGGAGGCCGACCCGGGCGGCGCCACCCTGCACGCCTTCCTGCCCGCCCTGCTGAGCCTGCACCACGCCGAGGGCCTGCCGCTGCTGGACCTGCTGCGGGCGGTGACGCTCCATCCGGCCCGCCTGCTGGGGCTGCCCTCCGGCCGGTTGCAGCCGGGCGCGCCGGCCGACCTCGTCCTGTTCGATCCGAATGCGCCGGTGATCATGGACGCGCTCGGCTCGCCGTTCGACGGCCGACGCCTGCAGGGCCGGGTGCTGTCGACCTGGGTGGGCGGCCGCCGCGTCTACGAAGCCGCCGGTCCGCCGGCCCGGTAGTTGGATCCCTCCCCCAAGAAGGCGGCGTTGGCTTCCCGGATCTTGGCGGCAGCCTCGTCATAGAGGAAAGGCAGAAAGGCGTAGCGGCTTCCCCGCGTCACGGGCGTCACTGTGTGCAGCAGCGAGCAGGAGAACACCACCGCGCCTCCCGGCGGCGGCTTGAAGGTTTGCGGCCCGTACTCGGGGAAGCCCACCTCTCCGCCGTCGAAGTCGCTGTTCAGGTTGATAGACACCGCGAAGCGGCGATGCGCCGTGCCCTTGGTGGTGTCGTCCCGGTGCGGACGGAAGTGTCCGCCGTCCTCAGCCGTGTAACAGCCCACCAAGTGGCGTTCCATGCGGGTCACCTGGAACTGGTGCGCCTTCTTGATCTCGGGCGCGACCCGGCGCTGCACCCGGGCCCGGGTCTCGGCGATCAGGCGCGGGTCGACCAGCTCGTGATCGCGGCGTCGCTTGTGACCGCCGTCGTGTTTGAGCACCGTCTTCCCGTTCTCATCCCGCATGAAGCCGGACAACTCACCCCCGCTCTGCTCATAGGCGGCGATCAGCCGGCGGCAGAGGTCCGGTTCGAACACCTGGGGCAGGACCAGGATGGGCGCCTGCACGGGAAAGCCCGCGACCAGCCCGGGCGGTGGCAGAGCGGCGAGATAGTCCAGCACGCGCCCGTGCGCATCGTCGGCGAACGGAAACACGGCCATGACCCTCATGGCGGGGCTGAGCACGATCCACATGCGGCGTGCCGTCTCCGGCGCCCCCGCCTCGGCGGCCTGCTGCGGCAGGGCGCCATACAGACGACCAACCGCGCCGTCGTAGTCCAGGATGAAGCGGTAGCCCGGGTAGCGCTCCTTGAGGCGGCCCTCGGTCTCGTCCGCCGGATCGAAGCTCACGCCGAAGAAGGAGGCGTGGGTGTCGTTGAACACCTCCGGCCGGCTCAGCGCGGCCCGGATCGCGGCCCGTCCGGCTGTGTCCCCGGCGGAGCCGAACAGGCACAGCACCAGGTAACGACCGGCCGCCACGTCGAACACGTATCTGGGATTGCTCAGCGAGCGCTGGCGAAAGTTCGGCGCGGTGTCCCCCGGCAGGGGGACCGTATAGCGCGGGGCGGGTTTGACTTCGCTCGTCATGCCCGGACTATGCCAAAGCTCGGGGGTGACGCGAAGCCCCACGGGACGAGGAGACGCACCGCTTGAGCTTTGACGCCCTGGCCCATGAGCACCTGTCGATCGCCGTGGCTCTGTTCGCCTTGGGCGGCTACCTGCTGGGCTCCGTTCCGTTCGGAGTTCTGCTCACCCGTGCAGCGGGCTTGGGCGACGTGCGATCCATCGGGTCGGGCAACATCGGGGCCACCAATGTGCTGCGCACCGGCCGCAAGGATCTGGCCCTGCTCACCTTGCTGCTGGATGCGGCCAAGGGGGCGGTCGCCGTGCTGGCGGTCCGGTTCCTCCTGCTCGATCATCCTGAGCACCGTGTTCTCGAGGCCCTAGCGGGAGGCTCCGCCTTTGTGGGACACCTTTTTCCCATCTGGCTCAGGTTCAAGGGCGGCAAGGGCGTCGCGACCTTCTTCGGCGTGCTGCTGGCGGCGGCCTGGCCGGTGGGACTGATCGCGGGCGCGATCTGGCTGGTCGTCGCCGCCGTGTCCCGCTTTTCGTCGTTGGCTGCCCTGGGCGCCGCGGTGGTGGCGCCCAACGCCGCGGCCTTCACCGGCCAGCCCAACTCGGTCATCCTGTTGGCCGCCTTCACCGGCGTTCTGATCCTGTTTAAGCACCGCGGCAACATCGCCCGACTCCGCGCGGGCGCCGAGCCCCGCATCGGGCGCGCCGAACGGGAGGCGGGCCCCGGCGCCGACCAGGCGTGAGGCCCCGACCGCTCAACGACGACGAACGGATCGCCTGGGTGCAGCTGGCGCGGACGGAGAACGTCGGCCCCGTGGCCTTTGCGGGCCTCCTAGCCCGCTTCGGCTCAGCCGGTCGCGCTCTGGAGGCCCTGCCCGAACTGGCGCGCCGCGCCGGTCGCGCGCGGCCGCTGCGCGCGCCCTCTCCCGCCGAAGCCCAGGCCGAACTCGCGGCGGGCGAGCGCGCCGGGGCCCGCCTGGTGGCCGTCTGCGAGCCCGACTACCCCGCCCGCCTCGCCGCCGTGGACCCGCCGCCGCCCCTCCTCTGGGTCAGGGGCGACGCCGCCCTGCTCAACCGTCCCGCCGTGGCCGTGGTCGGGGCTCGGATCGCATCGGCCGCCGGCCAGCGCTTCGCCCGCGGCCTGGCCGCCGACCTCGGCCGCGAGGGGTTCGTGGTGGTGTCCGGCCTGGCGCGCGGCGTCGACGGCGCCGCGCACCAAGGCGCGCTCCCGACCGGCACCGTGGCCGTGCTCGCTGGCGGCGTGGACGACGTCTACCCGCCCGAGCACGCGGAATTGTACGACCGTATCGCCGAGACCGGCTGCATCGTCTCGGAGAACGAGCCCGGCCGCCGGGCCCAGGCGCGCGACTTCCCCCGCCGCAACCGAATCATCTCGGGCCTCAGCCAAGGCGTGATCGTCGTGGAGGCCGAGCTCCGCTCCGGCTCCCTGATCACCGCCCGCCTCGCCGCCGAGCAGGGCCGCGAGGTCTTCGCCGTGCCCGGCTCCCCGCTGGAGCCGCGCGCCCGGGGGACCAATGACCTGATCCGTCAAGGCGCCGTGCTCTGCGAGGGGTTGGGGGACGTCCTGGCCGCCCTTCAACCCGCCCTGATCGCCCGCGAGCCCGACCGCCGCTGGTCCGACCTCGCCGCTGACCTCCCGGATGACGATATCGATCAGGCCGCCGAGCGCGTCGCGGCCCTGCTCTCCCCCACCCCCTCCAGCGTGGACGAACTGGCCCGCCTCAGCGGCCTCGTCCCGCCCACCGTCTTTGCGGCCCTGGTGGAGCTGTCCCTTGTCGGCCGGGCAAGCTTGCTGCCGGGGGGGCTGGCGTCGTCGGGGTGAATCCCGGGTCCGGCGCACGCCGGGCCCGGTCATAGCCGGTGACGCGAAAAGCGGCTCATCAGTTTTGGCGCCGGGAAGGCAGCCGAGACTGGATCGCGCCATCAGCCTGTTCGCCACCTTGGGCGCCGCTTATTCCCGGCGGGCGTCAGTAGGCGGCTCAGTTCCCGGGCCTGCCAAAAGGCAGAAGCACCGGCTGTTCATCAACCAATTCGCGGGCAGCTCGATCATAGGATCGAAGGCTTGAGCGTCGGGACGAGCTGCTGCTCGACGTAGGCCCGGAACCACTCGCCGTTGATGGGCTGGTCAAGCCGCAGGCCCAAAACGCCGCAGTTTCAGGACTGAGGCGCATCAGACGTGGGAGGCGGCCACTGCGCCGGCCTGATCACGGCTTTGGGGGCCGCTCCGCGGCCCAGGCGCGTTTACCTGACAAGACCCCTGCAGAACTGTTCAACAACAAAGGCGGTTTCCGCGACGATCGGCTCTCGCATGAACTGGTGGTGTCCGCCCGGAACGGTCGTCTGCATGACCTCTCCCTTGAGCGTGTCGGACCAACCTAAATGGCCGTCCGCATCGAAGAGCTGATCGATCGGGTCCCGATCTTCAGCCTTGACGATCAGGGTCCGCCCAAAAAAGTCGGCGGGGCGGTAAGCTGAACCGGCTTTGATCATGGTCATCGCGAAGGCGACCTGTGAGCGTGGAACCCAGTTCGACGGAGCGCCGGGGACCATCTGCCGAAGGAACTTGGCGAGCA
>JAHWJX010000108.1 GCA_019348195.1 Pseudomonadota bacterium | reverse complement strand
GCGGTGGGAGGGCGAGATCGACGTCGAGGCGTACAAGAGCTCCAAGGACATCTGACATGCAGCCGGTTCAACTGGCCTTTCCCGTGCACACTTGCAGGCGACCAAGGCCTTCATCGTGGAGGTGCTGCTATGCGAGCGTCAATGAAGCAGCGCTGACGGGCGAGAGCGCCCTTGTTCCGAAGTCCCGCGGCTCACTGGTGATGTCTGGCTCCATTGTGCAGGAGGGCCGTCTAGCGATCTACGCGGAACGAGTCGGCAGCGAGACCGTCACGGCGCGCGTGGCCGAGTACGTCGAGCGCTCCCTTGCCGTGAAGGGAAGGGCGCAGATGGAATCGGCGCGACTTGCCGACCGGCTGGTTCCAACGATCCTCAGCGTGGCGAGCGGGTCCTTCTTGATCTCCAGGGAGTGGCAACGGCCCGCCTCCGTCTTGCAGGCGGACTATTCCTGCGCGCTCAAGTTAGCCACGCCGATCGCTTTCAAGTTCGCAATGTATGGTGCGGGAAGGTCCGACATCCTGGTCAAGGGCGCGGACGCCCTGGAGCGCTTGGCTGAGGCTGACACCTTCATCTTCGACAAGACCGGCACGCTGACCACCGGGTCGTTCGAGGTCGTCGACGCTATCGCCTTCGATAAGAGCTTCAGCCCCGAAGATCTGCTCTGCCTCGCGGCGTCCGTGGAAGAGCATTACAGCTTTCATCCGCTCGCCATGGCCGTTGTCCAGGCTGCACGCTCGGCGACGAGCAACCGGCATTTCGACCATCAGGAAGTCGAGTTTATTGTCGCCCGCGGCGTCGCCAGCGTGATCGACGGCAAGCGGATCATCGTCGGATCGCGCCATTTCGTCGAGATCGATGAGGGCATCGATTTCTCAGGGCATAGCGACGCCATCGACCAGCTCTTGGACGAAGGCAAGACAGTGCTCTGCGTCGGCTTCGGCGGCAAGCTTCTGGGCATCATCGGCCTGAGAGACACCCTGCGCGACAGCGCCGCCTCCACCATCCAGCTCCTGAGAAGCCTGGGCGCACGAAACGTCCTGTTGCTGACAGGCGACCGCCATGATCGCGCCGCTCAGATGACAGCCGAACTCGGACTTGATGGCTTCTATGCGGAGCTTCTCCCTGAGGATAAGGCCCGCATCGTGGATGAGCTCAACGACACCGGCGCGCGCACCGTGTTCGTCGGCGACGGGATCAACGATGCACCGGCGCTCGCGCGCTCCCATGTCAGTATCGCGATGCACCACGGCGCCGATATCGCCCGGATGACGGCGGATATCGTCCTGCTCGACGACGATCTCGCGTGCGTGGCCGATGCTCTGACGATCGCCAAAGAGGTTATGCGGGTTATCTCCACGAGCTTCCGGCTGACAATCGGCCTCAATTCAAGCATCCTCTTGTTGGCGGCCTTAGGTCAGCTCTCCCCGCTCGCGACATCAGTCCTGCACAATGGCAGCACGATCGCCATTCTGCTGAATGTTTTGAGGCGACGCATCGATACCAAACGGCTCGTCCACGTCGCACCTTAGCGACGTCTATCTGTGACACCGGGCAAAACGGCGTCATCTACGATACGGGGTAGCGACGCCGTGGCGACCTGATCGGCCGCTCAAGATGGGTTGCATGCACGTGGGGCTTCGCGGGGGCGCAGCGCCGACGAGCTCTCGGCCAGCTCACGCCAGGACTCCGCCTACGATCACGCCGCGACGTTCACACCTGTCCGAGCGGAAAACGGCACGGGCGCCCTCGTGAACGAGGGGGCCACCATGCTCTACCGCGCCGCCAAGGCCGGCTCGGGCTGCACCCCGGAGGCGCGCTGCTGTCCCAGGAGCCGGTGCGGAAGATCCCTCGATCCGTTCATGAGGGCGCACGGGACTCGCCCGCGACATCGCCAGGACCGAGGCCTACATGACCTCCCGGCGCGAGCGGAAGAAGGTGGAGAGGCACTTGGCCCGCCTCAAACGCGTCCCGAGGCTCGACCAGCTGCGCCTCAGAAACCCGAACGGCGCCCGAGACAAATCCCTCCTCGCCGCCACCGCCCGGACCCTCTCTCCGTCCAAGCCGCAAGTTGCCGGTTCAGCGTGGCCGCCTCGATACGGAAGTGTCGCACCGGTCCACTTGTGGCGAAGTGGATATGGGATTCAAGGCCACTAAGCCTCTAGGTAGGGCTATGGACCTCCGTCGCCTGTTCAGACTCTACGCTGGCTTGGTGCTCTTCGGCGTCTCAACGGCGCTGATGGTTCGCTCCGGCTTGGGGTTGATGTCCTGGAGCGTCTTTCACGAAGGGTTGTCACGCCAGACTGGGATCAGCCTGGGACTGATCGTAAACCTGGTCGGCGCTCTGGTTCTCTTGATCTGGATTCCGCTCAAGCAGCGTCCAGGGCTGGGCACCATCAGCAACATCGTGGTGATCGGCCTCGCCGTGGACGCGACCTTGGCGGTCTTGCCCGCTCCAGACCAACTCGCGCTTCGCATCCCGCTGTTGGGGTCCGGCGTGCTGCTGAACGGCTTCGCAACCGCCGCTTACATCAGCGCAGGCTACGGCCCGGGACCTCGCGACGGGCTTACGCTTGGACTCATGAGGATCACGGGCTTCTCAGTCAAACGGGCCCGAACCGCCATCGAGCTGGCCGTGCTCGCCGTGGGTTGGCTGCTGGGAGGCACCGTCGGGATTGGCACGCTGCTACACGCCTTGGCCATCGGCCCGATGATGCAGACCTTCATGGGGTGGTTCGTCACGAGGGATGAGAAGCGCACCCGCTCGGCCAACGCCGGTGGGCCGGAAGTCGATGTCGGGGACACGTCCCGCCCGGCGGGCGGCGGGCCTGGAGGAAGCGGTTGACCGAAGCAGGGTCCCGCTCGACATCTTAGCCGACGATCTGGCTGCACTTCTGGACCAGCTCGAGATCGACCCTGTGGTCATCGCAGGGCTGTGGGAGGTCAGATCGCCATGGAGTTCCGCCGCACTCGATCCGACCGGGTCCGTGGCTCCTCATGGCGGCGACTTTCCCCAGAGCCGAAAGCGAGGACGGGAAAGCGGCTCGCGATCGCACGGCGGAGCACCTCCTGACAAAGGGTATGGACGGCTACGCCGATGAGATGCCCCCGAAGATGCTGGCTCCGGCGATTGCAGGCGTTTGAGTAAGGTGCAACCTAAGTGCCTGAATCCGGCGCATAGCTGCAGGGGCGCAGGCGCTCGCAGCCATTGCGAACACCAACACGACGACACCGCCGTCGCGCGCTCGGCGATTCGGTCTATGCGCCTTATACAATGCAGCGCTCCAGGCCGTGGCCTAGAGTAAACCCTGAGGGCTCGACAGGGGCGAGTTTCTCGACCCCGGTTCGGAGAACATCAATGAAGCTGTCTCGATGGGCGGTGGCCGCCGCTTCGCTCGCCATCATGGGGTGTGGCCTCGGCGGTGAGGTGAGAGCCCAAACCCAAGTGGTGGCGAGGGCGGCCGGCAAGGAGCTGAGCGTGGATGACGCCGCGAAGATCCTGGCGGCGAACCCGGCGATCCCGGCCGACCCGCAAACCGCTGGCCGGCTGGCGCGACTGTGGGTGGACTACATCCTGTTGGCCACCGCGGCCGCGGAAGACGCCAACCTTTCGATGCTCAACTTCGACGACCTCGTGAAGGATCGGCGGGAGGGGCTGGAGGTGAGCCGGTATCTAGAAGCCCAGGCGAAGCCGGACACGCCCCTGACCGACACGGAGCTAGACCAGCTATGGGTCACCGAGGGCCCGGGCCTGGAGGTGCGCGCCCGTCACATCCTGCTGAGGCCCGCCAGCGAGGTCGCCTCCGGCGTTGAGGTCACACCCGCCATACGCGAGCGGGTGCGCGCGCGCGCGGAGGCCATCCGCGTGCGCGCCGCCAATGGCGAGGACTTCGCCGCGCTCGCCCGTCAGATGTCGGAAGATCCCGGCAACAAGGAGAGCGGCGGCGACCTGGGTTGGTTCGGCCGCGGGCGCATGGTGCCGCAGTTCGAGGAGGCCGCCTTCAAGCTTCAGGTCGGCCAGGTGAGTCCCGTCGTGGAAACGCCGTTCGGCTACCACGTCATCAAGCTCGAAGAGCGTCGGCAGCAGCCCCTCGGTGAAAGCCGCGAGATGTACCGCCAGTACTTGAAAGATGAAGCCCGGAAGCGCGCGGCTGCCGCCTACGTCGATTCGCGGCGCAAGCTCGCCAAAGTGGTGGTGCAGACCGGGGCCGAGGAGAGCGTCCGGGAGTTGGCGAGCCAGGAGAACCTGAACCTCCGCGGCCGCGCCGACAGTCCGTTGGTCGTCTATAAAGGCGGCGAGGTGACCGCTGCCGAGGTCGCCGAGTCCCTTCAAAGCGTGCCGAGCGAGACGCGCGAGCAGGTGAAGGCTGCGCCTGCCGAGCAGCTCAAGGGGCTTCTCGAAACGCAGGCTCTCCAAGAGTTTCTGCTGGCCGAGGCGCGCCAGGGGAACTTCCGTATGTCAGCCGCCGAGGCCGCCTCCATCCGCGCTGAAGCCGTCCAAGCCATACGCGAGATCCTGCGCACCTCGGGGCTGGCGGACCGCCGTTTCCCCCCAGGCAAGGCTGGCGCCCCGGCCGTCGAGCAGGCCGTGGGTGAACTGATGAAGCAGACCGTCACCGGCCAGCGCCGGACGCCGCCCTTGTCCAAAGTAGGCTCCGCGCTGGGCCAGCTTTACGGCTGGGGTGTGAACCGCGAGAGCTTTCCGAAGGTGGCGGAGCGCTTAAAGTCCATCCGCGCCTCACAGCCGGGGGCGCAGCAGCAGCCTGACCGCTAAAGCTGCGGCGGCCGTAGGGCGGGCAAGCTCCGCTCACGCCCAATGCAGGCGCGCAGCCTTTGAACCGAAACTCGCGGTCACAGAGCCTGTGCCGCCACAGTGGAGGGGCGTCGCTCTTCAGCCTGTACGCTTGAGGTCAGCCGTTCAGCTCTTGCCCGGCGCGGTCCTCTGACTTCGCCTTTCGGCGGCGGCCTTGAGTTCAGCCTTCCCCTCCATACCGCACCCACCGTCTAGGTGGGGAGAACTCCGAGCCTGCGAGAGAGTTTTCGCCCCAGACATCGGAAGCTGCAGGTGCTTGGGCGGTTCCTGATGAGCGAGCCGAAGAGCGCCGGAGAAGGTTTCCTCATGTCTCATGATGATCACGAAGCGACGCTGAAGGCGCTGCAGGTGGAGTTGGTCAGCAGCCAGCTTTGGACCCTCGAAAGCGGCCGCAAGATCCTGGTCGTCTTCGAGGGGCGCGACGCGGCCGGAAAGGACGGCGTCATCCGCAGAATAACCGAGCACCTCTCCGTACGCGCCACCCGCGTGACGGCTCTGCCCAAGCCCTCCGACCGCGAGCGCAGTCAGTGGTTCTTCCAGCGCTACGCGGCCCACCTTCCAGCCGCGGGGGAGTGGGTCATCTTCAACCGCTCCTGGTACAATCGAGCGGGCGTGGAGCGTGTCATGGAGTTCTCCACCCCGGTCGAGCAGACGCAGTTCCTGGATGAGGCGCCGGTGTTCGAGCGCATGTTGGTCGAGGCGGGCGTCACCCTCCTCAAGTACTGGCTCGACATCTCCAAACCCGAACAGGCCAGACGTCTGGAGCGGCGACGGTCGGACCCGCTCAAGCGGCTCAAGGTCAGCCCCTTGGACGCCGTGGCCCAGGAGAAGTGGGAGGCCTACTCCGCCGCTCGGGACGACATGCTGAAACGAACCCACACGGCGATCGCGCCGTGGTGGTGCGTCCGCGCCGACCACAAGGGGGAAGCGCGACTGAACGTCATCCGGCACCTGCTCCACGCCGTCGCTGCGCCGGAGCTTTCGCCGACCGTGGCGCGACCCGATCCGAAGATCCTGTTCCCGTTCGAGCTTGAAGCTCTGACCGACGGTCGGCTGGCGCGCTAGGACCGCTTCGCCACGGCCGACTGCAGCTCCTTGAACCTCCGTCCGCCCACGCCGTTGGACTTGCATGCCCCCATTCATCGAGGCCGCGCTCTGGGGATTGCTCGGCGGATCCGCCCTGGTCGCCGACGCCGCCATCGCCTACCTCGCCGAGCTTCCGCAACGGCTGGTGGCCACTGTCATGGCCATCGGCTCAGGGGTTTTGATCTCCGCAGTCGCGTTCGACCTCATGGATGGGGCGTATCGGGAAGGGGGCTTCCGCGCCGCGGCCCTCGGGTTCCTGCTCGGCGGGACGGCGTACACCGCCGTCAACGTCTATCTTTCCCGCCGCGGCGGCGAGCATCGCAAGCGGTCCGGCTCCGATCCCGAAGAGCGACAGCAAAGCGCGTCCGAAGGGGCAGGCCTCGCCATCGCCATCGGCGCCTTGCTGGACGGCGTTCCCGAGTCCGTCGTGATCGGCGCCAGCGTTCTGACGGGCGGCGTGAGCGCCACCATGGTGGGCGACGTCGGCGGCGCGCGAGTGACATGACCGTCCCAAGTCGGTGTTCCAGGTCCACGGGATCGACCCTGCAGGGGCGGTGATCATGCAGCG
>JAHWJX010000107.1 GCA_019348195.1 Pseudomonadota bacterium | reverse complement strand
AACCGCGTCGGCGATTTCGGCTTCTCGCTGGGCATCTTCGCGACCTTTGTGGTGTTCGGCACCGTGTCGATCCCCGCCATCCTCGCGGCCGCGCCGGGAAGGGCTGGCGCGACCTTCGGCGTCGTTGGCATGCGCGTCGACGGCATGTCGGCGATCTGCCGCCTCCTGTTCGTGGGCGCGATGGGCAAGTCGGCCCAGTTCTTCCTGCACACCTGGCTGCCCGACGCCATGGAGGGGCCAACCCCCGTCTCGGCCCTGATCCACGCGGCCACCATGGTCACGGCCGGCGTCTATATGGTTTGCCTGCTGGCCCCGATGTTCGAGCTGGCGCCTCAGGCCAAGCAGATCGTGACGATCATCGGCGCGGTGACCGCGCTCTTCGCCGCCACGGTCGGCCTGGCGCAGAACGACATCAAGCGCGTGATCGCCTACTCGACCTGTTCGCAGCTGGGCTACATGTTCTTCGCTGCGGGCGTGGGCGCCTATCAGGCCGCCATGTTCCACCTGTTCACCCATGCCTTCTTCAAGGCGCTCCTGTTCCTGGGCGCGGGCTCGGTGATCCACGGCATGCACCATGAGCAGGACATGCGGCGGATGGGCGGGCTGATGCGCTATCTGCCGCTCACCTTCGCGGCCATGACCATCGGCAACATCGCCATTGCGGGTTTCGGCGTGCCCCATGTCTTCGGCTTTGCGGGCTTCTACTCCAAGGACAGCATCCTGGAGGCGGCCTATGCCGCGGGTCAGGAGAACCCGACCGCGATGTTCGCCTTCATCGTGGGCGTGCTGGTCGCGGGCCTGACCGCCTTCTACTCCTTCCGTCTGGCCTTTATGACCTTCAACGGCCCGGCGGTCTGGAAGCACGAGGCCGACGCCGGGCACGGTCTCCAGTCCGCTGCGCACCACCCCGACGACCACGCGACCTCGGCTCAGAACGAGAGCCACTCCGAGCCGGACGTCTCCGATCACGGTGGGGCGCATGGAGACCATGACCACGCGCCGCATGAGAGCCCCTGGACCATGCTGGTCCCCTTGGGCGTGCTCTCCGTGGGCGCGATCTTCGCCGGCTTCGTCTTCCACGAGCGCTTCTTCGGCGAGGAGCAGGCGGAGTTCTGGCGCAGCGCCATGCGGCCGGATCGCGTGCTCTTCCCCGAATCCACAAGCCGCCTGCTGGAGGAAGCCCACCACGTTCCCGAGTGGGTCCTGTGGTCGCCCACGGTCGCCTCCCTGATCGGGCTGGCCGCGGCGGTCTTCATCTACCTGCTGCGTCGGGGGATGGGCGCGCGCATCGCCGCCAACGCCGGACCGCTGTGGACCTTCTTCTACAACAAGTGGTTCTTCGACGAGCTCTACAACTTCGTCTTCGTCCGGGGCGCCGCCAAGCTGGGTGAGCTGTTCTGGAAACGCGGCGACCGGGACACCATCGACAAGCTGGGCCCGAACGGGTTGGCGGCCTTGTCCTACTTCGGCGGGCGGCGGTTGGTGCGCATCCAAACCGGGTTCCTCTACCACTACGCCTTTGTCATGCTGCTGGGCGTCGCGGGCCTGTTGACCTACGCCCTGTTCGCCTTTGGGGCGGTTGAGTGATGCTGAGCCTGATCACCTTCTCGCCCCTGATCGGGGTCGCCGCCGCCCTGCTGCTGCGGGGACGTACCGATGAGCGCTCGCTGAACGCGGTCCGCTGGATCGCGCTGGCCACCACCGTGTTCACCCTGGCGCTGTCCGGGCTGATGCTGGCCCAGTTCGACGCGGGCTCGCCCCGCTACCAGTTCGTTGAGCGCTTCCCCCTGTTCGGCGGGTTCAACTACGCCATGGGGGTGGACGGGATCAGCATCCTGTTCGTGGTGCTGACCGCCTTCCTCATGCCGCTCTGCGTGGTCGCCAGCTGGGGGATCAAGGAGCGCGTCACCGAGTACATGATCGCCTTCTTGGTGCTCGAAACCTTGGTGATCGGGGTCTTCACCGCCCTGGACATGCTGCTCTTCTACCTCTTCTTCGAGGGGGGGCTGATCCCGATGTTCCTGATCATCGGCATCTGGGGCGGCAAGAACCGCATCTACGCGGCCTATAAGTTCTTCCTCTACACCCTGCTGGGGTCGATCCTGATGCTGGGCGCCATGCTCTACATGGTGGCCCTGACCGGCACGAGCAGCATCCCGGCGCTGGCCGCCTATGACTTCGGCCGCACCGAACAACTCTGGCTCTTTGCCGCCTTCTTCGCCTCGTTCGCGGTGAAGATGCCCATGTGGCCGGTCCATACCTGGCTGCCTGACGCGCACGTGGAGGCGCCCACCGCCGGCTCCGTCATTCTGGCCGGCATCCTGCTCAAGCTGGGCGGCTACGGCTTCATCCGCTTCTGCCTGCCGATGTTCCCGGACGCCTCCATCGCCTTTCGGCCGCTGGTGTTCGCCCTATCGGTGACGGCCATCATCTACACCTCCCTGGTCGCCTGGCGGCAGACCGACATGAAGAAGCTGATCGCCTATTCGTCGGTCGCCCACATGGGCTTCGTGACGCTGGGCATCTTTGCGGTGAACCAGCAGGGGCTGCAGGGCGCCGTCTTCCAGATGCTCAGCCACGGACTGATCTCCGGCGCGCTCTTCCTGTGCGTCGGCGTGGTCTATGACCGGATGCATACCCGCGAGATCGCCTTTTACGGCGGGCTGGCCACCAGGATGCCGATGTACGCCACCGTCTTCCTGCTCTTCACCATGGGCAACGTCGGCCTGCCCGGAACCAGCGGCTTCGTGGGCGAGATACTGACCATGACGGGGGCCTACCAGGCCTCCACCTGGACCGCGATCCTGGCCGCCACGGGCGTGATCCTCTCGGCCGTCTATGCGCTCAGCCTCTATCGACGGGTGATCTACGGGACGCTGCAGAACCCGCAGCTGGCCGGCATCGCCGATCTGGATCGGCGCGAGTGGATCACCTTCCTGCCGCTGATCATCGGCGCCCTGCTGCTGGGCGTGGCGCCCAGCCTCGTGACCGACGTCACGGCCAGCTCCGTGGACGCGCTCATCACCGACTTCGCCTCCAACTTCTCAGACGGGACCTTCAATGATCCCCGCATCTAGCCTGGCCGAAGCTCTGGGCCTGGCGGCGCCCGAGCTGATCCTGGCGGTGTCGGCCATGCTCATCCTGGTGGGCGGCGCCTTTGGAGGCCGGGGCTCCAGCGGAGTCGCGAGCCTGAGCGCGGTGGCCGCCCTGATCGGCGCCGCCGTAGCCGCCGCCTGGGGGGACCAGGGGGTGGCCTTCCGCGGCGGCTTCATCGCGGACGACATGGCCGCCTTCGCCAAGGCCGCCATCTATGCAGCCAGCGCTGTGGCCGTGGTTCTGGGCGAACGCTGGCTGGGCCGCGCCGGCAACGCCCAGTTCGAATTCCCGGTCCTTATCCTCATCGCCGCGCTGGGCATGGGCATGATGGCCAGCGCCGGCGACCTCATCCACCTCTATGTCGGCGTGGAGCTGCACTCCCTGGCGCTCTACGTCCTGGCCGCCTTCCAACGGGATGATGCGCGCTCCTCCGAGGCGGGTCTCAAATACTTCGTCCTGGGCGCACTCAGCTCCGGCCTGCTGCTCTATGGCGCCAGCCTGATCTACGGCTTCGCGGGCTCGGTCCGCTTCGACGACATCGCCCGGGCCACCGCGGCGCTGGAAGGGGAGGGGACGGGTGTCCTCTTCGGCCTGGTGTTCGTGATCTGCGGCCTGGCCTTCAAGGTCGCCGCCGCGCCCTTCCACATGTGGACCCCGGACGTCTATGAAGGCGCGCCCCTGCCCATGGTCGCCTTTTTCACCACCGCGCCCAAGATGGCCGCGCTCGTGGTCCTGGCCCGGCTGCTCTATGAAGGGTTCCCGGAAGCCGTCGATCAGTGGCGCCAGGTGGTGCTGATCGTGGCCCTGATCTCCATGGCCGTTGGCGCCTTCGCCGGTCTGGCCCAGCGCAACCTCAAACGCCTCCTGGCCTACAGTTCCATCTCGAACATGGGCTATGCGCTGCTCGCCATTTCCGCAGGCACGGCTGGCGGGGTCGAGGGCCTGCTCATCTTCATGGTTCTCTACATGGCCGACAGCCTGGGCCTGTTCGCCTGCCTTATCGCGGCCAACCGCGCGGGTCGCTCGATGGAGAACATCGGCGACTTCTCAGGCCTGTCGCGCGTGAACATGCCGTTGGCCGTCACCGTGACCGTCCTGGCCCTGTCCATCGCCGGCATTCCGCCCATGGCGGGATTCTGGGCCAAATACTTCTTCGCCTTCCAGCCTGCGATCGAGGCGGGGCTGTGGGGCCCAGCCGCCTTCGGCCTGGTGACGGGCGTGGTTGCGGCCTTTTACTATCTGCGGCTGGTCAAGACGATCTGGTTCGACCCCGCGCCCGGCGAGGCCGACGTGCCCCCGCTCGACGCCAAGCTGATCGCCTACGCCTCCGCGATCTGGGCCTTTCCGGTCTTCTATGTGGTGGTCTCGCTGATCGAGCCCTACGCCGCCCAGGCGGGCCGCTCCTTGGGCCTGAGCTGACGGCCTGACACCGCTCGTCTTCGACCACCTCGACTCGACCAACGCCGAGGCGCGCCGCCGAGCGGAGGCGGGCGAGACCGGGCCCCTCTGGATCGCCGCCCGGCGGCAGACCGCGGGCCGGGGCCGCTATGGCCGGACCTGGGAGGGGGCGAACGGCAACCTCGCAGCCACCCTGCTCAGCGGCACTGGCAAGCCGGCGGGGGAGGCGGCCCAGATCTCCTTCGTGGCCGCCCTGGCTGTCTTCGACTTGGCCGAAGCCTATGTCCCCCGCGCCCTGCTCTCGCTGAAATGGCCCAACGACCTCCTCATCGCCGGGGGCAAGGCCAGCGGCGTGCTGATCGAGTCCGGCTCCGCGGCGCAGGGCCTCTGGCTGGCGGTGGGGATCGGCGTCAATCTGGTCTCCCATCCGGAGGGGACGGAGCGGCCGGCGACGCACCTGGCCGCCCATCTCCGCGCGGACGTCTCCGGTCCCCCCAGCTTCGACGCGGCGCTGAACCGCCTGGCCGACGCTTTCGGCCGCTGGCGCGCCGCCTGGGAGCGCGACGGCTTCGCCCCGATCCAAGCCGCCTGGACGGAGCGCGCCGCGGGCCTGGGCCGCCCGGTGGTCGCCCGCCTTGGCCAGGAGACGCTGCACGGCGTGGCCGAGGCGCTGGAGCTGGACGGCGCGCTCCGCCTGCGGCTCCCGGACGGCGACGTCCGAAGGATCACGGCCGGAGACGTGTTCACCTCCTGATCGAGCCACGAGAGCTCGTCCGTCGCGGCTGCGGGTTATCAACGACCTGAAGTGCACCACCGCAGGGCGGCAGGGCGTGCAGCTCTGAAGGTCGGCCTCCAACGGAGAGCGGCGCTTCGCGACAAGCCGGCCGCCTTGGCTTACCCTGAGCTATGAGCAGTTCCTACGACAGGATCGGCGTCAACTATGCCGAGCTCCGAAAGCCCGACCCTCGCATAGCAGCCAGGGTCGGGGCGGCTCTCGGACCGGCAAGAACCGTCTTGAACGTCGGAGCCGGTACGGGGTCCTACGAACCGGCTGACAGGCAGGTCACTGCCGTCGAGCCCTCGACGGAGATGGTCAGGCAACGTCCGCCCTCGGCGGCCAAGGTCGTCCGCGCGCGCGCAGAAGCGCTGCCGTTCCATGACGGCGCCTTCGACGCCTCGATGGCGATCCTCACGGTTCACCATTGGTCCAACAAGGCGACCGGTCTCAGGGAGATGCGCCGGGTGACGCGGGACCGCATCGTGATCCTGACCTACGACCCTTCCTTCCGAGGCTTCTGGCTTGCGGACTACATTCCGGGGCTTACCGCCCTGGACGAAGCGCAGATGCCGCGGATGACTGACTACGAGGCCTGGCTCGGGCCGGTGGATTTCTCTCCGGTGCCGATTCCGCACGACTGCAGGGACGGCTTCCTGAGCGCCTACTGGCGGCGGCCCGCTGCCTATCTCGATCCCAGGATCAGGGCCGCAATGTCCTCGTTCTGGGTCCTTGGCGACGTCTCGGAGGCGTTGAGCAGGCTCGAGAGGGATCTCGACATCGGCGCCTGGGCCCAGCGCTATGCCGAACTCCCCTCCGATTACCCGCCGGTGATGCACTCTGACAGTGCCCACCTCCTCGCCGTGCTCCCCGACCGCTCGCACTAGACCGACTCCCCGTCGGGACAGCGAGCCGTCACGACCCAAGTCGCTGCGTTGAGCTTGACCCCATCAGGTCCATTGTGCACCGCAAGCGCGGACCGCACCGCAGGAAGCGCTGCGCCCCGCAGCTTGGGATTTTCCCGAAGAATCTTGCCCAGTGCTCCTACGCGTGAACACACGGCCAGCATCGTATCGATGTCGCCGCTTCCAACCTGCTCGTCCTGGGCCGCGATCTCGATGTCCTCGAAGCCCGCCATCCCGAGAACGCCACGGATGCGGTTTGCGTCCGACAATGCGAAGGGGCCGGGCGCATCTGGATCGTAATCA
>JAHWJX010000106.1 GCA_019348195.1 Pseudomonadota bacterium | reverse complement strand
GTCGTCGTGGTCGCGCGCGTCGGCAGGATCGATGGTGATCAGGGGCAGGTGACGCAGGTCGGTGCGCCGGCCCAGCGTGGGCGCGGCGGCCTCGCCGGCCTCCGCTTCGGCCTCGGGGCTGAAACCCTGGACGATGCCGTGGGTGTGGACGGCGATCAGGGACGCGGCGCGGGGCTGGTCCTCGCGGCCCACCACTTCCAGCAGCGTTCCCGGCTTGGGCCCGAAGCGTTCGCGACCGCCGCCGCTGTCGATCGCGGCCAGGACCAGATCGCCGTCGGTCAGGTGCTCGGACTCGTGCGGCGGGAGCAGGAGGACCTCTTTCGAGCGGCGGTCGACCGGTTCGACGCGCACCTCGCGGCGGACCTTGCGGACCACGCCCAAGATGCGGTGCGCGCTCTGGCCCAGGCGCTTGATCAGGCGGGCTTCGGGGCCGTCCGGACCGGGGACGAAGCGAACCAGGACGCGGTCGCCCAGGCCGGGCGCGGTTGTCGCGCGCTCGGCCTTGTCGGGCGGGGCCAGGCGAGCCAGGGGAAGGTCGTCCGACGCCTTGGTGAGCCGGACATAGAGTTCGCCGTCCGCATCGCGCTCGACCACGTCCGCCACGCCGACCGGGGGAAAGGCGCCCGCTTCCGACACGCGTCGGCGACCGCGGGAGGCCGTGCGGCCTTCGCCCTGCAGCTCGCGCAGGAGCTCACGAAGCGCGCGGCGGTCGGCCCCTCTCAGGCCGAAGTGGGCGGCGAGGTCCGCGGGGCTGGCCTCTCCGTTCTCGCGAATGAAGGCCAGGACCGCGTCGCGGTTCGGCACGCCCAGCGGAGTTCGGGCCGGGCGTGCGGGACGCGGGGGACGGGGCGGGCGAGGCGGTCTCATGACTCCGCCTGCGACGCGCGGCGCCCGCCGTCAAGCGCCTGCGCGCCGACGCGGTCTTCTACTTCAGCCAGTCCGCCGTCCCGGAGGCTGTCGCCAGCCCATACAGCATCGCTGCCGCAAGCACGAAGACCAGCACGAGCACAAGCAGGTCGATGACCCGTTCCATGCTCTCCAGCCGCTCAACAAGTTGACGGTGCGGGGGGTGGTCTGGGTCGCCGGCCGAACGGTGGCCTGAGCGACGCACGCCATGCCCATGCAGTTTCGGAAGGTGTAGAGTTCCCATGGTCACGTCTCCTGAGCAGGACGACGCGCTGCGGGCAGGACGCACGACAGCGCGTCTCACGGAGAATCAAACGCCCAAGCTGTGCAGCAAGTTCCGTTGACCCCGGGGCGCGCCGGTCGCGATCACCTAAACAAGCCCGGCGCAGATCTCAGCTTGGACCCGAAGGCTCGGGTCGGCGTTCCGGCGAGCAGACCCCGACAGGGAGGTGAGCAGTGCATGAGCCCGGGCCGAGCCTGCGATGAAGCCGAGCGAAGGATGCGGACCGATCTCCGGCGGCTGGACGCAGCGCCCGCCCATCAGCCAGGGCCGAGCGGCGTGGATCATCGGTCAGTTCAGACGGCTGGAGTTCCGCACCTTGCTGGCGCTGGGCGGCGTGAGCGCGACGGTCTGGGCCTTTCTGACGATCTCCGACGAAGTGGGGGAAGGGGAGACGACGGCGGTGGACCGGCGGATGCTGCTGGCCCTGCGCACCCCCGGCGCCTTGGGCGATCCCCTGGGGCCGCAGTGGTTCGAAGAGGCTGCGCGGGACGTCACCGGGCTGGGCGGGTTCACGGTTCTGACGATCTGGACGGTCGTGGTGGTCGCGGCCCTGTTGTTCCACAGGCTCGGGCGGCAGGCGGGGGTGCTCGCCGGGACGATGACGGCGGCCCTGATCTCCAGCGAGGCGCTCAAGACCCTGTTCGACCGGGCGCGGCCGGACCTCGTGCCGCACGGGAGCTATGTTTACTCGCACAGCTTCCCCAGCGGCCATTCGACCCTGTCGGCGGCCGCCTTCCTAACCACGGCGGCGGTGCTGGCCAGCCTGGAGGAGCGACGGCGGAGCAAGGCCTTCATCTTCACCGTGGCGGTGATCCTGACCGTGGGGGTGGGCGCCAGCCGGGTTTACCTGGGCGTGCACTGGCCCACGGACGTGCTGGCCGGCTGGAGCCTGGGTGCGGGCTGGGCCTTGCTGGGGCGGCTGGCCTTGACGCTGACCCCGCGAAGCCGGACCGAGCCCACCGACGCTGAAGGAGCGGTGACGTGAGTCGACGCCTTGCCCTGTTGATCGCTATCGCCCTGGCGGGTGCGCGCCCAGCGCGGGGCCGGCGAAACTCCGGCGGGAGCTCCGTGCCGGAGTTGGTGGCCAGTTGCAGGGAGGCGGCGAAATCATGAGCAAGGAAAAGGGGCGACGCGACTTCCGCGCCGCCGAACGGATCGACCTGTCGGACCGCCACCAGGTGGAGTTCTGGATGAAGCGCTGGGG
Organism: Pseudomonadota bacterium; assembly: GCA_019348195.1. Taxonomy (GTDB): domain Bacteria; phylum Pseudomonadota; class Alphaproteobacteria; order Caulobacterales; family Caulobacteraceae; genus JAHWJX01. The sequence continues at coordinate 4,092 of JAHWJX010000106.1, read as the reverse complement.
CGTGACCAAGGAGCAGATCACGGCGGCCGTTCGAGCGGCGGGGCAGCTCACCAAGGACGTCGCGGTGCACCTGGGGAAGAAGCGCTAAGCGGGGTGCTCCCCGCCCGTCTCCAGCCGCCATGGCGGAAACCGGCGGTTCTCGCCGGCGGCGTAGAGGCGGAGCTCGTTGCCGGCAGGGTCGCGCAGGCGGGCTTCGCGCCAGAGCCAGGTTTCGTCCTGGGGACCTCGATCGAACTGGACGCCCTCGCTTTGGAGACGGGCCACGGTGTCGTCCAGCGTCGATGACTCGAAGTAGACGACCACCCCGGGCGGGGTCGGGGCTCCCTCCACGATGTGGATGGACAAGGTTGCGCCGCCTTGACCTTCGAAGCGGGCGTAGCGCGGCGGCGCGTGCACGATCTGGGTCAGGCCGAGGCGGCGATAAAAGGCGACGGAGGCCTCATAGTCCAGCGCCGGGAGGGTGACCTGATTGAGGATCATAGGCGTGGCTCCGCTGAGGCCCGGGCAGGCGGGCGCCCAGGCCTTCTCGGCCGGATCGTTTCGGCGCGCCACCCGAACGGAGGCCCCGGCCGCCGCTCCCCCCGATGAGCGGAACCCCGTTCAGATCAGACCTGGACCTTCTTCTTGGGCGCGGCGCGCTTGGGCCCCTTCGGGGCGGGCGAGCGGGCCGGGGCTTTGGCTCCCCGCTTTGGTTTGCTGGGGCCCAGCGCCGCCTTGGCGTCAACGAGCGCGATGGCCTGTTCCGGGGTGAGCGCCTCCAGGTCCGTCCCCTTGGGGAGGGTGACGTTCAAGGCGCCCGCCTTGAGGTAGTCGCCGTAGCGTCCGGAGAGCGCCACGATCGGGTCGCCCAAAGTCGGATGGGCGCCGAACTCCTTGAGGGGCTTGGCCGCGGCGCCGCGCTGGGGCCGGCCGCCGCCGGCGCGCTTCTCGGCGATCAGGGCCACCGCGCGGTTGAGCCCGATCTCGAAGACGTCCTCGATGGTCTCCAGATTGGCGTAGGTCTTGCCGACCTGGATGTAGGGGCCGTAGCGGCCAAGGCCGGCCAGCATGGGCTCGCGATCCTCGGGGTGGAGCCCCACTTCGCGCGGCAGATCCAGCAGCTTGAGCGCGCGGTCGAGATCCACGGAGGCGGCGGTCCAGCCCTTGGGCAGGCTGGAGCGTTTGGGCTTGTCGTCCTTGCCCCCAGCCTCGCCCAGCTGAACGTAAGGGCCGAAGCGGCCCACCTTCAGGTGCACGGGCAGGCCCGTGGCCGGGTCGGCGCCGAGTTCCCGGTCGCCGCTCTCCTCCGCGCCCTCTTCGGGCTGGCCGATCGCGCGGGTGAAGCGGCATTCGGGATAGTTGGAGCAGCCCACGAAGGCGCCGAAGCGGCTGGTCTTGAGCGACAGCCGGCCGATCGCGCAGCTGGGGCACAGGCGCGGGTCATGGCCGTCCTCGCGCTCGGGAAAGAGCTGCGGGCCGAGTGCGTCGTTGAGCGCATCGAGAACCTCGGTGATGCGCAGCTCGCCGATCTCGGCGGCGGCGGCCTGGAAGTCGCGCCAGAAGTCGCGCAGCAGGACCTTGTACTCGAGGTCGCCCGCCGAAACGGCGTCGAGCTTCTGCTCCAGGTCCGCCGTGAAGTCGTACTCCACATAGCGATTGAAGAACTGCTCCAGAAAGGCGGTGACCAGGCGGCCCTTGTCCTCGGGAATGAAGCGGTTCTTGTCCATGCGAACATAGTCGCGGTCGCGTAGCACCTGGAGGATCGAGGCGTAGGTGGAGGGGCGGCCGATGCCGAGCTCCTCCATCTTCTTGACCAGGGTGGCCTCGGAGTAGCGGGGCGGGGGCTCGGTGAAGTGCTGGTCGGCGGAGACGTCGCGGGCCTGGGCGGCGGCCCCCTGCACGACCGCGGGCAGGCGGCGTTCGTCCTCCGCCACGTCGTCATCGCGGCCCTCCTCATAGACGCTGAGATAGCCGTCGAAGAGCACCACCTGGCCGGTGGCGCGTAGCACCGTGGCGCCGTCCGGCGTGGCCATGTCGACTGTGGTGCGGTCGAGGCGCGCGGACTCCATCTGGGAGGCCACCATGCGCTTCCAGATTAGTTCGTAGAGGCGTTGAAGGTCCGGCTCGAGCCGCATCTTGGACGGCTCGCGGTCGAGGGAGGTGGGGCGTATGGCCTCGTGCGCCTCCTGGGCGTTCTTGGCCTTGGTCTTGTAGATCCGGGGCTGATCGGGGACGTAGTCGCCGCCGAAGCGCTTGCCGATAAAGGCGCGGGTCTCGTTCAGCGCCTCGGGCGTCACCTGGACGCCGTCGGTCCGCATATAGGTGATCAGGCCGCCCTCTTCGCCGACCCCCTCATAGAGCCGCTGGGCGGCCTGCATGGTGCGGGTGGCGTTGAAGCCCAGCTTGCGGCTGGCCTCCTGCTGCAAGGTGGAGGTGGTGAAGGGGGGCGGGGGCGAGCGGCGGGCGGGCTTGGTCTCGATCGCCTGAACCGAGAAGTCGCCCATCTGCACAGCCTTCTTGGCGCGAAGCGCGGAGGCTTCGTCCGGCAGATCGAACTTGCCCAGGCGCTTGCGGTCCAGGGTGACCAGACGGGCCGGGAAGGGCTCGCCGCCTGCGGTGACCGCGGCGGCGACTGTCCAGTACTCCTGTGGGCGGAAGGCCTCGATCTCGAGCTCGCGATCGACCACCAGGCGGAGCGCCACAGACTGCACGCGGCCGGCCGACTTGGCGCCGGGCAGCTTGCGCCAGAGCACGGGCGAGAGGGTGAACCCCACCAGGTAGTCCAGCGCGCGCCGCGCCAGATAGGCGTCGACCAGCTCCATGTCGATGTCGCGGGGGCGGGCCATGGCCTCGGTGACGGAGGCCTTGGTGATGGAGTTGAAGGTGACGCGCTGAACCTCCGCGCCCTTCACCGCCTTTTTCTTTTGCAGCACCTCCAGCACGTGCCAGCTGATGGCTTCACCCTCGCGGTCCGGGTCGGTGGCCAGGATGAGGCGGTTGGCGCCTTTGAGCGCGTCCGCGATCTCGCTCATGCGCTTGGACGCCTTGGGATCGACCTCCCATTCCATGGCGAAGTCGTCGTCCGGCCGCACGCTGCCATCCTTCGAGGGCAGGTCGCGGATGTGGCCATAGGAGGCCAGGACCTTGTAGTCCGAGCCAAGGTATTTGTTGATGGTCTTGGCCTTTGCGGGGCTTTCGACAACGACGACGTTCATGCGTTGGGGGTGTCCGGGCGAAGCGGCGGAAAGTGGGGGCGGCGGTCGGGCGATGTCAACGCAGGGCGGCGTTGACGACTGAACGGCGTGGGCGGGCGCAGCCATGAAGGTGATCCTCCCCTGGTTCAGTGGACGGGGTTAGGCTAGCCGTCGCCGGCGGGTATGTAGGTGAGTCGGCGAGCCAGACCTGGTTGGGACGAGCTGCGCTGAAGTTTCGGCCGAGCCTGTCGGGCGCCATCGGGTGGACGTAGTCGCCTGCACCCCGGTCGCCGCAGCGGCGGCGCTGGCGCTTCGTGAGCTACGAGAAGCTGAGGCCGGAGCGCCCGCTCGTAGCCGCTATCTTCTCCGTGGCTTAATCGGTGCGGCTACCGCGTCGTCGGCGCTCAGACGGTCGGGGCAGGGGCGAATAGCGAGTCCGCTCGCCTCTCGAGCCGGGTGGAATCCGTTCCCTCTCCGCCGGAACCTTTCTTGCGAAAGAACATCCCATCTTCGCGTCTGAACAGAGTGTCGGTCCGAGAGACCGGACCTCAACATCAGCTGGAACTATCCTGTGGTCCCGAACCTCCTGAACAGACTGGCTACGGGCGCCACAGGTCCGGATGGGTGGGGTGCGACGGCGAGCAACCTAGGCGGGCTGTGTGCAGCGCACTACGCTCCGGCCCGCCTTTTCCCGCTCGAGAAGCCTGGAACCCGAACGGAATGCCCGCGAACGCCGAAACGGCTCTGGTGACGGCTGCTCGTCTGGAACAGGGCTTCGCTCACTACGCCGCGGTTACGCCCGAAGCCCCGGCCATCATCTTCCGCGGCCGTGTGGTTAGTTACGCGGAGCTGGATGCCGAAGTTGAGAGCATGGCTCGAGATCTCTCGCGGCATGGGGCTGGCCCCGGAGTGCTCGTGG
>JAHWJX010000105.1 GCA_019348195.1 Pseudomonadota bacterium | reverse complement strand
CACCACCAGATCGCGCTGCAGCAGGAACTGGATCTACCTCCGTTCCGCCGTCACGCCGCATCGTTCACAGCCTTCAGCGAAGGCTGGGGGCTCTACTCCGAGCGGCTTGGGATTGAGATGGGGCTCTACGACACGCCGGAGAAAGACTTCGGCCGTTTGAGCTACGAGATGTGGCGAGCGACCAGGCTGGTGGTGGACACCGGCTTGCACGACAAGGGTTGGACGCGCGAGCAGGCCATCCAGTTCATGCTCGAGAACACCGCGCTCAGCCGCGGCAACATAGAGGCGGAGGTGAACCGGTACATCGTCGATGCCGGCCAGGCGCTGGCCTACAAGATAGGCGAACTGAAGATCCGGGAGCTCCGCACCAAGGCGGAAAGGGAACTCGGCCCACGCTTCGATTTGCGCACCTTCCACGACACGGTGCTGGAGAACGGCGCGGTGCCGCTGGACGTGCTCGAAACTCACGTGAACGGCTGGATCGCGCGCCAGAAGATCACGGAGTAGCGCGCGCGGCGACATGTGCGTGTAAGCTCATCCCCCATGATCCGCTCAACCGCCGCCCTTGGGGCCGCCGTCCTGCTGGCCGCGTGCGCCGCCATACCTGACCCGCTCGCCACGCCGGCCCCGACGGTCGCGACCGCCGCCGCCCTGGCCGAGGATCAGCGGCTGACCGCCCTGCTTGACCGCCACTTCGATGAGCGGGCGGCGCTCAATCCGCTGCAGCTGACCTCGCTCGGGCTGAAGGATCGCTACGGGGAGCTGGGCGACTATAGGGCCGAAGGCGACCGGGCGGAGGCGGCCCTGGTGGGGCGGCAATTGGCCGAGATGCGGGCGGGCTTTGATCCCGCGCGGCTGAGCCCCGCGGGCCGAGTCTCGTTGCGGATGGCCGAATACAATGGCGAGCAGGCGCTGCGGCTGGCCAAGTGGCGCGATCACGACTTCCTGTTTTCGGACCAGGGGACGCCCGCAGGCGCCATCACGGTGTCCTTGATCAACAATCACCGTGTGGACACGGTGGCGGACGCGGAGGCCTACCTTTCCCGGCTGCGCGCGATGGAGCGCGCGGGGCGGGAGATCCGCGCCGATTTCGAGGCGCGGGCCGCTAAGGGGATCACGCCGCCCAGCTTCGTCTTCGAGCCGGCCCTGCTCGACATGCGCAAGTTGATCCGCGGGGCGCCCTATGACGGCGGGCCCGACAGTGCGGCCTGGGCGGACTTCAAGAGCAAAATCGGCAAGCTGTCGGCTGACGAGGCTGCCAAGGCGCGGCTGCTGGCGGCTGGTCGCGCCGCCCTGCTCGGGCCCTACCGGAATGGGGTGCAGCAGATGATCGCCTCAGTGGAGGCGGTACGGCCACTCGCGACCTCCACGGACGGAGTGTGGCGACTGCCGAACGGCGAGGCCTACTACGCTGATCAGGTGCGGGCCTCGACCACCACCGAGCTGACGCCCGACGAGATCCACCGGATCGGCCTTGTGGAGGTGGCGCGTATCCGGGCGCGCATGGAGGCCGTGAAGCGCCGGGCGGGCTTCGAAGGCACGCTGGACGAATTCTTCGCCCATGTGGAGACGACGCCGCGGCTGAAATATCCGAACACCCCGGAAGGGCGGGAGCTGTATCTAAAGGAGGCGCGCGGCTTCGTGGCCCAGGCCATGGCCGCGGCGCCGCGGTTCTTCCACCGGCTGCCCAAGGCGCCGCTGGAGGTTCGCGCCGTCGAGCCCTGGCGGGAGTCGACGGCGTCGATCGCCTTTTACAGCCGGGGGACCCCTGACGGCTCGCGGCCGGGCATCTATTACGCCAACCTGGCCGATATGACCCAGGTGTCGCGCGCGCAGGTCGAGACCCGGAGCTATCACGAGGGCGCGCCCGGCCACCATTTCCAGAACGCCTTCGCCCAGGAGCAGACGGGTCTGCCCAAGTTCCGGCGGTTCGGCGGCTACGGCGCTTATGGCGAGGGCTGGGGGCTCTATTCGGAAAAGCTCGGCAAGGAGATGGGCTTCTTCCAGGACCCTTATTCGGAGTTCGGCGGGCTTTCGACCGAGCTGTGGCGAGCGGTCAGGCTGGTGGTGGATACGGGGCTGCACAGCAAGCGCTGGAGCCGGGAGCGCGCGGTGGCCTATCTCCGAGACAACAGCCTGCTCAGCGAACGCGACGTGAACCGCGAGATCAACCGCTACATCACCAATCCGGGTCAGGCGACCAGCTACAAGATTGGCGAACTGAAGATCAGCGAACTGCGCGGGAGGGCTGAACGCGAGCTGGGCCCCCGCTTCGACGTCCGCGACTTCCATGCCGTGGTGCTGGACAACGGCTCCATGCCCCTCGCCGTGCTGGAGCAGCAGGTCGAGGCCTATATCGCAGCGAAGAAGGGCTCAAGGCGCCCTCCCCCGCCCGGTCGCGCAGGCGCCGATGGGGCCGGGACGGCCCGCTCTAGACCGCCCCCGCCGTAGCGCCCTCGCGTAGACCCCTGTCTGGAGGCGCGACCAGCCCCTTCATCCAGATGCACCGGCTGCAAGCGCCGCGGGACGCCCGGCGCATGGTGGCCTATCGGGCCGATCCGGGCGTGACCTCCTGGGCCGATCTCTGGACGGAGCCTCGGCCGATGGAGCGGGCCGGCGCCGCTTGGCGCGGCGTGGCCGGGGGCGGTTGGGGCATGGTCATGATCGAGCCGACCACCGCGATCGCTTCCCACAGGTTGCCGAGCCGCAGGTTTTCGTCCTCGGCATGCTGGTTGTTGTCGTGGTTCACGATGGGCAGCGTGATGGTGCGCGTTCCCGGCAGCGCCTCGCTGATCAGGGAAAGCGGCAGGCTGCCGCCCAGCGTGGGCACGGCGTACACCGGGTTCGCCGTGGTGGACTGCACGGCGCGGAGCACGGCCCGGGAGATGGGCAGGTCCATGGGCGTGCGCTCGGCGTTGTAGCCGCCCCGCTTCACCACGCGCGCGAGCAGCGGGTGCCGCCGACGTTCCTCCTCGCTCGGTTCGGCTTCGGTGACGTGGAAGCCCTGGCTGCGGATATGGGCGATCAGCTTCTCGTACTGCCGCTGGTGGTCGTTGCCCATCACCAGCCGCATGTCGACCGTCGCGGTCGCCGTGGTCGGGATGACATTGCGCGCCCTCTCACCGACGTCGGCGCTCCGAAGACCGTCGATGTTGAGCGACGGTTCCTGGATGAGCTCGACCAGCCGCTTGCCGCCGCCTTCGCCGCCGGCAAGTCCTAGCTCGGCCTTTAGTTGCGCGTCCGCGGCCGGGACCGCCTGGACGGCCTGCCGCTCGGCCGCACTCAGGGGGGTGACGTCGTCGTAAAAGCCCGCAATCGCGACACGCCCGGCAGCGTCCTTCATCGAAGCGAGCAAGCGGCTGAGCGACATCGCCGGGTTGGGCGCCCAGTTGCCGTAATGGCCGCTGTGGAGCGGCCGCTTCGGGCCATAAACGGTTATGTCGGCCCCGGTGATCCCTCGCACGCCCAGCACCACCTGCTTGGCTCCGGACGGATGCGCAGGGCTGTCGAAGATCACCCATCCGTCGGAGGCGAGCAGTGCTTTGTTGCGCGACAGAATGCCGGCGAGGTGGGGCGAGCCGGCCTCCTCCTCGCCCTCAAAGAAGATCTTCACGTTGAAGGATGGGCTGCGGCCCTCCGCCCGCAGCCCATCCACTGCTGACAGGATGGCCATCACGCCGGCCTTGTCGTCAGCGGCGGCTCGTCCGTACAGCCGCCATTCCGGATCGATCGGCTCTCCCGGCCTGGGCAGCGGCAGCACCTCGCCCCCGCGGTCGAACCGGGCCGACCGCAAGGTGGGTTCGAACGGCTTGGAGGCGCGCCACTCCTCAGGCGCGACCGGCTGGCCGTCGTAGTGGGCGTAAAGGACGAGGGTCCGCCCCGCGCCGGGCACAAGCCATTCGCCGTACACGGCCGGCGGCACGGTCGGTCCGTCTCCCTCCAGCAAGCGCGGGTTCAACCCCCGCGCGCGTAACATCTGGACTAATCTATCCGCGTTCCGGCGGATGTTCGGCGTGTCGGACGCAACATTCGGGATGGAGAGCAACCGGACGTACTCGGACAGGATCGCGGCGCGGTTCGCCTCGACCCAATCGCGCACTTCGGCCCGGGCGGGTGAGCTTGCCAACAGAAGCGCCCAAAACAGCAGGAGACGTCTTTTCATCCTCGCCCTCTTGCCCGTCGTGGCCATTGGCGTGCAGTCCCCGCCGTAGGAGCACGCCGGATAGCGAAGTAGATGACCCGCGGCGCCGCGGGTCAAGAACCAGTCCTTTGGGCGCATCTCACCGCCGATGACGCCGGAACCAGCGGAGCCAAGCGTGAGTTTTGGCCGGATTGAGCTGTCGCTGAGTATCCGCGGTAGCCCTGACGACGCCTGCAACACCGCCAAATCAACGTCGACCGACAGCTCACCACGCCCAGTCGCGAGCGGAAGCGCGGCAGCCGCCGTCCGGCCAGCCTCTCCAGCCACGACCCCGGACCACCCGGCCGGCCCGCTGGCCCGTGGGCTCGCCGTCGCTCAGGGTCAGGGCGCCATTAACGAGCACATGGGAGACGCCCGTCGCAAACTGCTGCGGCTTCTCGAAGGTGGCGTTGTCCTTGATCGACGCCGGGTCGAATACGACAACGTCTGCGAAGAAGCCGGGCTTCAGCGCGCCGCGGTCTTTCAGGCCCAAGTTGGAAGCTGGGAGCGAGGTCAGCCGGCGTACCGCGTCCTGCAGCGTCGTCGTCTTCTCTTCACGGACATATTTGCCCAGCAGGCGCGCGAAGTTGCCGTACGCCCTCGGATGAGTGCTCGACTGCAGGAACACGCCCTCCGGCTCGCGCGCGCCCGCATCGGACCCGAAGCTCATCCAAGGCAGGGCCGTCTGACGTCGGACGTTGTCCTCGCTCATCGTGAAATAGATCACGTCCACGCGGGAGCCGTCCTCGGCGACGAGGTCAACGGCGGCCTCTTCCGGGCTCACGCCGCGCTCCTTGGCCACCTGCGCCAGGGTCCTGCCTACCAGCGGCTTCAGCCCGGCCGTCTTGAAACCGACCAGGAGAACGCCTTCCGGGCCCGCCTCCCGCAGCCGCCCCTGCTCGCGCATCTCCTTGATCACCCGGGCTCGGGTTTCCGGGGTCTTCAGCCGGGCGACCCAGGCCTCGAGACCGCCTTCCTGGACCCACAGCGGCATCGAAGCGTCGAGCCCGGTCGAACTGGCCGGATAGGTGTACATGTCGGCGGTGATCCTGAGTCCGGACCTGCGTGCATCCTCGACGCGCGCGATCACCTCATCCAGCTTGCCCCAGTTGCTGCGGCCCGACTGTTTCAGGTGGTAGATCTCGGCCGGCGCGCCGGAGGCCCGCGAGATTGCGATCAGCTCGTCGACGGCTTCGACCAGCCGGGTGCTCTCGTTACGGATGTGGCTGATGTAGATTCCGCCGCACATGGCCGCCTCGCCGGCTAGCGCGGTCAGCTCCGGCGTTTCCGCAAAGAAGGCGGGGGCGTAGATCAGCGACGAGCCGACCCCGAGGGCGCCGTCCTCCATCGCGCGGCGGACGAGAGCGCGCATCCGCGCGAGCTGCTCGGGAGTGGGGTCCACATCTCCTTCTCCGAGCTCGTGCATCCTGACGGTGGTGGCGCCGACGAAAGACGCCACGTTCGGCGACACCCCGCGCCGCTCAAGATGCCGCAAATATTCGTCCAGGGTCGTCCAGGCCACGTCGAACTTGATGTCGCCCTGCCGCTGCAGCTCTCGGCGCTTCATCTCCTCGGTCCAGGGGCCCATGGACCAGCCTTCCCCGAACACCTCCAGGGTCACGCCCTGCCTGAGGTCGCTTTCGGCTTCCGGGTGCACGAGGAGCGTCTCGTTGGCCCAACTCAGCATGTTGATGAAGCCCGGCGAGACCGCCTTTCCCCGAGCGTCGATTTCGGATCGGCCGCGGCCCGGGGCGCGTGGTCCGACGTAGGCGATGCGGTCCCCCCGGACCCCCAGGTCCCCGGCGAAGGGCGCCCCGCCCGAGCCGTCGTAGATGGAGCCGCCGCGCACCACCACGTCAAAGGGCTCTCTGTCGGCGGTCGAGGCGCAGGCGCTTGCAACCAGCGCGACGACCAGGGCGCAGGCGGCGCTCATCCAGCCTTGCATCAAGAGTGTCTCCAAAACGAACACGCGGATGAAACACCGAGCCGCGCGGCGGGTCCACAGCGCCATCGTCTGAACCTGCTGTCCGATCTCGCCGATCCGGGGAGAATAAGTTCCTGGATTTGCGGCCATTGCTCCCGCGGCTTGCTCGATGCGCTCTGTTTCGCGCCGATTTCGCCTGGAAACTCGCGCGAGCGACGTCTTCGGCCGCTGTAGCATCGCACATCGAACGCCCGCTTCTGATGAGGTGGACGGCTCTCCCCGCTTGCAGCAGCCAGGCTGCGGCTGAGAGCTGGAGGAGAGCTATGGGAGAGGTCACGACGGTAGGCTTGGATATCGCCAAGTCGGTGTTCCAGGCCCAGTGGTGTGGTGGGTCGTGGCGCAGGCCTCGATCCCGACCTCGCGGCAGCTCG
>JAHWJX010000104.1 GCA_019348195.1 Pseudomonadota bacterium | reverse complement strand
ATCGTCTTGGACGGCAGGCCGTAGCCGCCCATGGTGATCATGGACTCGATCCGGCTGATGGCTTCGCGAGGGCTGTTGGCGTGGAGCGTGCCCATGGAGCCATCGTGACCCGTGTTCATGGCCTGCAGCAGGTCAAAGGCTTCGGGACCGCGGACCTCGCCGACGATGATCCGCTCGGGACGCATCCGCAGGCAGTTCTTGACCAGGTCGCGCATGGTGATCTGACCCTGGCCTTCCAGGTTCGGCGGGCGAGTCTCCAGACGTACGACGTGGGGCTGCTGCAGTTGCAGTTCCGCCGCATCCTCGCAGGTCACCACCCGCTCGGTGGGGTCGATAAAGGCGGTCAGCGTGTTCAGAAGCGTCGTCTTGCCGGAGCCCGTGCCGCCCGAGATCAGGACGTTGCAGCGCGCGGCGCCGATGACGCCCAGCACGCGCGCCCCTTCGGGGCTGATGGAGGCGTATTCGACCAGGTTCTTCATGGTGAGCTTGTCGCGCTTGAACTTGCGGATGGTCAGGGTGGGACCGTCCAGCGCGAGCGGCGGGGCGATGACGTTGACGCGCGAGCCGTCCGGCAGGCGCGCGTCGCAGATGGGGGAGGACTCGTCCACGCGGCGGCCGACCTGGCTCACGATGCGCTGGCAGATGTTCATCAGCTGGACGTTGTCGCGGAAGCGGACGTTGGTCAGCTGCACCTTGCCGCTCACTTCGATGAACACCCGGCCGGCGCCGTTCACCATGATGTCGGCGATGTCGTCGCGCGCCAGCAGGGGCTCGAGCGGGCCGTAGCCCAGCACATCGTTGATGATGTCCTGGACCAGGTGCTCCTGTTCGGACACCGACATGGACACCGACTTGATGGCCACCAGTTCGGCGACGATGTCGCGAATCTCGGCGGCAGCCGTCTTGGTGTCGAGCTGGGCCAGCTGGCTCAGGTCGATGGTGTTGATCAGGGCCGTGTAGATGGCCGTCTTGGTCTGGTGGTAGTATTCCGTCTGGTCCTTGACCACCTGGACGGCGTTTTGAGCCGCCTTGAGCTGTTCGAAGCCGGCGGTGTTCTTTGGGCCGCCGCTGTTCTGGGGCAGGATGGGCGCGGTCGGCTCGGCCTTGGCCCGCTCACGCAAGGCCGCGGAGGTCTCGCGACGCGGCTGGACCACAATGAACTCATCGTCCGCGCCGAAGCCGTCCTCGTCCCCGCCCAGGGGTTTCGGCTGGGGACGGGTCGCGACAACGGGCCCGCCGGCGGGCGCCGGAGGGGGGGCGGTCGGGGCCGGGCGCGGGGCCTCGGCATCGGCGGTGCGGCGGCCGAACATCAGGCGGACTTCTTCTTGAGCAGGCCGGAGAGGATGGACTTTGACGCGCGCTGGGGCGGGGCCTCGCGACGGCAGATCAGCTGGGCCAGGTGGGTCAGGCCCTCGGCGGTCTTGGTCTTGGCTCCCGACTCCAGCACCATCTGGCCGTTGTTGGCGGCCTGGCCGAAAGTCTTGGGGTCGAACGGCAGCACCAGCGAGGGCTCGACGCCCAGGGCCGCGGCGAAGTCCTTGACCGGGATCTCGGGCCGGCCGGGCACGCCCACCTGGTTCAGCACCAGCCGCGGCGGGGCGTCGTTGGGACGCGCTTGGCGGATCAGGTCGAACAGGTTCTTGGCGTTGCGCAGGCTGGCCAGGTCGGGCGTGGCCACGATGACCACGTCGTCGGCGCCCAGCAAGGTCTGCTTCATCCAAGCGGACCAGACGTGCGGCAAGTCCATGACCACAAAAGGCGCGGTGGTGCGGATCTTGGCCGCGACCTCCTCGAAGGCTTCCGCGCCGATCTCATAGGTGCTGTCCAGGGTGGCGGGCGCCGCGAACAGGCTGAGCTTGTCCGTGCAGCGGACCATCATCCGCTCGAGCAGGGTGGCGTCCAGCCGTTCCGGCTGGGTCAGGGCGTCGGCCATGCCCTGGAGGGGATCCTGGTTGAAATCGAGCCCGGCCGTGCCGAAAGGCAGGTCGTAGTCGACGATCACGGCGGGCGTGCCCATCCGCTCGCTGATTGCGTAGCCGATGTTGTGGGCCACCGCCGACGCCCCCACGCCGCCCTTCGCCCCCACAAAGGCCACGGTGCGACCGATGAAGGGCGCGTCGGGATCGGTGAACAGGCTCGTGACGGCCTTGATCAGGTTCAGGGTTTGGAGGGGCGCCACGAGGTATTCGCTGACGCCGCGGCGCATGAGCTCGCGGTAGAGCGCGATGTCGTTGAACCGACCCACCACGACGACCTTGGTCCCCGCGTCGCAGGTCTCGGCCAAGCGATCGAGTTCCCCCAGCAGCTCGGCGCCGGTCTTGTCGGACTCCACGATCACCAGGGCGGGGGTGCCCTGCGCCCCATAGTGCTCGATGGCCGCGGTCACCCCCCCGGGGCGCACGGTGGTGGTGGCGCGCTGGAAGCGGCGGTCCGCGGCGGCGCGATCGGCGGCCTCGCGAGTGGATGCCTGCAGGGTGAAGACGTCGATGCCGATGCGGGGCAGGCTCTGCTCGCCAACCGCGGCCTCGGCGCCCAGCGCCTGTTCGACGTCGGCGATCATGGAGCCCACGGGATTGACGGCAGGGGTTTCGCCGTTGCGCAGGAGATCCTGCACTTCGTGCGGACGGAGTGGCTCCGCGGGTGGCTGAAGCCAGGCATCTTCGCTCCGGGTGAAGCTCGGCGCCTGTCCAGCAGCCACGAAGGGGGCCTCGCCCCAGGCGGAGTCCTCCTCCTCGGTGATGGACGGGTCGATGATGCGGGCCACGGTTTGAGAAGACATCTGAGGCCGGCCCCTATTGAACGGAGTTGCTGACTGTGCCGCGCTCGTCCTGGCTGCGCTGGGAGGCGGTGGCCTGGCCCTGGCGGTATTTGGACATGACGTCCGCCCGACGCTCGCCGTCGGCCGGAGCGCCCCCGCGGGGCTGAATCAGGTCGCGCGGATTGGCGACCTGAGCGGCGAAGTTGGAAGACACGGCGCAGCCGAAACCGGCGTGGACTACGTTGTTCCTGGTGGCGGTGAGATTGCTCCAGCGGGTGGAGCAGTCCGCGACCACGGCCTCCAGGCGGGCGAAGCCCACGCGCACCGGCTCGGCGGCCGGACCAGCCGGCGGGACGTCGGCGACCTGCACGGCCGCCGTCGGCACGCCGAAGCTCACCAAGGCCTGCGCCGCAGCGGCGGCGGTGTCGTGAGCCGGGCCGGAAGCCGCGGCCGAAACGGTGATGGGGCCGGCTTCGCCGTCCTCGCGCCAGCGCATGACAAGTTCGCCAAGCGCGGCGGCTTGGCTGGCGCTGAGGGCCCCGGACGGGGCGAGCAGGATCTCATCCACACCCTGGGCGAACGTCGCCGGATATTGCTCAAGCGGGGTACGGGCGAGCGGATTGACCGGGCCGGTCCCGGGGGCCGGCGCTGTGGCGCAGGCGCCCAGCAGGGCGGAGCCGGCCAGCAGGAGGAGTAGGGAGGGGCGCAAGACAGGCTCTCCTATTCGATGACGTAGCCGACGGGCCCTTGGTAGGGCGCGGGCGGCGGGGCGCCTTTGGGCGCTGCTGTACGCTTGCTGAGCTTACCCAGGAGGACGGCTTCCGGGTCGCTGGCCACCTTGAAGCCGTCGGCCGGGGTCTGCATCCGGGACGGGGCCGTGTGGGTGACGAGGTAAGGCTCGACGATGATGACCAGCTCCGTTTCGCCGGAAACGTAGTCGCGCGACCGGAACAGGCCGCCCAAAACGGGCAGGTTCATCAGGCCCGGGAGGCTGTCCACGCTTTGGCGGGTGCGTTCCTGCAGCAGGCCCGCAATCATCATGGAGCCGCCGGACGGCAGTTCCACGGTGGTCTCGGCGCGGCGGACGTTCAGCGCGGGTATGGTCAAACCGGCTTGACCCCCGGCGCCCGCCAAGGTGAAGGCGCCGTTGTTGGTCAGCTCGGACACTTCGGTGGACAGGCGCAGGGAGATGCGGCCGCCCGACAAGACCACCGGCGTGAAGCCCAGCCCCACGCCGAAGGGCTTGAACTCGACCCCGACGCGTCCCGTGATGTCCTGAGACGTTGGGACGGGATACTCGCCCCCGGCCAGGAACTTGGCGCTTTCACCCGACACGGCGGTGAGGTTGGGTTCGGCCAGGGTGCGGATCAGGCCCACGCGCTCGAGCGCCTGGAGCGCGGCCTGCGCCTGGTTCAGGTTGGGATCGCCGGCCCGGTCGGATCGAATGCCCGAGAGCGGGTACTCGCGGTCGACCACCTCGATGTCCGTGGCCACCCCTGTCACCGGGTTCACCCGATTGGCGACCGGCTGTTTGGTGGTGTCGTAGTCATACTTGGCCCCGAGCCCCCCCAGGATCCCTCCATTGGCGCCGAAGCCCAGGGCGGTGCCGATCAGATACTGCGGCTCGCCCACCTGGTTCAGCACGGCGTTCAGATTCACGCCGAGCTGCTTGATGACGGAACGCTGCATCTCCACCACGCGGACCTTGAGCATGACCTGGTCCTTGCCCGCGATGGTCATCATGTTGAGCACCTTGGACGGCCCTCCGCGGGCGCCGCCGCCCGCCCCGGAGAAGGCCTCGGCCAGCTTGACCGCGCGGTCGGCGTCCGAAGCGCTGGCCACCAGGCCGGATAGGACGATGCTGTCGTTCAGCGCCTCGACCTTGACCTGGGCGCCGGGGATCATCCGGCCGATGGTGTCGGCCAGCACGGCCACGTCCTGGTCCACGCGAATGTCCAGCGCCAGGATCTGGCGGCCCGAGCCGTCGTAGAAGACGGCGTCCGTCTGGCCGGAGCCCACCCCCAGAACATAGAGGCGGCGCGGCGTGCGCAGCACCACATCGGCCACCTTGGGATTGGACACCAGCACGTCCCGGGCGTCCGTGGGCAGGTCGATGATGGCCGACTTGCCCTTGGGCAGGGACAAGGCGCGCGTGGCGGGCCCTTGCGTGCCCAGCGACACCGACTGGGCGTAGGCCGGGGCCGAGATCAGGGGCGTCAGCGCCGTGGAGGCGACCAGCAAGCCGGCGAGGAGGATGCGCATCGGGGTTCCGATCAGTTGGACGGGGCGGTCACGGCCTGGCTCAGCGTCACCTCGGACGCCTGGCCGCCGCGCCACACGCGCACGGGTTGGGGGGGCGCCGGAGCGGCAGCCGGGGCCGCGGCCCTGGCCACGGGCGCCGCGGCGCGCACTGTCCGGCCGGTCGGCCCGGTGATGTCGGCGTAGGACCGCAGCGTCAGCGACAGGTCACCCTGCGCTTGGGCGAGGTTCAACGCCTCGGCGTCGCCGGGGGAGACCTCGATGGTGGCCACGGCGCCGACCACGGCGTTGGCGCCGGGAACGGGGGTGGAGGTCTGGTCCACCGCCAGGACGCGCACGTTTCGCATCACGGTTTCGCTGGTGAACTGGGCCGCTCCCCCGTTCTGCCCGGAGCCGAGCGAGCGGCTCAGCAGCACGTCCACGCGGTCCCCCGGGAGAATGAAGCCCCCCGCGGCCGTCTCCACTGAGACGGGGACGGCCATGGCCCGCATGCCCGGCTGGAGCACAACGGCCATGTAGCCGCTCTGGCCCGCACGGACGAGCTTGCGGTCGGTCACCGGCTCATTGGCGAAGAGCGGCTCCTTGACGATGGCGCCCGCGAGCGCGTTGATCGGGCCGCCGGGGTCGTTCATGATCGCGGCGCGCGCGACCTTCATGGCTTCGGCCTGGCGGGCGGCGGCCTGGATCATCTCGGCGGCCTTGGCGTCCAGCGGCTTGCCGTCCTTGTCGGTGGTCGGAACGGCGCGCGTCGGCGCCGCGGAGCCGTCGACGATGAAGGCGGCGTTGACGGCCTCGAAGGGCCAGGCCTGCCACCCCAGGTCGCCTTCGCCCAGGCGGTGGCCGATCGGCAGGTCGCGCTTGGCCACCAGCACCTTGGTCATCGGCTTGGGCGGAGCCACGGGCGCCGCGGCCACGGCCACGGGCGCAGGGCCGGACGCCATGCTCTTGACGATGAAGGCCAAGGCCATGGCCGCCACGGCGGCGACGGCCAGGATCAGCATGCGGGTGGTTCCCATCGGGGGCTCCAGAGGGCGGCGCCGACCAAAAGTCTCGCGCGCTTTGGGCGCAGGAGCCGGGAGGCGTCTGTCGTCCCGACTGTGGACGGCGTGTAGTTAACGCCCGCCTAAACGCCTGATCTTTGTGGGGCTTGAGCTTGGGCTTCAGCCCCTGGGAGCCGGGTGGCGCGGCTTGGGATCCGCGAGGCTCAACCGTCGACTCCTGGACCTCACGCGCTGGAGCCAAGCCTCGGGTTTGGAGGGGTGAGGTTTAGAACGGCAGGATCACCGCGCGCGTGACCACGCCGTAGGGAAAGGCGGCCAGGGCGCCCACGCAGATGGCCACGCCGTAGGGAACGTCGCCCCGGCGATCCATCAGCCGTCCTACCCAATGGGAGGCGTCCGGACCCGTGTCGCCGACGAAGTCTCGCGCATGGCGACGCGCCGCGATCAGCATGAAGGTGAGCGCGCCGCCGGCCAGGGTGGTCCACATCAGGAAGGGCGCCAGGCCAGGGGCGCCCAGCCAGAGGGCCGCGGCCGCCATCAGCTTGGCGTCGCCCCCGCCGATCCAGCGCATGGCGAAC
>JAHWJX010000103.1 GCA_019348195.1 Pseudomonadota bacterium | reverse complement strand
GGAGGCCCGGGGTCACGGTTGGCTGCAGGCGACCCACCCGGAGGACAAGGAGCGAACGGGCGAGATCTTTCGCCAGGCCAATGCCGGCCGGGCTCCCTTTCACGCCGAGTACCGCCTGAGGCGGGCGGACGGGAGCTACAGCTGGGCCATCGACACCGCCCAGCCCCGTTTCGCCCCGGACGGAACCTACCTCGGCTACGTCGGCGCCGTGATCGACATCAGTGGGCGCAAGGCCGCTGAAGACTCCCTGCGGGCCAGCGAGTCCCGCTTCCGGACGCTGACCGACACCATCCCCGCCTTTGTCTGGTTCGCCGATTGGGACGGCGCGGTGACCTATCACAACGCCCGATGGTACGCCTACTCGGGCCTGACCGAAGCCGAGTCGGTGGGGCCGGGCTGGCTCCGGACGCTGCACCCGGACGACTTGGCCCAGACCGCGGCCGCCTGGGAGGAGGCTCGCGCCCGGTCCATGAGCTATGTCGTCGAGTGCCGCTACCGGCGCCTCGACGGCGCCTATCGCTGGTTCGTGGCGCGCGCCGAGCCGCTGCGCGATGAAGCGGGCCGGATCACCGGCTGGTTCGGAACCAGCACGGACATCGACGACCGGAAGCGGGCCGAGGAGGCCTATCTGGAGACCACCCGTCGCCTCAACGCCGTGCTGAACAACGCCAGCGTGGCCATTCTCATGATGGACGAGCGCCAACAGTGCGTCTTCATGAACCCCGCCGCCGAGCAGCTCACCGGCTACACCCTGCCGGAGACGCAGGGACGGCCGCTGCATGACGTGGTGCACCATACGCATCCAGATGGGCGACCCTTTCCCCTGTCCGAGTGCCCCATCGATCAGGCCTTCCCGGAAAACAATCAGGAGCGGGGCGAGACGGTGTTCGTTCACAAGGACGGCCGCTTCTACCCCGTCGCCTTTACGGCCAGTCCGATCCGCGACGACTTCGGCCAGCCGATCGGGACGGTCATCGAAGTTCGCGACATCACCGAAGAGAAGGGCGCGGCGGAGGCGCTGCTACAGAGCGAGCAGCGGTTCCGCGACATCGCCGACTCCATAGACCAGATGATCTGGTCGACCCAGCCGGACGGGTTCCACGACTATTTCAACCGCCGCTGGTACCAGTTCACCGGCGCGCCCGAAGGCTCGACCGACGGGGAGGGCTGGGTGGGCATGTTCCATCCGGAAGACCAGCCGCAGGCCCAGGCGCTCTGGGCGCGATGCCTCGAAACCGGGGAGCCGTACCGGGTGGAGTACCGGCTGCGGCGCCATGACGGCCAGTGGCGCTGGGTCCTGGGTCGCGCCTTGCCGGTGCGGGACGCCGAGGGCCGCATCACTCGCTGGTACGGCACCTGCACCGACATCCACGATCAGAAGATGGTCGAAGCGCGCCTGAATTCGATCATGGACGCCCTGCCCGTGGGCGTGCTGCTGGCCGAAGCTCCGGCCGGGCGGGTCGTCCAAGCCAACCGGTACATGGAGACCCTGCTGCGTCGCCCGGTGCGCACAGGGAACGATACGGCCAGCTACAGCGCGCGGGAAGCCTATACGGCCGAGGGCCATCGCATCGAGCCCGACGAATGGCCGGTCCGGCGCGTGCTGGCCACCGGAGCGCCCGCCGAAGCGGAGGTGCGTTTCCGGCGTGGCGACAACAGCTTCGGCTGGCTCCGCATCCAGGCGGCCCCTCTTCGGGACGCCACGGGCGACACCGTGGGCGCTGTCGCGGGCGTGACCGACCTCGACGAGATCGTGGCGGCGCGCGATGTCCTGGCCCGCTCACGCGCCGAGCTCGAACAGCGTGCTCAGCAGCTTGCCGCTGAGCGAGACCGAATGTGGCGGGTCTCGCGTGAGCTCATGCTCGTGGCGGGTTCCAACGGCCGCATCGACGCGGTGAACCCAGCCTGGACGGATCAACTCGGCTGGGCCTCCGCCGAGCTCATAGGGCGGTCCTTCCTGGACCTGGTTCACCCGGACGATGTGGAGAGCACCTCGGCCGAGGCGTCGGCCCTGGGCGCGGGCCGGCCGACGCCTCGGTTCGAGAATCGCTACCGCACCAAGGATGGCGACTACAAATGGCTGTCCTGGACCGCCGTGCCGGAAGCGGGCCGGATATTCGCCACGGCCCGCGACGTCGACGCCGAGAAGCGTCAGGCGGAAGCTCTGGAGCGCGTGCAGGACCAGCTCCGTCAGGCGCAGAAGATGGAGGCGGTGGGCCAGTTGACCGGCGGCGTCGCCCACGACTTCAACAACCTGCTGCAGATCGTCGTCGGCAACCTCGAGCTGCTGGGCCGTAGCCTGCCTGCGGAGGCGGCGCGGCAG
Source organism: Pseudomonadota bacterium (assembly GCA_019348195.1). Lineage (GTDB taxonomy): Bacteria > Pseudomonadota > Alphaproteobacteria > Caulobacterales > Caulobacteraceae > JAHWJX01. The sequence goes on along the minus strand of JAHWJX010000103.1, from coordinate 4,336 downwards.
CGGCGCAGCGTCGACAACGCCATGAGCGGGGCCAAGCGGGCGGTGACCCTGACCCAGCGGCTCCTGGCCTTCTCCCGCCGCCAGCCGCTCGATCCCAAGCCCGTGTCCGTCAACCGATTGGTGGCCGGCATGAGCGAGCTGCTGTCGCGCGCACTGGGCGAGACCATCGAACTGGAGACCGTGCTGGCGGCGGGCCTGTGGAAAGTCGAAGTCGACCCCAATCAGTTGGAGAACGCCATCCTCAACCTCGCCGTCAACGCTCGCGACGCCATGCCGGACGGCGGCAAGCTAACCCTGGAGACGGCCAACACCCGGCTCGACGAATCCTATGTTCAGCAGAACGTCGAGGTGACGCCCGGCCACTACGTCGTGATCTGCGTTTCCGACACCGGCGTCGGAATGGACAGGGAGGTCGCCGCTCGCGTTTTCGAACCCTTCTTCACCACCAAGGAGGTGGGCAAGGGCACGGGCCTGGGCCTCAGCCAGGTGTACGGCTTCGTCAAACAGTCGGGCGGGCATGTGAAGATCTACTCCGAGCGCGGCTCGAAGGAGAACCGCGGAACAACCGTCAAGATCTACCTGCCCCGGTATCTGGGGTCCGGCGAAGAAGAGGCGCAGGCGGACGAGCTTCCGGCGCCCGAAGGGGGGCCGGAGGAGACGATTCTGGTCGTGGAGGACGACCCCGACGTGCGCGCCTACACGGTCGAGGTGCTGAGCGAGTTGGGCTACCGCGTCATGGAGGCGGGAGACGCCCGCCTGGCGCTGACGCTGCTTCGAGATGGGGCCACGCACTGCGACCTGCTGTTCACGGACGTGGTCCTGCCCGGCGGCGTGAATGGCGAACAGCTGGCCGCGGAAGCCCATGTGGCGCGGCCAGGGTTGAAGGTGCTGTTCACCACCGGCTACGCCCGCAACGCCATCCTTCACCAGGGCCGGCTGGGCCCGGGGGTGCGTTTGATCACCAAACCCTTCACCTACGCGGAGCTGGCGGCGCGAATCCGCGACGTGCTGGACGAGCCGGCGGCGCCCTTGGAGCACGCATGACCTCTTCGGACGATCGGCTGCTGCGCTTCGAAGGGATAGAGAACTTCCGCGACTTCGGCGGCTATCTCGGCGCTGGCGGCCCGCTTCCACGCGGGCGGCTGCTTCGCTCCGCTCACCAGGGCCGGGCGACCGAGGGGGACCTTGAGCGGCTCGGCGCCTTGGGTCTGGCCGTGGTGGTCGATCTGCGCCGGCCTGACGAGCGCCGCCGCGATCCCTGCCTTCGACCGCCCGCCTTCGGCGCCCAGGTGATCGAAACTGCGATCCAGGGGGATGCGGAGGCGCCTCATATCAAATTCCTCCGCGAAGCGGAGCTGACCGCGCAAACCGCGCATGCCTTCATGTTGGAGGAGTACGCGCGGCTGCCCTTGGAGCCGGCCCATCTGGATCTGTTCGGCCGGGCGTTCGAGGCCTTGGGCGAGACGGGCGGCCCCATCCTGATCCATTGCGCGGCGGGCAAGGACCGCACCGGCCTGCTGGTGGCGCTGATCCACCACCTTCTGGGCGTGAGCCGGGCCGACATCGAAGCCGACTATCTGCTCACCAATGCGGCCCGGCGCACTCAGGACTGGGTGACCCGCTTCTCTGACCTGATCGAACGCGAATTCGGCCGCCGCCCGCCGCGCGACGCGGTTCAGGCCTTTCTGGAGGTGCACCCGGAATGGCTTCGATCGGCCCTGGCCGCCATCGAGGGGCGGTATGGGAGCCTCGACCTGTACATCGAGACGGCGCTCGGGGTGGATCCGGCGCTTCGGGCCCGGATCATCGACGGGCTGCGCTGAGACACGGGCTGCGCTGGGAAAAGGAGCGCGTCCGCCCCCGGGCGGCCCTGGGAACTAGAGGGCGGCTCGGCGGCGGACGCCACGGGGAACCTCCACCCCGTTTCCGCATCATGCGTGGCGAAGCCGACAGGCGCCAATCACACCCGCGTGAGTCGCGCGTTCAGCCGCAATCGGTGCAGCCGATCACGTCCTGTTTGCGCGGGCGCAGCTCGGCCTTGTGCTTCATCACTTTCACGCCGGGGATGAAGTAGCCGATGGAAGAGCTGTAGTTGTAGCTCAGTTCGGCCACGATCAAGCTCTCGCCGGGGTTCAAGGGCGTGGCGGGTGCAAAGGTCGAAGCCTTGGGGCGGGCTCCGGACGGACAGGTCGGAACTTCGCCAAGCACCCCCTCGCAGCTCCAGTCGACCTTGATGAGCCCCGTGCTCGCGGTTTCCTTGGTGACGCTGAAGACTCGCATGGTCAGAGGCGCGGTCGGGAAGGGGGCCATGACGCTTTCGGCCGCCAACATCTGATCCCGCAATTCGTCCTTGGTGGTGAATGGCGCGTCCGTCTGGCTGACCAGGTCGGCCACCGCGGCGCCCGAATGGCTGACCCGCCGCTTGGCGATGAGCAGCTGGCAGACCTCGGCCATGCCGAAGTAGAACACGATCAGGACGGGCGCGATGAAGGCGAACTCGATGGCCGAAACGCCGCGGTCGTCGCAGGCGAAGCGCCGGAGGAAGGCGGCGGGGCCGCGGGGGGAGACCGTCATTGGTACGGCTCTGTTCTGAAGGTCTGGGTGGAGGACACGACGGCTATGCCGCCCTCGAGCCTTTGCAGGGCGCTCACGAAGGGCGTGATCAGCGGCCATTTGTAGTAGCTCTGAACCACCACGATCCGAGAGGGCGGGATGTCCGACGGAAAGTCCGGTTCCGGCTTCATCACGGTCTCACCGTCCACCACCGTGAACTGCTCGTGGGGCGCGGCTTTCCACTGAGTGTAGCTGTCGTAGGTGGTCACGGCCACGATCAGGCTGCTGCCGCAATTGCCCGCCAGCCAGGTCATGCCCTTGCAGATCTTGTCCTTGAAATCCTGTTTGGTGTGGGTGGCGGCCGTCTGGAACTGTCCGGTCCGGATCTCTCGGCTGGCGCGGTCGCTGGCCGCGTCCAGGGAGGTGGACAGCAGAAAGATCAGCGCTAGCTCGATCAGGGCGAACAGCATGAACAGGAAGGGACCGGCGACAAAGGCGAACTCGATGGCGGCGGTGCCGCCGCGATCGCGCGCGAAGTCCCGCAGCCGGCCGATCGGGAGGGAGATGGACACCATGGGCGGAAGCTTAGCCGACGGCTCCTAAAGGAGTTTGAAGACCGGCTACCGTTCCGACGTCGGCGAACACACGCCGACGCAGGTGAAGACGCGTTCCTGGGCCGGCGACCCGCCTTCCGAACCGCGCACCATCGCAACGTGACCGCCCGAGACCCCCACGCTCACCGGCCCCTGGAAGATCACCCGCTGGGCCCGATCAAAGACCATCAGGCTGGTCACGCCCGTCTTCTTGCCGATGACCACCAGGGTCTGGGGCCCGACCAGGGCCACGTCGGCCACGTTGGGGTCGCCCACCACGACGTCGGAGGCCCAGCCCGCCAGCGCGACGCGCTTGGCTTCGCTTGCGGCCACGAACACGCCGTCGGCCGAGGCGGGGCCGGCGGCGCTGAAGACGGCCAGGAGGCCGAGAGCGGCGGAACGGAGATTGGAGAGGCGCATCGGGGGTGTCCTGCGACGGAGTCTGGGGCGGGCGTTAAACCCGGCGCCGCGTCACTCTGACCGTCGACGGTCAATAAACCCTGAACACCTCTCGCGCACGCGCGCGCGAGACTCAGATGTCGATCGCCCAAAAACAGGACATGGTTAACGGTTGTTGATCATGAACCGCTGTGAACCACGATTTATATTTCAGGGGCTGGGCTTGTTAGGCGACCATTAAGCGAAATGCGCGAAAGTCGGCCAGTGTTCGAGGGCTGAGCGAGCAGGAAAGGCTCGGTCCCCAACTTTCGCTCAGTCTGAACAAGGAGACCCCTATGACCACCTTCTTCAAGCGCTTCTCCAAGGACGAATCCGGCGCCACGGCCATCGAATACGGCCTGATCGCCGCCCTGATCTCCATCACCATCATCACCGCCGCCACCAAGATCGGCGGTTCGGTGGGCGCCAAATTCGGTGAGGTCGAGAGCGCCGTCGCTCCCGCCTCCTAAGTCTCAACCGGGGGATCGGGGCTTCGCCCCGGTCCCCCCCTTTCTCGGGAGGAAAGCTTGAGCGACTTCTGCCGGCGTTTCCTCCGCGACCAATCCGGGGCCACGGCCATCGAGTACGCGCTGATTGCGGGACTCATCTCGATGGTCATCATCACGGCCGCCGTGGCTATCGGGGGCGGCGTTCAACGCAACCTCGAAAACGTCGAGACCGCCGTCCAGAACTGACATCCAGGTTTGCGAAAGGGCCGCGAGCACCGCTCGGGGCTCTTCTTGCGTCAGGGC
>JAHWJX010000102.1 GCA_019348195.1 Pseudomonadota bacterium | reverse complement strand
ACCAGGGTGACCAGTCCGGGCTTGAGCTCCAGGTGAGATTTCAGGACGGCGACGTAGATGTCCCGCAGTTCCGCCTCCGTGGCGGTGAGGGGCGCGCGGGCGACGGCCATGGCCGCGGTATCCAGGGCGTCCTGCAGCACGGTGCGGTGGCGGGTGAAGTTGTGGAACTCGACCGCGGCGAAGGCGAGCATGGTGATGGGCATGAGGGCGAAGGCGGCCGTGACCACGATGCCGCCCCGTTGATTACGGAGCGCGCGCCCGAGAAAACGTCGGCCTAGTCCCCTGATCCCCATGGCTCACCTTGCGGGCGCATCCCGCCCAGGACCCAGGGTGAAGGGGATTCCTTAAGTTTCCGTCCCGGAGCGGCGCACCCGCTCCGGGACGGCCGCTCCGATCAGCTCCAGCCGCAGTTCTGGCCGCGGTTCTGCTGGGTCAGCCAAGTGTTCAGCGGCGCGAAATAGGCCGTCATGGCGCTGGCGTCCGTCTCGCGCTGGCCTGTGAAGGCGGCGAGCGCCTCCGGCGAGGGGCGCGACTGGCCCATCTCCAGCATGGCGTTGAACTTCCGCCCCACCTCCTTGTCGCCGTAGATGGAGCAGCGGTGCAGCGGCCCTGTCCAGCCGGCCTGCTGGCAAGCCGCGCGGTGGAACTGGTACTGGTAGATCCGCGCCAGGAAGTAGCGCGTATAGGGCGTGTTGCCCGGCACGTGGTACTTGGCCCCCGGATCAAAGGCGTTGGCCGGCCGCTCGCCCGGAGGCGTCAGGCCCTGGTACTGTCGAACCAGCTCCCACCAGCGCTGGTTGTACCGCTCGGGCGTGGTCTTGCCGGAGAAGACGTCCCAACGCCAACGATCCACCATCAAGCCGAACGGCAGAAAGGCCACGCCGTCCATAGCCTGCCGCAGCAGGAAGGGAATGTCGGCTTGGGCGCCCGGCGCCTTCTCGATCAGGTCGATCTGCTTCAGATATTCCGGCGTGACCACCGACAGCGAGACGAAGTCGCCGATCGCTTCATGGAAGCCGTCGTTGGCGCCGCCCCGGTACAGGTAGGGCTGGTCCTTGTAGGCGCGCTGGTAGTAGTTGTGGCCAAGCTCGTGGTGGACCGTCTGGAAATCCTCCGCGTTCACCTTGGTGCACATCTTGATGCGGATGTCCTCGGCGTCGTCGATGTTCCAAGCCGAGGCGTGACAGACCACCTCGCGGTCACGCGGGCGGGTGATCAGGGACCGCCGCCAGAAGGTCTCAGGCAAGGGATCGAGGCCCAAGGAAGTGTAGAAGGCCTCGCCGGTGCGGACCATCTTCTCGGGCGTGTACTTCTTGGCGACCAGCAGCTTGTCGACGTCGTAGCCCAGGCCGGCGCCGGTCTTGGGGGCGACCACGTCGTAGATGTTGCCCCATTGCTGGGCCCACATATTGCCCAGCAGGTCGGCGCGGATCGGGCCCGTCTTCGGCTGGACGGCGTCGCCGTATTTGGCGTTCAGCCGGGCGCGGACGTAGCAGTGCAGGTTCTGGTAGAGCGGCTGGACCTGATTCCAGAGCCGGTCGGTTTCGGCCGCAAAGGCTTGCGGCTCCATGTCGTACCAGGAGCGCCAGAGTGCGCCGGTGTCGGAGTAGCCCAGCTCGCGCGAGCCTTCGTTGGCCAGGGTGACCAGTTGGGCGTAGTCGTCCTTCATGGGCACGGAGATGGTCCGCCAGCCTTCGTAGACGGCCTCCAGTTCGGCCGGATCGCGCGAGGAGGCCAGGATGTCCTCGGCGTCGTTCAGGGTGAGGGTCTTGCCCTTGTAGGTGAATTTGCCCGTCGAATAGGTGCTGTCGAGCTTGGTGCCGAGCGCCGCCAGTTGGTCGGCGGCGCCGGGGCGGGCCGGCGCGGGCAGGACCAGGGCGCGCTGGAGCAGCTGCAGCTTGCGCGTGGTTTCTGGATCCAGGCCCGCGAGGCGATTGTAGCGCGCGGCGGACTTGGCCAGGCGCGAGGCCAGTTCGTTGAATTCCCCGCCGGCCTTGGTCTCCAGCCACTGGGTGTCGTCGGTGATGAAGTTGGCGCGGACCCAGGCGGCCCGATTGGCGAACTCGCCGGCGCGGGACAGGCGCTGCTCGGCGTCGGCCACAAAGGCGCGGGCGCCCGCGGTGGTGGCGGGGAAGCTGGGCAGGGCGTTGGGCGTGGGCGCCGCCGAGCCGGTGACAGCGGGCTCCATCGCGCCTTCCAGCACCTGGGCGGTGTTCTGGTCCGTGCGAGCGGCGTCTTCAACGGAATCGGTGGTGGGCTGGGCCAGACCGGCGCCGGTCTGGGAAGCGGCCGCGCCGTCCGTCCGCGCCATCCCGGTGTCGGCCCCGCCGACGGTGGTCACCGCGCAGCTGGCGAGGGAGGCGCTGAGGGCCAGGCCCGCGGCGGCGGAGAGAAGTCGGCGTTTCATCGGGCTGTCCTTGTGCGCGTCGGCGAGGGGGGCCGACCCTGAGTTCGCGTCCCGCGTGCATGGAGCGCAGGCGGGCGGCGTGCGTCAAGCGGTTCAAAGACGCAGGGCGACGGAGCGCGCTTCACAACTATGCGGGGTCGGTGGGGAGGTCGGGTGCAGGTTCGACCTCCGGCGGGGCGAGCTCCGGCCCAGGCTCGGGTTCGACCGCTTCGGGCGGGAGCTCGGGGGCGGGGTCTTCCGGAGGAAGGCCGGCGGGGAGCTCCGGGTCGGGCGGCGGCGGGGGCGCGCCCACCGGGGCCTCGGACTCGGTATCCGGGTTGCGGGCGGCGTCCAGCACATCCTGGTTGGCGGGCGCGCGACGGCGCGGAGGTTCCGGCGTCTCCGTACCCCCGTCCGTGCGGCGGATCCCGTCAAAGGCGCAGGAGGACAGGCCGTCGTCGCGCACCACCTGGATGGCGCGCGCGATCCGGCCCGACCGGCGTCGGACATAGGGTCCGGGCGGGGCGGCCTTGTAGCGGCGGGGCGCCGGCAGGATCGCGGCCAAGCGCGCCGCCTCCGTGCGCGTGAGGCTGGCGGCGCTTTTGCCGAACCACCTCTGGGCCGCCGCCTCGGCGCCGTAGACGCCCGGCGCCCATTCCACGACGTTGAGATAGACCTCCATGATGCGGGGCTTGCCCCAGACCACCTCGATCAGGCCGGTGAAGCCCGCCTCCAGGCCCTTGCGGAGCCAGGAACGCTGGGGCCAGAGGAAGACGTTCTTGGCGGTCTGCTGCGTGATGGTCGAGCCGCCGCGGACCTTGGTGGAGTTCTCATTAGCCTCCATCGCCTTTTTGATGGCCTCGACGTCGAAGCCGTTGTGGGAGCAAAAGCGGCTGTCCTCCGCGGCGACCACGGCGTGGACCAGATCGGCGTCGATACGCTCCAGCGGGCGCCAGTCCTTGCGAATCCCGTCCTCGCCGGCGCGCTGGATCATGAGCAGGGTGACGGGCGGAGGAATGAAGCGGTAGGCGACGGTGACGCCCAGCACGACCAGGATCGAGAGCAGCACGATGTCGACCAGGAGGCGGCCGAGACGGCGGCCCCGCCGCTTGGGCAGGGGCGGGGCGGTGGTGGTCTGGTCGGGCTCGAAGCGGGTCGGACGGGGGCGGCGCGGCATCCGCCGGCTTTAGCGGGCCGGAGCGCTTCGCGCATCCTTGTGCACGACCCCGTCCTTCATGACGAAGGCCACGCGCTTGAGCACCGTCACGTCCTGGAGCGGATCGCCCTGCACCGCGATCAGATCGGCGCGCTTGCCGGGCTCCAGCGTGCCGAGCTCGGCGGCCAGACCGAGCAGGTCGGCGGCGTTGACGGTGGCCGCATGGATGGCGGTGGCCGGCGTCATGCCGTGGCGGACCATGAGTTCGAACTCGTCGGCGTTGCGGCCGTGCTTGGAAACGCCGGCGTCGGTGCCGAATGCGATCTTGACCCCGGCGGGGACGGCCTTGCGTAGCGCGTCGCCGGTGATCCCGATGCGGAAGTCGATCTTGGCCCGGACCGCCGGCGGATAGGCGTTGGGGTCGGCGGCGATGCGTTCCAGGTAGCCGTTCACCGTGGACAGCGTGGGCACATAGTAGGCCCCCGTGCGCTTGAACAGCGCGATCGACTCCGGATCCATCAGCGTGCCGTGCTCGATGGAGTCCGCGCCATAGCGGAGCGCCAGCTTGACCCCGTCCGCCCCGTGAGCGTGGACGGCGACCTTTTTGCCGAGCTGGTGGGCGGTGTCGATGATGGCCTTGGCCTCGTCATCGAACATCTGCTGACCCAGGCCCGCCCCGATGCGGCTGTTGACCCCGCCCGTGGTGGCGATCTTGATCACGTCCACGCCGCGGCCGACCTGCAGCCGGACGGCTTCACGGCACGACTCCGGTCCGTTGCAGATGTTTTCGGCGGAATGAGCGTCGCGGATCTCGTCGGCCAACCCCAAGCGGCTGTCCACGTGGCCGGAGGTGGCGCCGATCGAGCGGCCGGCGTCCACGATGCGCGGCCCGGGCAGCTGGCCGGCGGCCACGGCGTCACGCAGCGCCAGGGTCGCCCCCGAGCTGTCGCCCAGATTGCGCACGGTGGTGAAGCCTGCGTCCAGCGTCTTGCGGGCGTTCACAGCCGCCTGGATGGTGAAATATGGGGCGTTGTTGGTGAGACCTTCCAACAGGCCGGCCTCGCCCGCCCGGTCGCTGTCCAGGTGCACGTGGCTGTCGATCAGGCCAGGCAGCACGAAGCGGTCGCGGAGATCGATCACCTCGACGTTGCGGGTCGAAGCCATGGTCCCCGGATCGGTGAAGCCCGGATTGACCGCCGTGATCCGGCCGTCGGCGACCACCAGGGTGACGTTGCGGCGGGGCGGCTGACCCGGGCGGTCGAGCACGGTTCCCGCATGGATCATGGTGATCCGCGGTTCGGCCGCCGGCGTTTGTGCGCTGGCCGCACCGGCCATGGCAGTGATGCCGGCCGCCAGCGCGCAGGTCTTCCCAATCATGATCCGGCTCCTATCGTCCGCCCCAGCTTAAGCGCGGATCGCGGGGGAGCAACATGCGACCGATGTTCCGGGCGATCGGACGACCGACAATCCATCCCGGCCCTCGGCAAGAGGCGTGCAGCCAGGAGACCCTGGACGTCGGCGACTAGGCGGGAGCGCCGCCCAGCGCCTCGTCCAGCAGAGAGATCGTCTCCGGCAGGCCGTAGACGGCCGCGAAGGAGCCGAACCTCGGGCCCTGGCTTTGGCCGAGGAGGACTTCGTAGAGACCCTGGAACCAGGCCCGAAGCGGGTCAAAGGCGTGGGCCTTTCCGACTGCATAGACCTCGTTCTGGATGGTTTCGCCGTCGGACAGGTCGGATGGAAGGGCGGCCAGGCGGGCGCGGAGGTCGGCCATGGCGGCGCGCTCCTGGGCGTTCGGCGCGCGGCGGCGGCGGGTGGGGGCGACGAAGTCAGTGTAGTAGCGAACCGCGTAGTCCGTGAGCTGGTCCAGCAAGGGCTCGCGCTCCGGCGTGGCGCCGGGGAGATAGCGGGCGAGGTAGCGCCAGAGGACCGCCTTGTCCGCGGCGTTGGCCACAGAGGCCAGGTTGAGCAGCAGGCCGAAGGAGACGGGGCTGCCGCGCTCGGGCGGATGGCCGGCGTGGACAGACCACACGGGGTTGTCGAGCCGCTTGGCGGGCTCCTGGGCCGGATAGGCGTCGAGGTTGGACAGGTAGTCGTCGGCGGCGCGGGGGACGACGGAATAGCCCAGCGACTTGGCCGCGCGAGGGTTCTGAAACATGTAAAAGGCGAGGCTTTCGGGGGCGCCGTAGCGAAGCCAGTCCTCCATCCCCAGGCCGTTGCCTTTGGACTTGCTGATCTTGGCCCCGGCCTCGTCCAGGAAGAGCTCGAAGGTGTAGGGCTGGGGTGGTTCGGCGCCCAGGATGCGACAGATGCGCGAGGCGGCCTTGACGCTGTCGATCAGGTCCTTGCCGCTCATTTCGTAATCGACGCCCAGCGCGGCCCAGCGCATGGCCCAGTCGGGCTTCCACTGCAGCTTGACCCGGCCGCCGGTGACGGGAGTCTCGACGCGGGTCCCGTCCTCATCTTCGAAGACGATGGTTCCGTCTTCCGGGTTCCGCTCGAGCGTGGGAACCTGGAGCACGCGGCCGGTGGTGGGGCTGATCGGCAGGAAGGGCGAATAGGTCGCGCGCCGGTCGGGGCCGAGCGTGGGGAGCATGACCGCCTGGATCTCGTCGAAGCGCTGGAGCGCGCGGCGCAGGGCGTCGTCGAACATCCCCGAGCGGTAGGCGTCGGTGGAGGACAGGAACTCGTAGTCGAAGCCGAACCGGTCGAGGAAGGCGCGCAGGCGGGCGTTGTTGTGGTGCGCGAAGCTCTCGTGCGTGCCGAACGGGTCGGGGACCTCGGTCAGCGGGCGGCCGAGATGGGCGGCGAGGAGCCCCTGGTTCGGCACGTTGTCCGGCACCTTGCGCAGGCCGTCCATGTCGTCCGAGAAGGCGACGAGGCGGGTCGGAATCCGGTCGTCCGTGAGCACCCGGAAGGCGTGGCGCACCATCGAGGTGCGCGCGACCTCCCCGAAGGTCCCGATATGGGGCAGCCCCGAGGGACCGTAGCCCGTCTCGAACAGCACCTCCGTCTTGCCCGTCCGCTTCACCCGCTCGACGAGCTTGCGCGCCTCCTCGAAGGGCCAGGCGGTGGCGGTCCGGGCGGCCTCGGCGAGGGAGGGGTCGAGTCGGAGGGGCTGGGTCATGGCGCTTGCGGCGGTCGGTCCTGCGGAAAGGCGCGGCACACTAGGGACCGCCTCCGCGAGGGTCAATGCGGCGCAAACGGTGCGAGCCCGGGCCCCGCCGGGGACGGACGCGGCGCGCGGCGTCAGAACGGGCTGAC
>JAHWJX010000101.1 GCA_019348195.1 Pseudomonadota bacterium | reverse complement strand
TTGCGACCTGGGCGAACTCTACGACACGGACCTGGGCGGAGCCTGGATCGGGGGATGCGTCGACCGCAAGGGCGGCCGCATGACGACCGTTCCGCTCCCGGCCGGAGAGCCGGATCTGAACGCCGGCGTGCTGCTGATGGATTTGGGGCGACTCAGAGCCAACAACTTCTTCGCCCGCTGCAACGCTGTTCGCCGGGAGCATGGCGACGCCCTCAATGTCGGCGATCAGTGCATCATCAACAAGGTCGCGGAAGGCCGCAAGGTGGTCGTCGCGCCCCGGTGGAACATCCTGAGCCACGACCTGGAGTTCGGCCAACTCGTCCCTCAGCTCGAAAGCTATGGCGGAGAGGGGGTTCTCCATTTCAGCGGCATCACAAAGCCCTGGTCGGAATGGAGCGACCAGCGGACCGCCGACCTGTGGTTCAGCTATGCGGCCGAACTCGGCATCCGACGCCAAAGCGTCCTCAAAAGACCCGTTACGATCAACGACCACGTCTTGCTCGCGGCCAAGCACGAGCATGAGCAGGACTGGGAGCAGGCCGCGAAGGTGAGGAAGAAGCTCGTTCGAACCCTGATCATCCAGATCAATGAGGAGCGCGCGAAAAAGCTCGAGGTTCGGACGTAGGCTCGGGCGCCCCCCCGCGCCCGCTCCCGGCCTAGTGGCCTGCCTGCTTCTCGGCCTCCTCGGCCTCGGCCTTGGTCTTGTGCACCGTGTTGGGCTCCTCCTCCGGGGGGGCGTAGATGGTGTAGAGCTTGAGCGGCCTGTCGCCCGTGTTGACGAAGTTGTGCAGGGCGCCCGCCGGAACGGAGACCAGGCTCCCCGCGTGGATCCTGGAGGTCTGGCTGTTGAGCACGGCGTCTCCCTCGCCATCCACGAAATAGAGGATCTGGTCGACCTCGTGCGTCTCCTCGCCGATGTCGTCGCCCGGCTCCACGCTCATCAGCACCACCTGGCTGTGCTTGTTGGTCAGGATCACCCGGCGGAAGTCGGTGTTGTCCTGCGCCTGTTGGGCGATGTCCTTGTTGATGGTCGGCATGGGGATTCCTTCGGATAGGGTCAGTGACGGCGGCGGCTCAGGAGGGCGCCCGCCGCGGCCGCGCCGGCCACCAGAGCCAGCCCCGCCGTGGTGCGCGGATGAGTCTGGGCCGCGGTGTAGGCGCTGAACTTGCGCACAAAGCGGTGGTCGCTGCGCTCCTGGCCGTCCGGCTCGGGTTGGTAGAGGTTGCCCTGCCGGTTGATCTCGTGGCCCGGCCGGCGGTCCTTCTGCAGCTCGGAGCCGAAGGCGGCGAACAGGGTGTCGGCCCACTCCGGCAGGTATTCCTGGAACAGCTGTTGACCGCGTCCGCCGAAGCCCACGGTCAGGTCGCGAACGTCGTGCTGGCAGGCGTAGAGAATGGCGTCGGCAGCCACGTTCGGCGCGTACACGATCGGCGGGATGCGCGCGGGCTGGTCCATGCGGTTGCGCGCATGGTCCTTGTAGGGCGTGTCGATCCCGGAAGGCTTGATCAGTGTGACGGACACGGGCAGCCGCATCTGCCGCATCTCGATCCGTAGAGAGTGGGTGAAGCCCTTCACCGCGTGCTTGGACGCCACATAGGGCCCCTGTTCCGGGACGGCGAAATCGGACAACACGCTGCCCAGGTTGATGATCTTGCCGCCGTGGGGGCGGCTGCGCAGGTGCTCCACCGCTTCGAGCGAGCCGTGCACGATGCCCCAGAAATTGGTGTCGAACACCCGGCGCATGTCTTCGACCGGGGTGTCGACGATCTTGCCGTAAGTCGCGGCGCCGGCGTCGTTGATCCAGGTGTCGAACCCGCCGAACCGGGTGATCGCCGCCTGGGCTATGCTGCGCACGTCCTCGCGGTCGCCCACGTCGGCGGCGACGTATTCGACTTCGGTCCCCAGGGCCTCGAGATCGGCCTTGATGCCCGCCAAGGCTTCGGCGTTTCGGGCCGCGAGCACCAAACGGGCGCCCTTTTCGGCCGCGCGCCGGGCCGTGGACAGGCCGATCCCCGAGCTGCCCCCCGTGATCACGATGACCTGCTGGTCCAGGGGCTTGAGGCGCGGCTTCATGGGGGCGATCCGGGGAAGAGGGCGCCCGTCAAACGGCAGGGGAGGGCGCGGGTTCCTCCCGTCGCGTCGCCTCCAGCGCCTCGACAAAGGCTTCGCGCCAAGCCAGGACGTCGTCACGCTCCACGCCGTCCATCAAGGCGCGCCAGCGCGTGATCCGCTCCTCGCGCGGCATCTCCAGCGCCCGCCTGAGGGCGTCGGCCACGTCCTCCTGGCTGAACGGATTGACGATCAGCGCCTCGGGCATCTGCACCGCAGCGCCCGCAAACCGCGAGAGGATCAGCACGCCGGGGTCGTCGGGGTCCTGCGCCGCCACATACTCCTTGGCGACCAGGTTCATGCCGTCGCGCAGCGGCGTGACCAGCCCGACGCGCGCCGCCCGGTAGACGCCAGCCAGTTCGTCCCGGCGATAGTTGCGGTTGACGTAGCGGATCGGGGTCCAGTCCAGCGCGGCGTAGGCGCCGTTGATCCGCCCCGTGAGCGTCTCCAGGTCGGCCCGAATATCCTGATAAGCCTCCAGCTCGCCGCGCGAGGTCGGAGCGATCTGCAGCAGGAAGCAGCGCTCGCGCCACTCGGGATTGTCCTCCAGGAAGCGCTCATAGGCCAGAAAGCGGTCCTCCAGCCCTTTGGAATAATCCAGCCGGTCGACGCCCACGATGATGGCGCGGCCCCCGGCGCTGTTGACCATGGTCTCGAAATGCTCGTCGGCCGCCTCCGATCGCGAGGCCTGAGCGAAGTCGGCCGCATCGATGCCGATCGGATCGGCGATGGCGCGCACCGACTTGCCAAAGGCCTGCAGCCGCCCGTCCGGGCCCTCGACGCCGCCTGCTTCCTTGAGGACGTAGTCGCGGAAGGCGTCCAGCCACTCCCCCGTGTGAAAGCCGATCAGGTCGTAGTCGAACAGGCTTTCCACCAACTCCCGGGCGCGGGGGAGGGTCGCCAGCAATTGGTGCGGCGGCCAGGGGATGTGCAGGAAGAAGCCGATCGGACCCGCGATGCCCTGACGCCTCAGGCCCGTGGCCAGGGGGATCAGGTGGTAGTCATGCACCCACACCAGGTCGTCGCTCTCGATCAGCGGGGCCAGGGTCTCGGCGAACCGCTGGTTCACCCGGGCGTAACCCTCGCCATACGAGCGGTCGTACGCAGTCAGGTCGATGCGGTAGTGGAAGAGCGGCCACAGCGTCCGGTTGGCGAAACCGTTGTAGTACTCGTCGAAGTCGTGGGCCTCCAGGTCCACGGTGGCCACCGTGACGCCCCCGACCTTCTGGATGCTGAGCCGGCCGTTGAATTCGTCCGTCGTCTGCCCGCTCCAACCGAACCACAGGCCCTTGTATTCGCGCAAGGCCGCGGACAGCGCCATGGCGAGACCGCCGGTTGAGGCCTCGCCCGGGTTGGCGGGCGGGTTGACCCGGTTGGACACGACGATCAGGCGGCTCATCAGACAAGCTCCATCAGCGCACGGACGACCACGGTCGACTCAGCAGGACCGCGCAGTTGATCAGGCCTACCAGCGAGTAGGTCTGGGGGTAGTTCCCCCACAAACGGCCGTCGTCGATGCCGATATCCTCGGAAAGCAGGCCCGCATTGGTGCGCCGGGAGAGCATCTCCTCGTACAGACCGCGGGCTTCGTCCGTGCGGCCGGCCAGATGCAGGGCCTCGATGAACCAGAAGGTGCAGAAGTTGAACGCCGTTTCCGGCTCGCCGAAATCGTCCGGGTCGGCGTAGCGCATGAGGTAAGGACCTCGGCGGAGCTCGCCCTCGATCGCCTCGAACGTCGAGCGGAAGCGCGGGTCGCCCGCCGCCACGAACCGCAGATCGACCATCTGCAGCAAGGACGCGTCCAGCTCCGTGCCGTCGAAGCTGGCCGCGAAACGGCCGTGGGCCTCCGACCACGCATCCCGCTCGATCCGGGCCCGGACGGTTTCGGCCCGCTCGCGCCAGTGCCGGGCGCGGTCGTCGAGACCCAGCTTCTCCGCCGCATTGCCGAGCCGGTCGCAGGCCGCCCAGCACATCACGGCGCTGTAGGTGTGCACCCGGGCGATGGTGCGAAACTCCCACAGACCGGCGTCCGGCTGATCGTGAAGCGCGAAAGCGCGCTCGCCCACGGCCTCCAGCGCGCGGAAGTCCTCGGCGGCGGCCGGGCGCAGCAGGCGTTCGTCGAAAAAGGCCTGGACGTTGGACAGGACCACCTGTCCGTACACGTCGTGCTGCAGGTGTTCATGGGCCTGGTTGCCCACCCGCACCGGGCCCATGCCGCGAAAGCCGGGCAGGGCCTCTTCGATCCGCTCGCGCAAGGCGGGCTCATAGCCGACGCCGTAGAGCGGCTGGAGGTGGCCACCGCCCGCCATGTCGATCAGATTGCGTAGGTAGCCGAGGTAGCCCTCGAGGATGTCGACCGCGCCCAGCCGGTTCAGCGCCTGCACGACATAATAGGCGTCGCGGAGCCAGCAGTAGCGATAGTCCCAGTTGCGGCCGGACCCTGAGAATTCGGGCAGGGAGGTGGTGAGCGCCGCCACTATGGCCCCCGTCTCCTCGTGCACGCAGAGCTTGAGCGCGATGGCGGCGCGGATCACCGCGGCCTGGTAGTCGAGCGGCACGGCCAGGGTGCGGACCCAGTCACGCCAATAGGCGGCGGTGAGCTCCGCCATGCCGGCCGCGGTCTCGCGCACGTCGCCCACGAAGGGCTCGTCAGGGCCCAGGAACATGGCCAGCGGCTCCTCCAGGCGGAACACGCGCTCGTCCAGGATGTGGCCGATCGGGGCGTTGGTGGTGAGCCGTAGCGTGGCGCCCGTGACCATGTAGCGAATGTGATTGGAGCCGGCCGTGCACTCGGCCGCGCGCGCGCCCCAGTCGGCCGTGGGCCGCATGCGGATGCGGATGCGAGGGCTGCCGGCGATCGGTCGGATCAGGCGCACAAAGGCCAGCGGTCGGTAGGTCCGGCCCGAGCGGCGATGGCGGGGGCAGAAGTCGAGGATCTCGACCGAGGCGCCGGTCCCGGAGGTCAGTACGGTTCGCAGCACGGCCGTGTTGCGGAGATAGGCCTGCTCGGAGCGGGCGAACCCCTCGAGGTCCACCGACCACAGCCCCCGAGCCTGTTCCGCGGCGGGGTCCACCCCGCCCAACAGGGCGCTGAACACCGGATCGCCGTCCACCCGCGGCGCGCAGGCCCAGACGTAGGCGCCCCGTCGATCGACGAGAGCGCTGACGGCGCAATTGCCGATCGGGGCCAGATCCAGGTCGCCCCAGCTTTCGTCGGCGGCCAGGCTCATGCCGCAACCGTTCCCGCCGCTGACCGCGCCAGCCACCGCCTGACCGCGGAAACGTCCGCAAGGGCGAAGCGCGCGGCGGTGGGCCGCCGGTCCCCGACGATCACGCCGTATCCGCCCAGGGCCGCTGCGGCTTCGAAGCCGTGCTCGTCGGTGAGGTCGTCGCCGACGAAGACGGGCAAGGCGCCGGTGAAGGGCGGCTCGGCCAGGTAGGCCCGCAGGGCTTCCCCCTTGCCCCCTCCAGGCGTGCGCAGCTCGAACATCATGGACCCGGGCTGGGCGGTGAGCGGGAGGCGGGCGGCCAAATCACGGCCCAGCTCCAGGACCTCGGCCTCCAACCCCGGCGCGGTGCGGTAGTGCAGGCAGACGCCCAGGCCCTTGTCCTCCAGCACCAGTTCGGTGTGGGCGGCCTGAAAGGCCGCAAAGGCGGCGCGCGCTTCGTCCAGGGCCGGGTGGACGGGAGCGACATGGGCCAGGCCCTGGGCGTCCCGCCGTTCCAGCCCGTGGCTGCCGGACACCGCGAGAACCTCGCCGGAGAGGATGCGGTCCGCGTCCCGGAGCGAGCGGCCGGTCAGCACGGCCAGGCGGCCGTTCAGCGCGCGCTGGAGGTCGGCGAGGAGGGCCGAGCTTTCCGCATCGCCCCAGACCAGTTCGGGGCGGGCCTGCAACGGGAACAGCGTCCCGTCCAGGTCGAGAAAGAGCGCCACGTCTGTCAATGGCAGGGATGGCGGCGCGGGCAGAGGCATGTGCGGGGGGTGAACGCGGAACCGTGGAGGGAAGGTCCGGCTTACAGCCGAACCGGACGGCTCCGTCCAGTCGCTCAAATGAGGACCGCCCGTGAACGCCGACCAGGGACAGAGCCGCTCCGTCTGGCTCGACGACGCGGAGCCCGCCATTCGCCCCCCGCTGGCCGGGCCGGTCGAGGCGGAGGTGGTGGTGATCGGCGCCGGGATCGCCGGGCTGTCGGTCGCCTATGAGCTGCAGCGGAACGGCCGCAGCGTGGTGGTGCTGGACCGCGCCCGCGTCGGGGGCGGCATGACGGCGCGCTCGAGCGGCCATCTTAGTTTCGAGCCCGACGACTTCTACGAAACCCTGGTGCGGCAGCACGGACCGGACGGGGCGCGAGCCTATCGCGCCAGCCAGTCGGCGGCGCTGGACCGGATCGAGGCGATCGTCCGGGAGGAGGGGATCAGCTGCGACTTCGCCCGGGTGGACGGCTACCTGATCTCAGCCTCCGTCGACGACAACGAGCGGATGGACCGCGAGCACGCGGCCGCACGCGGGGCGGGGCTGCTCGGCGTGGACTTCGTCAACGAAGCTCCCCTGCAGGGCGTCGACACCGGCGCGGCGCTCCGCTTCCCGAACCAGGCGCGGTTCCACCCGCTGAAGTATGTGCTGGGCTTGGCGACAGCCTTTGAGCGGGCCGGCGGTCGGATCTTCGGCGACACGGCAGTCACGGAGGTGAGCGCGGCGGCCGGCGGCGGGTTGGAGATTGCGCTGGAGAGCGGGGGGGTGTTGCGGGCCGCTCAGGCGGTCTCGGCGACCCACGGCCCGGTAGGTGTGGCGCCGGCCTTTCACGGGAGGCAGGTCCCTTACCGCACCTATCTGATCGCCGCCGAGATCGATCGCGGCGAGGCCGCCGACGTCCTGCTGTGGGACAGCGCCCGCCCCTACACCTACGTCCGGCTGCAGCCCCGAGGCGACCGCGACCTCCTGATCGTCGGCGGGCAGGATCACAAGAGCGGGACGGCCGATGGGGCCCAGACGCGCTTCGAGGCGCTGCATGCCTGGGCGCGCTCGCGCTATCCCGGGCTGGGGGAGATGACCCACCGGTGGTCGGGCCTGGTGTACGAGACGGGCGACTTCGTTCCCCTCATTGGAGCGGCGCCGGCGCCGGGCGTGGAAGGCCTGTTCCTCGTCACCGGAGCGAGCGGCGAGGAGGCCACCACGGCGGCCGCGGCCGGCCTTATCCTG
>JAHWJX010000100.1 GCA_019348195.1 Pseudomonadota bacterium | reverse complement strand
GCCGTTGTGCTTGATCCAGTCGCCGTCGGCGGTGAAGCCGCCGCGCAGGACGGTGTCCTCCATGCGCGCGCCGGTGCCCTCGATCTGCAGGTCGCAGAGCGAGTTGCAGTCGGTCAGCTCTGTGTCGACGGTGCTGTCGCCGGCGACGGTGACGAGGTTGATCACCTCACCGCACGACACGATCAGCGGGTAGTCGACGACGCCGCCGTCGTAGTCGCGGGCGCACGGCGGGTTGTGGCTCGGCTCCTCGCGGTAGGTGCCGGGCAGGACGTAGAGATTGGTGCCGCGGGTCGTCACCGCGTCCACGGCGGCCTGGATGTGCGTGAAGCCGCACTCCCCCAGCAGCCGCTGGTTGAACGCGCGCAGCCTCGGATCGGCGATCTTCTTGACCAGACCGCGGCTCTCCGGCTTGCAGACGACCAGGCGCGGCGTGCTCTCGGCGAACGGGCGGTACGACGGCGTGCTGCCCGTCCCGGGCGGGAAGACGGACTCGCGCTCCTCGTGCGCGAGCGCGATGAGGCTCTCGACCGCGTCGCTCGGGACCGGGGTCTGCTCGTCGGGCAGGAAGGCCGCGCAGCCGGTGACCACCGGCACGTCCGCGCCGCACAGATCGGCGATCACCCCGCACTCCTGCGCGGCCTTGGCCACGCCGTCCGCGGCGTCCTGCGGCCCCCGGGTGCGGCTGCTCCACGCCGCCCAGCCGATCGCCCTCACCGCCGACGCCCCAGGACGGCCTGGACTGGTCGCCTTCGGAAAGCTGTGCCCGGGTGAGCGACGAGACCTCCGCCTCGCCCTGCCCCCGGGGCGCACCAACACCCCGCCCACCGTTAGTCGCACCCTGAACGAGCCGCAGCAACGCATCATCGATCGCGTCGCGGAGGGCATGGCCCGCCTCAATCGCGCTACCGCGGAGCGCCTGGGGGAAGCGCTCATTGATGCTGGCCGACGCCTGCCCCGCACTCTGGACGAGGCCGCGGCCGCGGCCGCCATGGACGCACGCATCGCCTCGGTTCTGCACGATCGGCGCTCGGGCTTGGTCGAGCTCCGGGAAGCCGAGCTCGAGACCCGCCGCAACCTCAGCTACTTCCGCCGCCGCCACGGCCTGAACCGCGCGGCGAACTACCGCGCCTCCTCTCTGCTCTTCTTCGCCGTGATCATCGGCAGTTTGGTGCTGGAGAGCTTCGCCAACGCCTTTCTGCTGCGCCGCATCGCCGAACAGGGCCTGATCGGCGGCGTGGTGCTGGCCGCGCTGATCAGCGCGGTGAACGTGGCGCTGGGCGTCATCGCCGGCGGCGTCGGCTGGCGGCTGGTCGGCCACAAGTTCCCGCCCCAACGCCTGCTGGGCCTGTTCACCCTGATCCTGGCCCACAGCGGGGCCCTGCTCTGGAACCTCTTCGTGGCCCATTTCCGCGAAGTGGCCGAAGCCGCCGTCGCCGCCGGCACGCCGGACCTCGGCGGCTATACGGTCGATACCCTGCGCCATATCCGCCAGAACGGCTGGTTCGGCCTGTCGGGCCTCTTGTCCTGGGGCCTGTTCGCCATCGGCTTGACCGTGCACCTGTTCGTCTCGCGCGAGGCCTGGGACGACATGGCCGACCGCTACTGGGATTATAAACGCTACGACCAGACCTATCGCCGGGCGCGCGGCGACTATGAGGACGCGGTCGCCGACGCCAAGGGCGCTGCGCTCGACGACGCCCGAGCTGTTCTGAACGATCTGGAGGACCAGCACGAACGGCAGGCCGCCGCCCGTGCGCAGATCGCCGAAATGGCGGAGCTGGCCGAGCGCCGCCTGCAGGAGGCCCGTGACGCCGAGTCCGAATGGGTGCGCACCGGGGCCGCCCTGCTCCGGGCCTACCGCGACGAGAACCGCTTGGTCCGCACCGACCCGGCCCCCGCCTGGTTCGCCGACCAGTCGGTCGCGGACGATTTCCGCAACCCCGCCCTGGACGCGGAAGCCGAGCAGAGCCGCCGCGCCTCGGCCGACGCCGTGGCCTCCCTGCACAAGTTGGTCTCCGACGCGCAGAAGTTGCAGGACTTCAACGGAGACGTGCTGGGTCGCCTGAACGCCCGGTTGTCGGAACAGGTGGCGGGCCTGCTGGAGCGCATCGACGCGCTCAAGGCCACCATCGACACCGAGGCCGAGCGAAACCTCGCGGGCTCCACCGCCGCGGCGGCCCCCATCGCCGACCCCATCCCAGAGTCGCACGCCTCGCCCGAACCGGCCCGTGGCGCGCCGGCCTAGGCCCCGCACGGGCGGGGGCCGCCCCTACAGCGCACGGGGCTCCGGCTCTGCGCGCAAGGCGCAGGAGGATCGGCGCGCACTGCTCATCCTGGGCTTTAGCGTGCTGGCCATCGCCGGCGCCGGCGGCCTGGCCTGGTTTAGCC
Source organism: Pseudomonadota bacterium (assembly GCA_019348195.1). Classification (GTDB taxonomy): domain Bacteria; phylum Pseudomonadota; class Alphaproteobacteria; order Caulobacterales; family Caulobacteraceae; genus JAHWJX01. Next base: position 4,926 of record JAHWJX010000100.1, on the reverse strand, counting down.
GCACGCCAGCGCTCGACCCTGAAACCGGCTGCCCGCGCGGCCAAATCGTGCCGGAGGTCCATACGGTGGTTCTGGTCGACCAGACCGACGCGCTCTCGCCCCGGCAGATCGACTATGCGCGCTCCTTGATCTTGCTGGAGTACCAGCGCTTGCCGGTGGGCGGCCGCCTGACCGTCCGCCCCATCGACGCGGACCCGGAGTCGGTGGCCCGCGACTTCTCCCGTTGCCGTGTGCGCCGGGGGAACGAGGTCGCGGGCGTGGCCACCAATCCTGACCTGGTCGAGGCGGAGTTCCGCCGTTCGGTGGGCGATGCGCTCAACACCTATCTCGAAGACCTCGAAACCCAGGGCACCGCGGAGTCCTCGCCGATCGTGGAGACGGTCGAAACCGCGGCCGAGTCGCGGGATTTCGGCCCCAATGTCGAGGAACGCCGGCTGATCCTCCTTTCCGACATGGCCCAGAACAGTGACCGGCTGGACCAGTACGCCACGCCGGGCGACTACCCCCTTGAGGCCGCCCGCCCTCTCCTGCCGCGGAACTTCAGGGACGTGGACGTCCGCATCCACTACCTGCGCCGGCCTGCCCTGGCCGAGCTGCAGGGCTCCTCCCACGAACGCTTCTGGCGTAGCTGGTTCACCGCCGCGGGCGCGAAAGTCCAGCTCGGCTGGGGTCTTCAGCTGGCCGAGGACCCCGAGCCGGCCGGTTAGGCCGCCGTTTAAGCCTGCATCGTCCAGCCTTCCACGCCCATGGCGGCCTGGCGCAGCGCCTCGGAGCGGGTGGGGTGCGGGTGGCTTGTACGCGCCACGTCCTCCGAAGCGGCCCCGAACTCCATCGCCACGCAGTACTCGCCGATCATCTCGCCCACCTGGGGCCCGATCATGTGCACGCCCAGGATCCGGTCCGTTCGGGCGTCGGCCAGCACCTTCACGAAGCCCTCCCCCTCGTGGTTCACCTTGGCCCGGCTGTTGGCTGTGAAAGGGAACTTCCCGGACTTGTAGGCGATGCCCTTCTCCTTGAGCTCCTCCTCGGTCGCGCCCACCCAGGCCACCTCGGGCGAGGTGTAGATCACGCCGGGGATCACGCCGTAGTTCACGTGTCCGGCCTTGCCGGCGATGAGCTCGATGCAGGCCACGGCCTCGTCTTCGGCCTTGTGCGCCAGCATGGGGCCGGCGGTGACGTCGCCGATCACCCAAACGCCGGGCGCAGTGGTGCGATAGTGGTCGTTGGGGATCATCCCGCGCTGGGTCTCGATGCCTACGGTCTCCAGCCCGAGCCCTTGAGTGTAGGGCCGCCGCCCGATGCCCACGAGCACCACGTCCGCCTCGACCGTCTCCGCTGCGCCGCCCGCGGCCGGCTCGACCGTCAGCAGCACGCGCGGCCCGCTCACGTCCGCGCCCGTGACCTTTGTTCCCAGCCGGAAGCTCATGCCCTGTTTGGTCAGCGAGCGCTGGAAGGTCTTGGCCACCTCGCCGTCCACGCCCGGCGTGATCCGGTCCAGGTATTCGATCACCTGCACCTCGGCCCCGAGCCTGCGCCAGACGCTCCCCAGCTCCAGCCCGATGATGCCCGCGCCGACCACCACCAGCTTCTTCGGCGTCTCGGGCAGAGCCAGGGCTCCGGTAGAGTCCACGATCCGGTTCTCGACGAAGCCCACGCCGGGCAGGGAGGTCGGCTCCGACCCGGTGGCGATCACGATGTTCCGGGCCTCGAGCTCCCGCTCCGACCCGTCGGCGTCGGTCACGACCACCCTGCCCGGCCCGGCGATGCGCCCACGGCCCTGGATCCACTCGGCCTTGTTCTTCTTGAACAGGAACTGGATGCCCTTGGTCAGGGCGCCCACGCTTTCGTCCTTCTGGGCGTGCATGGCCGGCAGGTCGAGCTGCGGATCGACGCGAATCCCCAGCTTGCCGAACTCCGTCCGCGCCGCCTCATACATCTCCGAGGCGTGCAGCAGCGCCTTGGACGGGATGCAGCCGACGTTCAGGCAGGTGCCGCCCAGGGTGCCGCGCATCTCCACGCACGCGACCTTCATGCCCAGCTGACCCGCACGGATGGCGGCGTTGTAGCCGCCCGGCCCGCCTCCGATGATGACGACGTCGTACTGATCGGCCATGCCTGCGCCCTTGAAGAGAGGCGCGGAACCTAAGCCGGGCCACTGCTAAATCAACTCAGCGGTCGTCCCGCCCGAGACGGCCCGAAGTCACACCTCCAGCAGCAGCCGCTCCGGATCCTCGACCTGCTCCTTGAGGCGCACCAGGAAGGTCACCGCCTCCTTGCCGTCGACGATGCGGTGGTCGTAGCTCAGGGCTAGGTACATCATCGGGCGGATCTCCAGCTTGCCGCCGATCACCATGGGGCGCTCCTGGATCTTGTGCATGCCCAGGATGCCCGACTGCGGCGCGTTCAGGATGGGCGTCGACATCAAGGAGCCATAGATGCCGCCGTTGCTGATCGTGAACGTCCCGCCCTGCAGCTGATCTATGGTCAGGGCGCCGTCCCGAGCCTGCTTGCCCAAGGCGGCGATGGTCTTCTCCACCCCCGCGAAGGAGAGTTGGTCGGCGTCGCGGACCACCGGCACGACCAGACCCTTGTCCGAACCCACGGCCACGCCGATGTCGTAGAACTGCTTGTAGACGATGTCCGTGCCGTCGATCTCGGCGTTCACGGCCGGGATCTCCTTCAAGGCCGCCACAGCCGCCTTTACGAAGAAGCTCATGAAGCCCAGCTTCACCCCGTGGCGCTTCTCGAAGCCGTCCTTGTACTGGTTGCGCAGCGCCATGACGTTGGTCATGTCCACCTCGTTGAAGGTGGTCAGCATGGCGGCGGTGTTCTGCGCCTCCTTCAGCCGGCGCGCGATGGTCTGGCGCAGGCGACTCATCTTCACCCGCTCTTCCCGTGGCCCCGCCTCACGGGGTTGGGGTTGGGCGCCCGGCGCCGCTGGGGCCTGCACGGGGGTCGGCGCCTGGGGCTGACGCGTTTCCAGCGCCGCCAGGGCGTCCCCCTTGGTGATGCGCCCGTCCCTGCCCGAACCGGCGATGCCGGACGGGTCCAGGCCGTTTTCCGCTACGATGCGCTGCACGGAGGGCGACAGGGTGTCGTTGCGAGGCTGGGTCGCAGCCTGGGCCTGGGCCGCGGCCTGGGCCTGCGGCGCCTCCGGCGCTTCTAGCTCCTTGTTGGGCAGGGCTGCCGCTTCCTGAGGCGTCGCTTGCTGCGTCTCCGGCTGGTTCTCCCCGCCGGGCGCGAGGGCCGTGGGCGTGGTCGCCACCGACACAGGCGCGCCGCCGATCTGCGCGCCCGAATTCCCCGCTCCGTTCGCGCCTGCGCCGGCTCCGGCGGCCCCCAGGCGGCCCAGCACCTGACCCGGCGTCACCGTGGCGCCCTCCTCGGCGGCGATCTCCGACAAGGTGCCGTCGGCGGGGGCGGCCACCTCCAGCCCCACCTTGTCCGTCTCCAGTTCCACAAGGATCTCGTCCTTCCTCACTGCCTCGCCCGCCTTCTTGGTCCAGCGGGCGACGGTGGCCTCGGAGACGGATTCGCCGAGCGTGGGGACGAGAATGTCGGACATGGTCAGGCGAACGCCTCTTGGAGGAAGGTTTCGAGTTCTTTTTGGTGTCGGCTCATCAGCCCGGCCGCAGGGGAGGCCGACGCCGGGCGGCCCACATAACGCGCCCGCTTGGCCCGGACCCGCAGCTTCTCCAGCGTCAGCTCGAGCCAGGGGTCGACAAAGGTCCAGCCGCCCATGTTGCGCGGCTCCTCCTGACACCAAACCAGCTCGGCGTTCCTGAACCGCGCCAGTTCGGTGGACAGCGACTTCATCGGCCAGGGATAAAACTGCTCGAGCCGCAGCAGATAGACGTCGTCCATGCCCCGCTTCTCACGGTCGTCGAGCAGGTCGTAATAGACCTTGCCCGAGCAAAGGATCACGCGGCGGATCTGATCGTCCGGGCGCAAGCGGACCGTGGTGTTCTCCGGGTTTTTCTCGGCGTCGTCCCAGAGCACGCGGTGGAAGGATGAGCCATCGGCCATGTCGGCCAGCTTGCTGGTCGCTTTTTTGTGGCGGAGCAGGCTCTTGGGCGTCATCAGCACCAGCGGCTTGCGGAACGGCCGGTGAATTTGCCGTCGCAGGATGTGGAAATAGTTGGCCGGTGTGGAGCAGTAGGCCACCTGCATATTGTCCTCGGCGCACAGCTGCAGGAAGCGCTCCAGTCGCGCGGAGCTGTGTTCCGGGCCCTGTCCCTCATAGCCGTGCGGCAGCAGCATGGTCAGGCCGCTCATGCGCAGCCATTTGCGTTCCCCGCTGGAGATGAACTGGTCGATCACGACCTGGGCGCCGTTGGCGAAGTCGCCGAACTGCGCCTCCCACAGGACCAGGGTGTTCGGGTCGGCCAGAGTGTAGCCGTACTCGAAGCCCAGCACCGCCTCCTCTGACAGCGCCGAGTCGATCACCTCGAAATGGGCCTGGCCCGGTCGCAGGTGGTTCAGCGGCGTGTACACCGCCTCCGTGGTCTGATCGATCACATTGCTGTGCCGCTGGCTGAAGGTCCCGCGCGCGGAGTCCTGGCCGGACAGCCGCACCGGAGAGCCCTCGTCCACCAGAGAAGCGAAGGCCAGGTGTTCGGCCGTGGCCCAGTCGATCCCCGCGCCCGCCTCGATCGTGGCGCGCCGCCCCTCGAACACACGCCGCAGCGTCCGGTGCGCGTCCACGTCCTCGGGTATGGCCGTAAGCTTGCGGCCGTAATCCCGGAGCTTTTCGGCCGGCACGGCGGTCTCGACCGAGGAGACGGGCGGGGACGGCTCGAGCGGCGGCACTTCCTCCGCGACGTGCTCGCCGGTCGCCTGCTCGTGTGCCGCCGCCAGCCGCTCCCGGACCTCGCGGGCCATCGCCTCGGCCTCGTCCGCCCCGACGAGACCGTCGGCGGCGAGCCG